>NZ_DATFFD010000173.1:0-3197 GCF_035250425.1 Sphingopyxis sp.
GCCGCGCGCTATGCCGCCACCGGCTGGCATGTCGAAAGCTGCGACGGGCATGACCCCGCCGATATTCGCCGCGCGATCGACGCCGCGCTCGCCGATCCGCGCCCGTCGCTGATCGCGTGCCGCACCGTCATCGGTTTCGGCGCCCCGAACAAGCAGGGCACCTCGGCGACGCACGGCTCGCCGCTCGGCGCCGACGAGGTCGCGGCAGCGCGCAAGGAACTGGGCTGGACCGCCGAACCGTTCGTCATTCCGGCCGATATCGCTTCGGCGTGGGCCGCGTTTGGCGAGAAGGGCAAGGCGCTTCACGCTGAATGGAATGATCGCCTCGCAAGCAACGATAAGAAAAAGGAATTTGAAGATCGTCTGAGCGGCAAGATCGTCCCGGGCGACGCCTTCAAGGCCTATCTCGACGGCCTCGTCGCCGAGCCGCCGAAGGTCGCGACGCGCAAGGCGTCGGAGAATACGCTCGGCGCACTGACCGCCGATATTGCCGCGCTCGTCGGCGGCAGCGCCGACCTGACGGGTTCGAACAATACTAAAACTTCGTCAACCAAGCCATTGACCAAAGCCGACTATTCGGGCCGCTATATCTATTACGGCATCCGCGAATTCGGCATGGCCGCGGCGATGAACGGCATGGCGCTGCACGGTGGCGTCGTCCCCTACGGCGGCACCTTCCTGGTCTTCGCCGACTATTGCCGCGCCGCGATCCGCCTGTCAGCGCTCCAGCAGCAGCGCGTCGTCTATGTGATGACACACGACAGCATCGGGCTCGGCGAAGACGGCCCGACGCACCAGCCGATCGAGCATCTCCAGTCGCTCCGCGCGATGCCGAACCTGCTCGTCCTGCGCCCCGCCGACGCGGTCGAAACCGCCGAATGCTGGGCGCTCGCGCTGGCGCAGGAAAGCCGGCCGTCGCTGCTCGCGCTGACGCGTCAGAACCTCCCGCCGTTGCGCCATGACATCACCGAAAATCTTTGTCTGAAGGGCGGTTATCGCCTTCGCGATGCTGCGGCGGCGCGCAAGGTCGTGCTCGTCGCCACGGGCTCGGAAGTGTCGCTTGCGATGGAAGTCGCCGAGAAGCTCGAGGCCGCCGGCCATGGCGCCGACGTTGTATCGATGGTGTCGACCGAACTCTTCGACGAACAGAGTGCCGCCTATCAGGCCGATATTCTGCCCGATGACGCGCTGATCGTATCGATCGAGGCGGGCACGACCTTCGGCTGGGAACGATATACCGGCCGCCATGGTCTCCGCTTCGGCATCGACAGCTTCGGCGCCTCGGCACCGATTGAAGACCTATTCAAGCATTTCGGCCTTACCGCCGATGCTATCGCACCCCAAATTCTGGCACGGCTCGGCGCATAAGGACGGACGGCCACTTACGCAGAAAGGATTATTCGACATGGCAGTGAAAGTCGCAATCAACGGTTTCGGACGCATCGGACGCCTTGTGGCGCGCGCCATCCTCGAACGTCCCGACTGCGGTCTCGAACTGGTCGCGATCAACGACCTTGCCGATGCCAAGTCGAACGCGCTGCTGTTCAAGCGCGACAGCGTTCATGGCGCCTTTCCGGGCGAAGTCAGCGCTGACGGCGACGCCATGGTCGTCAACGGCAAGCGTATCCGCGTGACCGCCGAACGCGATCCCGCCAACCTGCCGCATGCCGAACTCGGCGTCGATATCGCGCTCGAATGCACCGGCTTCTTCGCCGATCGTGACAGCGCGTCGAAGCATCTGACCGCCGGCGCCAAGCGCGTCCTGATCTCGGCCCCCGCCAAGGGCGTCGACCTGACCGTCGTTTACGGGGTCAATCACGACAAGCTGACCGCCGCTCATATCGTCGTCTCGAACGCCAGCTGCACGACCAACTGTCTCGCACCGGTCGCCAAGGTGCTCAACGACGCGCTCGGCATCGAGCGCGGCCTGATGACGACCGTTCACGCCTATACCAACGACCAGAAAATCCTCGATCAGATCCACCCCGACATGCGCCGCGCGCGCGCCGCCGCGATGTCGATTATTCCGACGACGACGGGCGCCGCCCGCGCGGTCGGCGAAGTGTTGCCCGAACTCAAGGGCAAGCTCGACGGTTCGGCGATCCGCGTGCCCACTCCGAACGTCAGCCTGGTCGACCTGACCTTCACGCCGAAGCGCGACACGAGCGTCGAGGAAGTGAACAAGATCCTGAAGGATGCGTCGGAAGGCACGCTGAAGGGCGTGCTCGCATTCTCCGACGAGCCGCTGGTTTCGATCGATTACAACCATAATCCCGCCAGCTCGACGGTCGACAGCCTCGAAACCGCGGTGCTCGAAGGCAAGCTGGTCCGCGTCGTCAGCTGGTACGACAATGAATGGGGCTTCTCGAACCGCATGGTCGATACCGCAGGTGTGATCGCCAAGCTGCTCTGATTCAAAGGAAACGTCGATGACCGCATTCAAGACCCTCGACGATATCGGTGACGTCACCGGCAAGCGCGTACTCGTGCGCGTCGACCTCAACGTCCCGCTGTTCGAGGGCGCGGTCAGCGACGCGACGCGGATCCAGGCGGCGCTGCCGACGATCCGCGAACTGTCGGACAAGGGCGCGATCGTCCTGCTGCTTGCGCACTTCGGACGGCCGAAGGGTGCGAAGAACCCGACCCAGTCTCTGTCGCTCGTGATGGGCGGGGTCGAGGATGTCCTCGGCCATTCGGTGATGTTCATCCCCGATTGCATCGGCGAAGGCGCCAAGGCCGGGATCGCGGTGCTCGCCGCGGGCGATGTTGCCGTGCTCGAAAACACGCGCTTTTATCCTGGCGAAGAAAAGAACGACCCGGCCTTTGCCGATGCATTGGCCGAGGTTGGCGACCTTTACGTCAATGACGCCTTTTCGGCGGCGCACCGCGCGCATGGCTCGACCGAGGGCATCGCCCACCGGCTTCCCGCCTATGCCGGCCGCGCGATGGAGGCCGAATTGAAGGCGCTCGACGCCGCGCTCGGCAATCCCGCGCATCCGGTGGCTGCGGTTGTCGGCGGCGCCAAGGTGTCGTCGAAGATCGACGTGCTGCGGAACCTCGTCGCCAAGGTCGATCATCTGATCATCGGCGGCGGCATGGCCAACACCTTCCTCGCCGCGCGCGGGGTCGATGTCGGCAAGTCGCTGTGCGAGCATGACCTGGTCGATACCGCCAATGCGATCTTCGACGCGGCCGAT
>NZ_DATFFD010000174.1:0-4676 GCF_035250425.1 Sphingopyxis sp.
GGGCTTCCGCGCCGACATGGCGAGCGCGCAGTCGCTGTGGCTCGACGGCGACGGGCTCGATGCGCGCGCCATGTCGTCCGAGGAAGTGCTCGGCGCCGACATGAAGGCGGGCACCGTCACCCAGACGGGGCGCGACCTCGACATCGCGATGCAGGGCGATGCGCTGCTCGTGGTGCAGGCGAAGAATGGCGAAGAAGCCTATACGCGGCGCGGCGATCTCCAAATCTCGCCGAGCGGGTTGCTCACCACCGGTGACGGCCATCCCGTGCAGGGCGGTCAGGGGCCGGTAACGATCCCGCCCGCCGACGCGATCAGCATCGACCAGGAAGGGCGCGTGTGGATCGTGCCGCAGGGCGGCGATCCCGAAAATCCGCAGGAGGTCGACCGGCTGCGGCTCGCGGGTCCCGCAGGGTCGGACATCGCCAAGGGGCTCGACGGCCTGTTCCGCGTGCGTGGCGGGGGCATATTGCCCGACGATCCCGAAGCGCGGCTTCTGACCCGCTCGATCGAAGGATCGAACGTTACCGCAACCGCCGCGCTCGTCGAGATGATCGAAGCGAGTCGCAGCTGGGACACCCAATTGAAGATGATCGGCGACGTGCGCGACATGGACAGCGCAACCGCCAATCTGATGCAGCTTCCCCGTTAAGGAGATTATGAAATGAGTATCGGTGCCTTGCACGTCGCGCGGACCGGTCTGGATGCCCAGGGCTTCCGGATGCAGGTGATCGCCAACAACCTCGCCAACGTCAACACGACGGGCTTCAAGCGCGACCGCGCCAGCTTCGAGACGCTGAGCTATCAGATGATGACCCAGGCCGGCGCGCCGTCGACGGCGGAAAACCGCTATGCGACCGGCCTCAACCTCGGCACCGGCGTCGCGCTCAACGGCACGGCGCGCATGGATACCCAGGGCACGTTTCAGACGACGGGCAACGGCCTCGACGTCGCGATCGATGGCGCCGGCTATTTCCAGGTCGAGATGCCCGACGGGCGCACCGGCTATACCCGCGCGGGCAATTTCGGCCGCTCGCCCGACGGGACGATCGTGACCTCCGACGGCAAACCGATGACGCCGGCGATCCAGATTCCCGAAGATGCCAGCAATGTGACGATCGGGCTCGACGGCACCGTGTCGGCGACCGGCGCCGACGGCACCGCGCTCGAACTCGGGCGGATCGAAATCGCGCGCTTTGCCAACCCGGCGGGCCTGCAGGCGATCGGCGGCAATATGCTCGTCGAGACGCAGGCATCGGGCGCGCCGCTGGTCGGCGGCGCGGGCGAGGAAGGCCGCGGTACGCTGCGCGGCGGGATGCTCGAAGGATCGAACGTCAATGTCGTCGAGGAGCTCGTCGACATGATCGAGACGCAGCGCGCCTATGAGGTCAATTCGAAGATGATCTCGGCCACCGATGAGATGATGAAAAATGCCTCGCAGACTCTCTAAGCTGGCGATGCTGACCCTTGCACTGGCGCCCGTCACGGCGCTCGCGAAGGACAAGCTGCCGCCTGACGCCTTTTCGGTGTCGATGCCGCCGCCGCCGGCACCGCCGCCGGCGAACGGCTCGATCTTTCAGGGCAGCTATGTCGCGCTGACGTCGGGCGGCCGCGCGGGGCAGGTTGGCGATATCGTCACGATCCAGCTCGTCGAGCGCACCGCCGCGACGAAAAGCAACGCCGCGGGAACGCAGCGCGAAGGCGATATCGGCCTGACGCCGCCGACCACCGGCCCGCTGTCGCTGTTCAATCCCAGCGATATCGCGATGGGTGGCGGCCAGGCGTTCAAGGGCAAGGGCGACGCATCGCAGTCGAACGCGCTGTCGGGCGAGGTCAGCGTGACGATCGCCGCCGTCTATCCCAACGGGACGATGTTCGTGCGCGGCGAAAAGCTGCTCACGCTCAATCGCGGCGACGAACGCGTCCAGATTTCCGGAATCATCCGCGCGATCGATATCAGCCCCGACAACCGCATCCTGTCGACGCGCGTCGCCGATGCCAAAATCCGTTACGTCGGCAAGGGCGAGATCGCGCGCGCCAGCCAGCAAGGCTGGCTGCAGCGCTTCTTCTCGATCATCAGCCCCTTCTAACAGAGGAATTTGAAGTGACCCAGCGTCCGACCCTGTTCACCCTTTTTGCGCTTCTGCTCGCCAGCTTCGCCTTTGCGGCGCCCGTGCACGCCGAGCGCATCAAGGACATGGGCCAGTTCCAAGGGCTGCGCGCCAACCAATTGACGGGGTATGGCATCGTCGTCGGCCTCGCGGGGACGGGCGACGACAGCCTCGACTATTCGACGCTGGGCATGAAGGGCGCGGTGTCGCGCTTTGGCCTGACGTTGCCGCCGGGGGTGAATCCGGCGCTGAAAAATGCCGCGGCGGTGATGATCACTGCCGAGCTGCCGCCCTTCGCCAAGCCCGGCCAGCGTCTCGACGTCACCGTGTCGGCGATCGGCAAGTCCAAAAGCCTGCGCGGCGGCACGCTCGTGCTCGCGCCGCTATATGGGGCCGATGGACAGATTTATGCGATGGTGCAGGGCAATCTCGTCATCGGCGGGCTCGGCGTCGATGCCGCCGACGGATCGAAGCTGACGGTCAATGTGCCGTCGAGCGGACGGATCGCGGGCGGCGCGACGGTCGAGCGCGCGGTCGACACCGGCTTTGCCTCCGCCAGCCAGCTGACTTTCAATCTCCACCAGTTCGATGCGACGAATGCGAAGCGCGTCACCGATGCGATCAATGCCGCGCTGCCCGGCTCGGCGACGATGCTCGATGGCGCCAGCATTGCCATTCGCGCCGCCGGCGGCGGCGACGAACGCATCCGGTTGATCTCGCAGATCGAGAATCTGGGCGTCCAGCGCGCCGAGCCGCCCGCGAAGGTCATCGTCAATGCCCGCACCGGAACCGTCGTGATCAACGGCGCGGTCCGCGTCGGCACAGCCGCGGTGACGCAGGGCAAGCTCACCGTCTCGATCAAGGAATCGCCGATGGTCGTGCAGCCCGCGCCGTTCAGCCGCGGCCAGACCGCGGTCGAAGAGTCGAGCGAGATCAGCGTCGAGCAGGACTATCGTCCGGTGATGCTGGTCAAGCCCACCGCGTCGCTTTCCGAACTCGTCGATGCGATCAATCGCATGGGCGTCCCCCCGGGCGACCTCGTCGCCATCCTCGAGGCGCTGAGCCAGGCCGGCGCGCTCACTGCGGAATTGGTGATCATATGACGAGCCCTATTTCTTCTGTCCGCGCCACCCCCACACCTGCCGCCGCTGGCGGCGGCGATGGCGGGCTGCGCAAGGCGGCCGAGGCATTCGAAGCCGTGATCCTGCGCCAGCTGATGGCATCGATGCGGCAGGCCAAGCTCGGCGACGATATATTGGGATCGAGCGCGACCGACAATTTCCGCGAAATGGCCGACGCGCGCACCGCCGACAGCCTCGCCGCGATGCGCCAGTTCGGCATCGCCGACATGGTCGAGCGGCAGTTCCGCGGCCAGCTTGCCGGTCTCGCCGGCCGCTCCGGGGGAGGCGTGCAATGAGCGACCTGCTCGGCATCGGCTATAGCGGTCTCAAGGCCTATTCGCGGGCGCTCTCAACGATCGGCGACAATATCGCCAACGCCCAGACCCCCGGATATGCGCGCCGCCGGCTCGAAATGATGGAGGCCGTCGGCGGCGGCAATTCGATCTTCTACCGCGGCAATACCAACCCCGGCGGCGTCGACATTCGCGGCATCGACCGCTCGGTCGACGGCTGGCTGATCGAGGATTCGCGCATCACCTCGGGCGACGCCGAACGCTCGGCGACGAAACTCTCTTGGCTCGACAAGGTCGAAGGCGCGCTCAGCGACGAAACCAATGGCATCAAGACCGGGCTTACCAAGCTTTACACGACCGCCGACCAACTGACCGCCGATCCGTCGAACCGGACGTTGCGCGCGCAGTTCCTGCAGTCGGTCGACGATATCGCGTCGGGCTTTCGTACCGCGGCGGGCCAGCTCGACAAGATGGGCGAGGGGATCGAGGGCGCCGCGGCGAGCGAGGTTGACCAGTTCAACGCCGACCTGGGCGCGCTCGAACAGATCAACATCGGCTTGCGCAAGGCGCGGCCGGGCTCGACCAACGAGGCGAGCCTGCTCGACGAACGCGACCGGCTGCTCGACAAATTGTCGTCGCAGGCCGGCGTCAGCCCGACCTTCGACAATAATGGCGCGGTGACGCTGCGTGCGGCCGGATCGGGCGACCTGCTCGTCGGCGGCGGCGTCGTGAATCCGATTTCGGTCACCGCCGCACCCGACGGGCGGCTATCGTACAGCGTCGGTGGTTCGCCGCTCGCGATCTCGACGGGCTCGCTTGCAGGTCTTGCGGAAGGCGCGAACCATGTCGCCGATCAGCGCGCCGCGCTCGACACGATGGCGACCGATTTCGCGAACCAGCTCAACGCCGCGCATCAGGCGGGTGCGGATGCCAATGGCAATCCGGGCCAGCCGCTGTTCACCGGCACGAGCGCGGCAACGCTGACCGCCGCGACGCTGACCCCCGATCAGGTGGCGGCGGCGAACGCGTCGGGCAGCAATGGTAATATGCTCGCGCTCGGTGCGATGCGCGGGGCGAACGATCCCGAAGCGCGCTGGTCGGGCCATCTCGCGACACAGGCGCAGGCGGTGTCGTCGGCGCGCGCGCAGGACGCG
>NZ_DATFFD010000175.1:0-17211 GCF_035250425.1 Sphingopyxis sp.
CTGAAGGTTGGTTGACGTCGACAATTTCAAAGGAAAGAGCGGGATTCCCGCCTTCGCGGGAATGACGAGGAAGGGTGGCGGCTTGTCGGAAGCATCGAAACTGTTGGATCATGAAGAGGCTGCGCGCGCCTGGATGGAAGACGCCTTCGCGCCAACGCTTGACCAGTGGAAACAGCTCGAGCGTTTTGTCGAAATGCTCATCGCCGAAAGCGCAGAGCAGAATCTGATCGCGGCCTCGACGATCCCGACGATGTGGGTTCGGCATATTGCCGACAGCGCGCAGCTTCTGTCGCTCGACACGCGCGACGGCGATGGTCTCTGGATCGATCTGGGGAGCGGAGCGGGGTTGCCGGGGCTAGTTGTTGCGATACTGAGCGCGCGGCCGATGCTGCTCGTCGAATCGCGCAAACGGCGCTGCGATTTCTTGCGGAGCGTCGCGGCGGAACTCGGTCTTGCGCATGTCGAGGTCGTCGAGGGTCCGCTCGAGCGGATCGAGACGCGGCCCGCGGCGACGATCAGCGCTCGTGCTTTTGCCCCCCTCGACAAGCTTCTCGACTTATCCGCCCGTTTTTCCACCGAATCGACGCTATGGTTACTGCCAAAGGGGCGAAACGCGGTTAAGGAACTGGCTTTGCTGCCTCAGCCATGGCAGAGAATGTTCCACGTGGAACAGAGCCGCACGAACGCCGAAAGCCAGATATTGATAGGGCGCGGAAAAATCGCGGCAAAACAGCGAGGAAAGCGATGATCCGCATTGCCGTGGCGAACCAGAAGGGCGGGGTCGGCAAGACGACAACGGCGATCAATCTGGCAACCGCGCTCGCGGCAACGGGCTGGCGCACGCTGATTATCGACCTCGATCCGCAGGGCAATGCCTCAACCGGGCTCGGGATCAAGCAGTCGCAACGCGAATGTTCGAGTTATGAACTGCTGCGCGGCGACGCGACGCTTGCCGAGTGCGCGATTCCGACCGCGGTGCCGCGACTCGACATCGTCACCGCGACGGTTGACCTGTCGGGGGCCGAGATCGAGCTGATCGAATTTCAGGACCGATTGCACCGGCTGCAACAGGCGCTGTCGAACGCCGAGGCGGGGCAGTGGGATATCTGCCTGATCGACTGTCCGCCGTCGCTCGGGATGCTGACGCTCAACGCGCTTATCGCCGCCGAATCGCTGATCGTGCCGCTGCAATGCGAATTTTTCGCGCTCGAGGGGCTCAGCCAGCTACTCACCACGGTCGAGCGCGTGCGCGAGCGCTTCAACCAGAAATTGACGATCCTCGGCGTCGCGCTCACCATGTTCGACCGGCGCAACCGGCTGACCGATCAGGTGTCCGACGATGTGCGCGAGGTGCTCGGCCCGGTCGTGTTCGAAACGGTGATCCCGCGCAACGTCCGCCTGTCCGAAGCGCCGAGCCATGGCTTGCCGGCATTGATCTACGATCATCGCTGCGCCGGATCGGCGGCCTATATCGCGCTCGCGCGCGAGTTGATCGACCGGCTTCCTAACGTCCGTAAGGCGGCATAAATGGCTCATAACAAAGACGAAACTGGATCGGAATCGACGCCGGCACGCAAACGCCCTTCGGGGCTCGGCCGCGGTCTCAATGCTCTGTTCGGCGATGTCGCGGTCGAGGCACCGGTGCTCGCGACCCCTGGCAGCGCCGCGAAGGCGACGCCGGTGACGGGCGATTCGGTGCAGCATGTCCCGGTCGGGGCGATTCGTCCGCTACCGGGCCAGCCGCGCCGCCATTTCGACGAAAATGCGATTGCCGAGCTGGCCGATTCGATCGGCCTTCGCGGATTGCTGCAACCGATCATCGTCCGCCGCGCACCCGATGGCGAAGGGTTTCAGCTCGTTGCGGGCGAACGGCGATGGCGCGCGGCGCAGCGTGCGGGGCTGCACCAGATTCCCGCACTCGTGCGCGAACTCGACGATGCCGCGACCTATGAGATCGCGCTGGTTGAGAATATCCAGCGCCAGGATCTCAATGCGATCGAAGAGGCGAGCGCCTATCGCCGCCTGATCGAAGATTTCGGGCATAATCAGGAAGCGCTGGCGAAGCTGGTCGGCAAGTCGCGCAGCCATGTCGCGAATCTGATGCGCCTGCTCGATCTGCCCGCGAGCGTGCAGACGCTGGTCGGCGACGGGTCGCTCGCGATGGGCCATGCCCGCGCGCTGATCGGCGCCGCCGACGCCGAGGCGATCGCGCGCCGCGTCGCGAAGGACGGGCTGTCGGTTCGCGCGGTCGAGGCGCTGGTGCGTGCGGGCAAGGGCGGCGATGCGCCGCGCAAGGTGCCGCTCGAATATAAGAGCGCCGACGGCGGGCGCGATCCCGATATCGTCGCCGTCGAGCGGCATCTCTCCGAACTGCTCGGAATCGGCGTCGCGATTCATTATGCGGGCGAAGGGAAAGGGGCGCTGACGCTGAAATTCGCATCGCTCGACCAGCTCGATATGATCTGCCAGCGATTGTCGGGCGAATCGATCTGATCTGCGCCGGGCTGGTGCGTGTGCGATTCTTGCCGGATACCGCTCAATTTGTGCCAGTCCGGGCCGCTAATGAAGAAAACGCGGTCCCCCCGCTCCGCTTTGGATTCTAACTAAACACCTGATTTTGCGTTGTTATCCTGCGCAATGCGGGCCAATCCTTGTTGCATTGTTAACCAAGCTTGCTGGCAAAGCCTGAACAGGTCGCCACCTAAAGAGGTCGGCGAATGGGGTGGGAAATCCATTCGAATTTCGACTTCCAATTTCGAAAATCAAGGGACCAAATCATATGCGCAACTATGGAATGAAGCGCGCCCTGCTGGGCGCCGCGATTGCTGCCCTCGCCATGAACGCCTCGGCGGCGCATGCAGCGTCGGCGACGGGCACGGCGACGGCCAAGATCCTGCGCCAGATCACGCTTACCAAGACGAGCGACCTGCAATATGCGACGATCATCAGCGGCGCGACCGCCTCGACCGTCGCGGTGTCGACGGCTGGTGCCGCGACCTGCGGCGCGGGCCTGACGTGCACGGGAACGACGACGGCGGGCAGCTATGATGTCCAGGGCACCAACGGCGCCGTGGTGCTGGTCGGCGGTGATTCGAGCGTCACGCTCAACGGTTCGCTCGGCGGCACGATGTCGTCGACGCTGACCTATTCGTCGGCGAACATCACGCTCAGCCCGACGGGCGGCAGCTTCCAGGTCGGCGGCACGCTGAGCGTCGGGGCGAATCAGGCTTCGGGCGACTATTCGGGGACGTTCAACGTCACCGCAAACTACCAATAAGCGTTTGGGGGGCCTGGCGGGCCGAGATCCGCCAGCCGTTAAAATGGGGTCGTCGGGCATGGATCTGGCGGCCCCTTTTTTTGTGCGGGACGCCGCAATAGTTAGCAAAATATCAACCATGTTGGCGCAGGCAGGATGCGACCATCGGGACGGTGTGGGGCCGTATCCCGGACGATTGTGGGGATCGTATCCAATGCTTCGCTTTTTGAAGGCCTTCGGCCTGTTCACCGCGGCTGCGCTCGGCACCGCGGCATCGCCCGCGCTGGCGGCGGGCGACCTGCTCGTCGCGCCGACGCGCGTGATCCTCGACGGATCGCGCGGGACCGAGGTGGTGCTCAACAATATCGGCAGCCAGCCCGCGACCTATCGCATCAGCCTCGAGATCAAAAGGATGACCGCCGAGGGCGGGCTCGACGAGATTGCCGAGGAGAATGTGACGGCGGCCGAGCGGAGCGCGCTCGAGATGATCGCGTTCAGCCCGCGCCGAGTCACGCTGCCGCCGAACCAGCCGCAGGTGGTGCGTGTCGGGGTGCGTTTGCCCGAGGGAACGCCGCCGGGCGAATATCGCGCGCATATGCTGTTCCGCGCGGTCCCCGACGCGGCGCCGGCGACCGCCGAGCCGAAGCCGGCAAGCGCGGGCGTGTCGATCGCGCTCACGCCGATTTACGGGATCACGATCCCGGTGATCGTGCGCGTGGGCGACCTTGGCGCCGAAGCGTCGATCGGCGAGGCATGGGTGAGTGAGACGCAAGATGGGCCGGCGTTCAATTTCGACCTGTCGCGCACGGGCAATCGCTCGATCTATGGCGATATCGAGGTGACGCGGCCGGGGGTCGCCGAACCGCTGCTCGTCGCGCGCGGCATCGCGGTCTATCCCGAGGTCGGCGCGCGCAAGGTGTCGCTGCGCGTTCCAGGCGAGCTCGCGGCGAAGCTGAAAGGGCCGGTGCGTATCCGCTACACCGAGGATCGCGAAATCGGCGGCGGCACGATCGACGAGGCCGAGCGGGTGGTGAAATGATCGGATAAGCATGGAGCGAAGCGGGCGGGGCGATGATCCACGCGGCGCTCTCGCGATGCAAACCGGCGATATTGGCCGGGCTGGCGCTGGTGGGGTTGCTCCCTGCCGGCGCTGAAGCCGTTGAGACAAAGCCCGTTTCGATTGCGAGCGACAGCTGGGCGCCGAACGAGGACGAGAGCTGGCTGTTCGACGTGCGCTCGGGGCAGTACCGGCTTGGCGACGGGGTGCGGGGGTATCAGACGCCGCAGGGGATCTGCGTCGATCTTGGCGATGTCGTGCTCGCGCTCGACCTGGCGGTGCGCGTCGACAAGAAGTTGCGCCGCGCAACCGGTTGGGTGTTCGACGAGCGGCGGAGCCTGACGGTCGACCGCGATGCGGGCGAAGTACGTGCGGGAAGCCAGGGTTTTCGCCTGAATGCGACGACGATCCGCGATACACCCGCGGGCTGGTGCGTCGACCTCGACAGTTTGAACGATTGGATCGGGGTGCCGCTGACCGCCGATCTGTCGAACGCGGTGCTGCGGATCGATTCGAAGGACAAGCTGCCGTTCCATCTCGCCGCCGAACGCCGCGCGCGCGCGGCTTCGCTTCGCCCGCAAGCGCAATTCGATCTTGCGAGCCTGCCGCAGGCGGCGCGGCCGTATCAGGCATGGGCGACGCCCTCGGTCGATGTCGTCGCCTCGGCGGGAATCGTATCGGACAAGCGCGGCGGATCCTATGTCCAGGGGCGCTACGAGATTTTCGCGGCGGGCGAGGTGGTCGGCCAGAGTTTCGACGCGCGGCTGTCGTCGGACAATGAGGGCGTGCCCGACAGCCTGCGGATGCGGCTCTATCGCACCGATCCGCAGGGGCGGCTGCTCGGGCCGCTGAAGGCGACGCATTATGGCGTCGGCGACGTCGGCCTGCTCTCGACGGGAATCGTCGCGGCGTCGGCGCCGGGGCGCGGCGCAGTGCTGACCAATCGCCCGATCGAGCGCCCCGACGCTTTCGACAAGACGACCTTCCGCGGCGATTTGCCCGCAGGCTGGGATGCCGAACTGTATCGCAATGGGCAATTGCTCGCTTTCACGAGTCCGAATGGCGACGGGCGATACGAGTTCATCGACGTGCCGTTGCAATATGGCGCGAACCGCTTCGAGATCGTACTGTACGGTCCGCAGGGGCAGGTCCGGCGCGAAATTCGGCAGGTGCAGGTGGGGATGGATTCGATCCCGCCGCAGCAGACCTGGTATTGGGCGGGCTTCGCGCAGGAAAACGCCGACCTGATCGAATTCGGGAGCCGGCGGCGCGGGGCGTTCCGGCGCGGCTGGCGCGGGACGATGGGGATCGAGCGCGGGCTCGACACGCGCACCTCGGCTGCGGCCTATTTCCACAGCCTATTTATCGAAAATGCCCGCTATCATTATGGCGAGGTGGCGCTGCGCCGCTCGATCGGGCCGACCTTGCTCGAAGTCGGGGGATCATATGCTGATAATGGCGGCTTCGCGGCGCGTGCGAGCTGGCTTGCGGCGTTCGGCGAAACCTATGTCCGCGCCGATGCGATACGCGGGTGGCGCGCGTTCGTTTCGGATCGTTTGATCAATAATGTCAACGGTATCACCTCGGTATCGGTCGACCAGTCGGTCAAGCTCGGGCGAACGGTGCTGCCGCTGCATTTCGACGTGCGGCAGGTCGAACGATGGTCGGGGGTCGATAGCCTCGAAGCGAGCGCGCGCGCGTCGGCGAGTTTTCGCGCGCTGACCTTTACCGGCCAGCTCGACTGGAGCCGGACCAAGGTGCCCGTCGGCCCCGATCCGCCCGACAACCTCACCGCCAGCCTGCTCGCGAACGCCCGCGTCGGGCGCGTTCGCGTCCGCGGTGAGGCGCGTTTCGCGCTGTCGGGCGCCAACGCCGATTCGCGCATGACCTTGATCGGCGAATGGGCGGGCGCAGGACAAAGGGGGGGAGACGCCGAATGGCGCGCCGAGCTCGGCTATGATCGCGGGCTCGATCGCGCGCGGGCAGGGCTGGGATATACGCGCCGTTTCAACAAGTTCCAGCTGACTGGGTTCGGCGAGGTTGCAAGCGACGGCTCGGTCGCGGCGTCGGTCGCGCTCGCGTTCAGCTTGGGGCCGAAGACAAATGGCGGCTGGCGCGTGTCGAGCGAGAAGCTCGCGAGCCGCGGGCAGGTCGTCGCCGAGGTGTGGATGGACGAGAATGGCGACGGGGTCCGCCAGCCGGGCGAAGCGGCGCTGCCCGACGTGCCGCTGACCGCGGGCAACGCCTTTGTTGACGCCGTGACCGACAAGACCGGGCGCGGCGCTATCGACGGGCTCGAACCCTTTCGGCCGTTGATGATTGGCATCGACGCCGGCAGCCTGCCCGATCCCTATGTCCAGCCCGCGCTGCCGGGGGTCGTGGTGACGCCGCGGCCGGGTGTCGCGACGCGCGTGCTGTTGCCGATGGCGGCCGCGGGCGAAATCGAGGGCACCCTGCGGCGCGACGGTGGCAATCCGGTCGAGGGGCTGGGGGTCGAGCTGGTCGACGCCGAGGGCCGCGTGCGCGCGACGACGATCACCGAATTCGACGGCTATTTCCTGTTCGAGGGTGTCGCTTACGGGCGTTACACGGTGCGGCTGGGCAAGGCGTCGGCGACGGCGCTGCGGCTCGATGGTGCTTTTGCGGTCAGCGCGGTGCCGGGCAAGGCGACGCCGCGCGTGCGGCTGGGGACGCTGTCGCTGAAGCCGCTGCGCCGTAACGTTGCGATACGGGACGACGCGCCGCCCGGTTGCAACAGTGCCCGTGGGCCGCCGGGTGAGGGAATGATGGAGTGCAGTCGCTAGGCGGCTTTGGGTGGGAGCTGCCATCTGCTCCTTTCGTTCTCCCGGACTTGATCCGGGATCCATTGACGCAACGGTAGCTTTGGACCCCGGATCAAGTCCCGGGGGTGACGATGATAGAAAATGTCCGCCTTCAACTCAGCAACGGTTCCAGCGCGTCCCATTCGCGGTCGACCGCGCGGCGGCCGGCATCGATTGCCGCGCGGATTTTCGCGGGGCTGAATTCGAGCGTTTCGGCGACTTCTTCCTCGGGTTCGATGATGCGGATCGGCGCGAAGCGGTAGCGGGCGATCTGGACGTCGAGCGGGCGGAGGATGCGCGCAGCCTGCGCGCCGCCGATGCCTTCATTCTGGAGCGCGCGGAGCTGGCCTTCGCGCGCGGCTATCAGGTCGTTGATCAGCGCGGCGCCGGCGAGGTCGTTCGCCGAGACTTCGGATTGCAATATATCGACCGCACGCAGCCCGATCTTGATGAGATCGGGGAAGATACGCACCGGACCAGGGCGCGGCGCAGGCGAGGCGCGCACCGCGATCACCCCGCGCGGGTTCATTTCAAGCGCTGAGCTCAAGGGGGTCACATCGCGCACCCCGCCGTCGACCCATTGTTCCTCGGTGCCGTCGCTCGCGCGCGTTTTAAGGGGATCGAAAAAGAGCGGCATCGCGCAGCTCGCGTAAACCCAATTGTGGATGCCGGGCACGCTCTCGTCGATCGTGCGATAGGTTCCGGTGCCGAGATTGACGACGCCGAGGAGCAGCTTGCGCCCGCTCGCGCGCAGTTTCGTGTCGTTCGCGAAGCCCTTGAGCAGGCGCTTCAATGGCGCGGTGTCGTAGAGCGCATCCTCGCCGAGCAGCCCGCCGACGACGCCGAGCGGGCGCGACTTGTAGATCGAACTATTGCCGCGGATGCCGAGCCAGGCGTCGAGCAGTCCCGGCACATCATCCTGCGCGACGCCGAGCGCCTGGATCGCGCCGGTCGACACGCCGGCGACGATGTCGAGGCGGACGCTGCGATTGACGACGAGTTCGTGGACGACGCCGACCTGAAAGGCGCCCTTCGCGCCGCCGCCGCTCAATACGATTGCCAGACCGCCTGCCATGCCGTGCGCCTCCTTGGCTCAGGCGATTTTACAGCAAGATGGGCCGCTTCCCAAGACGCGAAGCCGCGTTTCCGGCAGAATCGCGGGGCGGTGTTAACCACTTTTTATCCATGATTTGCCACAGCGGTAGCGAGCAAGAATTTGCCTGCGGGGAACAATCAAAATGTCCGAAGCCTTTGGTTCGAAAAGCCGTCCGACGAGCGCCGACGTCGCCATCATTGGTGCCGGTCCCGCGGGACTGACCGCCGCCTATCAGCTGACCCAGCAGGGGTATAGCGTGACGGTGATCGAAAAGGATCCCCTCTATGTCGGCGGGATCAGCCGCACGGTCGAACATGAGGGCTTTCGCTTCGACATCGGTGGCCACCGCTTCTTTTCGAAGAGCCGCGAAGTCGTCGACCTGTGGAACGAGATTTTGCCCGACGATTTCATCGAGCGCCCGCGGATGAGCCGCATCTATTATGAGGGAAAATTCTATAGCTATCCGCTGCGCGCGTTCGAGGCGCTGTGGAACCTTGGCATCGTCCGTTCGACGCTGTGCATGGTGAGCTATGCGCAGGCAAAGCTGCTGCCGAACAGGAAGGTCCGCAGCTTCGAGGACTGGACGATCAACCAGTTCGGGCGGAAGCTCTATTCGATCTTTTTCAAGACCTATACCGAGAAGGTGTGGGGCATGCCGTGCGACGAGATGTCGGCCGACTGGGCGGCGCAGCGCATCAAGGGGCTTTCGCTCGGCGGCGCGGTGATCGACGGGCTGAAGCGCAGCCTCGGGCTCAACAAGCGCCCGAACGACGGCATGGAGACCAAGACCCTGCTCGAAACCTTTCGTTATCCGCGGCTCGGCCCCGGCATGATGTGGGACGCGGCGCGCGACAAGGTCGCCCAGGGCGGCAACCATGTGCTGATGGGCCATAGCTTCAAACAGCTGACGCAGGATCAGAAGACGGGCCGCTGGCGGATGACCGCGACCGGCCCCGACGGCGATGTCGTGATCGATGCCGCGCATGTCATCAGCTCGGCGCCGATGCGCGAACTGGCGGCGCGTATCCATCCGCTGCCGGCGTGCGCGCTCAGCGCCGCACCGAACCTCAAATATCGCGACTTCCTGACCGTCGCGCTCAAAATTCGCTCCGAGGATCTGTTCCCCGACAACTGGATCTATATCCACGACAGCAAGGTGCAGGTCGGGCGGGTACAGAATTTCCGCAGCTGGTCGCCCGAAATGGTGCCCGACCCCGAACTCGCATGCGTCGGGCTCGAATATTTCTGTTTCGAGGGCGATGGGCTCTGGGCGGCGAGCGATGAAAAGCTGGTCGCGCTGGCGACGAAGGAAATGGAAATCCTGGGCCTTTGCGATCCGGAAGATGTCGTCGGCGGCGCGGTGGTGCGGCAGGAAAAAGCCTATCCGGTCTATGACGACGATTATGCCAAGCATGTCGAGATGATGCGCAGCGAGCTCGAGGCGCGCTATCCGACGCTGCACATGGTCGGGCGCAACGGCATGCATCGCTATAACAACCAGGATCATGCGATGATGACCGCGATGCTGACGGTGCGCAACATCGTCGCCGGCGAAAAACTCTATGATATCTGGGGCGTCAACGAAGATGCCGAATATCATGAGAGCGGCACCGAGGGCGAGCAGGCCGCGCTCGCGTCGGTTCGCGAGGTTCCCACGCGCGTGGCGAAGGCCGCGTAAGCGCTTGGTCGGGGGGATCGGCGCCATGCTACCGGTGACCAGATTGATCGCGTCGGTGCGGCGCGGCGAGATTCGCTGGCTGAACTATCTGCTCGCAAGCGGGCTCGCGCTGGGCAGCGATGCGGGGCTCTTCCTGCTGCTGCTCGACGCCGGGCTGTCGCCCGTGATGGCGTCGGCGACCGGCTATTGCGCCGGGATTCTCGTGCACTGGCTGGTGTCGAGCCGGCTCGTCTTTGCCGACGGCGCCGCGGCGCGCGGCACGGGTGAACGCCATCGTCAGAAACTGCTCTTTGTCGGATCGGCGCTGGTCGGGCTGGCGGTCACGACCGCGATCGTCGGCGGCGGCAGCGCGCTCGGTCTCGATCCGCGACTCGCAAAGCTCGCCGCGATCGTCGTCAGCTTCCAGACCACCTATTTGCTGCGCCGGCATATCGTGTTCCGGGCTGTTGCGGCATGAGTGACGCGTCCGCGCTTCCTGCGGGCGCAGAGCCATCGGTTCGCGCACCGGAATCCGGTGGCATCATGCTGGGCCCGTGGTTCACTCCGATCCGCATCGCGCTGATCATCTGGGGTATGATGAGCCTCGTCGCGATCATCGCGAAATGGCAGGCGATCGGCGCGCTCGATCTGGCGGACACCGACGACGCGATGCGGATGGCGCAGGTGCGCGACCTTCTCGCCGGCCAAAGCTGGTGGGATCTCTCGCAATATCGCGTCAATCCGGCCGGCGGCGGGGTGCTGATGCACTGGTCGCGCATCGTCGATGCGCCGCTCGCGGCGGGCATCTTGCTGCTGAAACCGCTGTTCGGGCAGGCGATGGCCGAACGGATCGTGATGACCCTGTGGCCGCCGCTGCTCGGCGCGGCGCTCAGCGTCGCCTGTGTGCTCGGTTATCGGGGTTTGTCCGACCGGCGGATCGCCTATGCCGTGCCGCTCTTCCTGATCATGTCGGGTTATATATTGGTGCAGTTCCGCCCGCTTCGGGTCGACCATCACGGCTGGCAGATTTTCCTCGCGATGCTGATCATGGCGCAGGCGCTTCGCCCCGCAACATGGCGGGCGGGCCTGCTCGGCGGATTGTTCGCCGCGGCGCTGCTCGCGGTGTCGATCGAGGGATTGCCGATCGTCGCATTGTTCGCCGGCCTTGCCGCGCTGCGCTGGGCGCTGCACGGACGCGCCGAGGATCGCGCCCGGCTGTGCGGTTATATGGGCACGCTCGCGGGCGGGGCGTTGCTGCTCCAGTTTGCGACGCGCGGTCCCGTGGGGCTGCTCGGCAGCTGGTGCGATTCGCTTTCGGCGCCCTATATGGCGGCGTTCATCGCGGCAGCGGCGATAATTTTCGCAGCCGCCCGGGCCAATCCGGGCCAGTCGTGGACCCGTTTCCTGCTGCTCGGGCTGGCGGGCGTGTCGGCGGCGGGCGCGCTGGTGTGGACCGAACCGCAATGCGCGAACGGCCCTTTTGCTGCGCTCGATCCGATCGTCGTGCAATATTGGTATCGCAACGTCCTCGAGGGCCAGCCCTTGTGGGTGTCGGGGCCGCATGATGCGATCCATGTGCTCGTGCCATCGCTGATCGGTCTCACCGGATCTTTGCTCGCCTGGCGGAACAGCACCGCGGCCGTCGACCGCAGGAATTGGGCGACGATCATCGTTGCGCTGCTCGGGGCGGCGGCGCTGTCGCTGCTCGTCCTGCGCAGTGTTTCGACCGCGCACGTCTTCGCCTTGCCCGGCTGCGCGTGGCTCGGCCTGCGCGCCTGGGCGCGGGCACGGACGATTCCGTCGACCTTGCTGCGCATCCTCGCGTCGGCTGCCGCCGCGCTTACGCTGCCGCTGCTCGGCAGCATGGCGGTGGCGGCCGTGCTCGGCCTGGTGGTCCCGTCGCTGAACGCCGAAGAGGACAAGGCCATCGAAGAGGTCGCCGCGGCAAATCCCTACCGGGAGGACTGCCTCGACCCCTCGGCGATCGCCGAACTGAACCGTCTGCCGACGACGACGATCCTGACCCCGATCGATCTGGGGGCACCGGTGATTTTCTGGACGCGCCACAGCCTGGTCGCGACGCCCCATCACCGCAACAAGGAGGCGATGGCGGACTCGATCCGCGTCTTTGCGGGCGATCCCGGGCACGCCGAGACGCTGGTCCGCAAGCAGGCGGCGACCCTGATCATATTTTGCCGCACCGCCAACGACCTCACCAAATATCGCCGCGCGCGAAAAGATGCGCTCGCGGCCCAGCTTTACGCCGGGACGCCGCCGGCGTGGCTCGAAGCGGTGCCGATCGTGTCGCGCGCCGGGCTGTCGGTGTGGCGGGTGAAGCCCGAGTAGAGGGCGTCAGGTGGGGCGAAAGGTCAGCGCCGCGCCGTTCATGCAATAACGCTTGCCCGTCGGTTTCGGTCCGTCGTTGAAGACGTGGCCGAGATGCCCGCCGCAGCGTTTGCAATGCACTTCGGTGCGCGCATAGCCGAGCTCATGGTCGGTCGAGGTGCCGATGCCGCCCTTCAGCGGCGCCCAGAAGCTGGGCCAGCCAGTGCCGCTGTCGAACTTGGCCCTGCTCGAATAGAGCGGCAGCGCGCAGCCGGCGCAGGCGAAGGTTCCGGCGCGCTTTTCCTTGTCGAGCGGGCTGGTGAAGGGACGCTCGGTCGCCGCTTCGCGGAGCACGCGATATTGCAGCGGCGACAGGCGCTTTTTCCATTCGGCATCGGAAAGCTGCCAGCCGGGCTGCGCTTTCGGGCGCGACGATTTGGCGAAGAGCATCGGTGCGCCGATGATGGCACCGCCGAGCGCGAGTCCGCCGAGAAGATGACGACGTTCGATCATATCCCCGATACGTGCGCCTTCGCCGCAGGGTTACAAGGGGGCGTCAATATTTCTCGATCTGCACCGGGATCGACCGGAAACCGTGGACGAAGCAGGCGTGAACGCGCTCGGGTTCGCCCGTCACGGTGACGCGCATGTGCCGCGCCGCCATTTCCTCGAGCAGAATGCGCAGTTGCAGTTCGGCGAGGCGTGCGCCGACGCAGCGATGGACACCGTAACCGAACGACAGGTGACGCCGCGCATTTTCGCGCGTCAGGTCGATATCGTCGGCGTCGCTGAACACGCTTTCGTCGCGGTTCGCCGACAGGTACCAGAGGATCAGCTTGTCGCCCTTGGCGATCTTGTGCCCGAACAACTCGCTATCCTCGAGCGCGGTGCGCCGCATGTGCGCGAGCGGGGTCTGCCAGCGGATGATCTCGCTGACCGCGTTGGGGATGAGCGCCGGGTCGGCTTCGAGCTTCGCGCGCTGGTCGGGATATTGGTCGAGGCCATAAGCGAGCCCCGACATGGTGTTGCGCGTCGTGTCGTTGCCGCCGACGATCAGCAGCACGAGGTTGCCGATGAACTCATATTTGTCCATGTGGCTCATCGCTTCGCTGTGCAGCATCATCGAGAGCAGGTCGGGGGTCGGCGGCTGGTTCGCTTTCTCCATCCACAATTTCTGGAAATAGACGAAGGCTTCCTCGAGCACCGCGCGACGCTGTTCCTTCAGTTCGGGTTTCTGCGCGAGTTCGACGTCGCCCATCCAGTCGGACCATTCGCTCAATTTGCGGCGGTCTTCCCACGGGAAATCGAACAATATGGCGAGCATCTGCGTCGTCAGTTCCATCGACACGCGGTCGACCCAGTCGAACGTCTCGCCCCACGGCAGGCCGTCGAGCACTTCGCCGGTGCGGTTCCTTATGTCTTCGGACAGGCGCGTCATTTCGGCGGGGGTGAAAGCAGGGGCGACGGTGCGGCGCTGGTCGGTGTGCTGCGGCCGGTCCATCGCGATGAACATCGGCAGCTTGAAATCCTCATCCTCGTCGCGTTCGAGAATCGTGATGCCGCCATATTCCCACGACGAGCTGTAAATGTCGGGCAGCGCCTCGACATGCTGGATCGCCTGGTGACTCGCGATATTCCAATAGGGGCCGTGCGCGCTGTCCTCGCACTTCACGATGCCGCCCAATTTGCGGAGTTCGGCGAAGGGTTCCTGCCAGCGATCCTCCGAATAGATCGCGGCGGGGCTCATGTCATAGGCATGGGGGGCATGAGAAACAGTCTGGGGCTCGGCTGCGGTCGCCATCGGGCATCCTCTCTTTGCAAGGGACTCGCCGCGACGCTTGCCGCCGTCGGTGAAATCAGTTGCAGAATGCCACTGCTAACAGCTTTGTCAATGACGCTCGGCGGCGGCCGCCGTGGCTATCGCAGCAGCCGTCGCACCGCGGCGCCAGAATTTCCAGTTGCCGCCACCGCTGAGCACGCCGACGCGGAACAGGCGCACCGACAGGAAGATGACGATCGCGACCCAGATCGCCTGCCAGCCGAGCGCGAGCAGATGGACCGCCTTGGCATCGTCGGTCGCCGCGCGCGCCGCCATCGCGAGTGGTGAGGAGAAGGGGAATATCTGTGCGAAGGTCGCAAGGCCGCTGTCGGGTGCGGTCGCGGCGGCGGTCGACAGGCTGAACATGCCGACCTGGAAAATGGTGATCGGCAGGCTGAGCATCTGGATTTCGCGGACCGTCCCTGCCTGCGCGCCGACGCCGAGGAAAACGGCGCCGAGAAGCAGGAAGGAGAGGATGAAATAGACGAAGCCGATGCCAAGGAAGAAGGGCCAGCCCGTCGCGGGGGTCGATGCCAGCGCCGCGGCAGCCTTGCTTGCCCCGCCCGCGACGGTGAGCGTCGCCGGGTCCGACAGCATCGCGGCGATCAATCCGCCTCCCATCGCCATCGCGAGCCAGAAGGCGATGAAGAGTATGGCAACGCCAAGAAATCCGAGCAGCTTGCCGAGGAAGACGCTTTCGAGCGGGACGGCCGCGGCAAGGATTTCAATGACCTTGTTGCCCTTTTCCTCGGCGAGCGAACTCACCGTCTGGCCCGCGAGCAGCAGGGTCAGGAGAAAGATGACGAAGACCGCGCCAAAACCGAGCGACTGCTGCACTGCGATGCTGGTGCCGCCGCGCTGGATGCTTTCGAAGCGCGGCTTCACCGGGGCGACATCGCCGGCAGCCCGGTCGCGCAGCACCTGATTTGCGAGCAGGGCAAGGTAGCGGCCCGAGCTACCCTCTGCATTGCGCTCCACGATGCGCGGACTTTCGAGCGGACCGCTCATCACGGCATAGGTGTCGGTGCCCTTTTCGTGCGTGATCGCGAGCGGGTCGGGCGGGTCTTGTCCGGCGATCCGGTATTCGAGCGGGGGCGGGGCTTCGCCGCGCGTAAAGGCATCGCGAAGGCGGCGGTCGGCGGCGCGAAGCGCCTCCACGTCCGCCGCGTCGGCGACGACGACGATGCGCCCGGCGCCGCGCGCGCTATCGGCAAGCTGCGACGCGCCGACACCGCCGGCGAGGCCCATCGCGACCATGAACAGGGGCGCGAGCAGGAAAAGAAGGAAGGTCGGGGTCGCGACGATCGCCAGAAAGTCGCGCCGCGCAACAACGAACATGCTGCGGATGAACGGCGTCACGCGCTGGCCTCCTCTACCGCATCTTCGGTTGCGTCGGCGTCGAACCCCGCATCGACCTGCCGAACGATATGGACAAAGGCGTCATGCAGCGCCGGGCGGCTGATCGACAGGCCGGTGACGCCAAGGCCGCTCGCGGTGATGCGTGCGAGCAGAGGTTCGACGTCGGCGTCCTGAATCGCGAAGTGCCAGGCGTCGCGGCGCAGTTCCGCGCCCGCCGGGAGATTCGCGGCGACCGCGAGCGGATCGCCCGCGGTGCGCGGCGTATAGCGGACCTGCATCGGCAGTAGCGCGCGCGCCTCGTCGACTGTTCCCTCGAAGCGGCGCGCCGAGCGCGCGATGATTGCGATCCGGTCGCAGAGCCGTTCGGCGTGGGCCATGACATGCGTCGAAAAAAGAATCGTCGCGCCGCGGTCGCGCTCGCGCCGCACGAGCGTTTCGAGCCGCTCCTGATTGACCGGATCGAGTCCCGAGAAGGGCTCGTCGAGGACGATGAGGTCGGGGGCGTGGACGATCGAGCCGATCAGCTGGATCATCTGCGCCATGCCCTTCGACATCTTGCGGATCTTTTCGTCGATGACGCGTTCGAGCCCGAGTTCGGTCATGAACCCGGCCGCGCGGCGGCGCCCCTCGGACCAGTCGAGCCCGCGAAGCGCGCCCATGAAGGCGATCGCCTCGCGTGCTTTCATCCCCGGATACAGCCCGCGTTCCTCGGGAAGATAACCGATGCGGTGGCGCACCGACTGCGGCCGCTGCCCGCCGAACAGGCGGCTTGTTCCCTCATCGGGGTCGATGATGCCGAGCGTCATGCGCAGGCTGGTCGTCTTGCCCGCGCCATTGGGACCGAGCACGCCATAGATGCTGCCCGTCGGCACCGCGAGGGACACATGATCGACCGCCTTGTAATTGCCGAAATATTTGGTGAGGCCATTCGCCTCGACGCTGAAATCGCTCAAACCCGGGTCCCCAATCTTGGCTCACCAAGCTATGGCACGGCGAGGCCGCTCGCGTATAGAGCGCCAATGGTTGCCGAAGCCTTGCCTTCTCTCGAAGAACGCCTTGAGGCGGTTGCGCGCGCGCATGGTTTCGCGGCGTTCGGGATCGCGCATGCCGATGCGGCGCCGCAGACCGCGGCGCGGCTCGACCAATGGCTGGCCGAGGGGCGCCACGGCGAGATGATCTGGATGGAAAGCCGCGCCGCGCAGCGGGGATCGCCGAAAGGGCTGTGGCCCGAGGTCCGATCGGTGATCGCGCTCGGCATGAGCTATGCCCCCGCGCTCGATCCGATGGCGCTCGCCGATCATCCGGGTCGTGGGCGGATTTCGGTCTATGCGCAGGGCGGCGATTACCATGACGTCGTCAAAAAGGCGCTGAAGGCGGTCGCGCGCTGGCTGGTGGCCGAAGTAAAGGACGCCGAGGTCAAGGTGTTCGTCGACACCGCGCCGGTGATGGAAAAGCCGCTGTCGGCGGCGGCGGGGCTCGGCTGGCAGGGCAAGCACACCAACCTTGTCAGCCGCGATCATGGCAGCTGGCTGTTCCTCGGCGCGATCTATACGACCCTCGACCTCGCGCCGTCGAAGCCCGGCCGCGATACCTGTGGCAGCTGTTCGGCGTGCCAGGACGTTTGTCCGACGCAGGCCTTTCCGGCGCCGTACCGGCTCGATGCGCGGCGCTGCATCTCGTATCTGACGATCGAGCATAATGGGCCGATTCCGGTCGCGCTGCGGCGCGGGATCGGCAACCGCATCTATGGCTGCGACGATTGCCTGGCGGCGTGTCCGTGGAACAAATTCGCCGAAACCGCGCAGGCGCATCGCGCCTTC
>NZ_DATFFD010000176.1:0-2665 GCF_035250425.1 Sphingopyxis sp.
CAGCGCCTGCTTCGCCGAGGGATAGTCGCCGGCCTTATATTCGTAGAGATAGTCACCGACATGCGCGACAAGGTCGATGTCGCCGCGCGCCGCGGCGTGGCCATAGGCATTGAACCAGCCGAACGGCATGTTCGAGCAGGAGAAGAGCGCCAGATTGAACACCTTGGTCGAGCCCTGCGGCAAGGTGCGCGTGCGGCCGGTCACCGACCGGGTGCCATCGGGCGCGATGAAGCGATAATGATACCAGCGGCCGGGCTCCAAGCCCTCGACGACCAGCTTTGCGGTATGATCGCGCTCGCCCGCCGCGACGACGCTGCCGCCCGCAACGACCTTCGAGAAATCCTCGCTTTCCGACACTTCGGCGGTCAGCGTCGCGTCGCTCGCCGCGGCGTAGCGCGTCCACAGCAGCACGGAATGGGGACCCGGCTCGCCGCTCGCGACGCCATGGGTGAAACCCTGCGCCATCATCGCGCGCGCCGCGCCCGGTAACGACAGCGCCGCCAGCCCGACGGTGCCAAGCTTGATCAGATGACGCCGGTCGATCTCGCCCCAATGATGATGCATCGCGAATCTCCTCTTCATTGGCCGGGTCTTTGCCCCGCCTTTGTGACGATTCGGGTGTTAGCCCAGCACCCCGAGAGCGAGCAGCAGCAGCATGAACATGATGACCGCATACAGGCTGAAAAAGAGAAGCAAGGTCGCACGAATAAGGGCGCCAAACCGCGACGAACGATAGGCGCCGCGCAGCTGCCGATACATATGGAAGGGCACAAAAAGCATCGCGAACGCCGTCGCGACATCGCCGAATATCGTCAGGTTGAGCAGGCGCACGGCAACGAACAAAAGCAGCATGAAGCTGATCGAATAGGTCACGAAGACGAAATGGTCGTAGGTGTGGAAGCGGCGGCTGAACGGGAAAAGCAGCCACATGAAGGGCAGCGACAAGGGGATCAGCGCCCAGGCGAATTTATAGGCGTTCGCCTGTAATTTATAGAGCACGAGCGCAGGGTTCGCGAGCGCCTTTTCGAGGCCGTGGTCGACGAACGGGACCCCCGAATTGACCTTGGTGCGCGACAGGAACTGGACGCTCGTCATCACCTGCTCGCCGGGGTCGTCGAGCACGGGCGGCCCTTTCGCCTGCTCTTCCTTGCTGAGCTTGCGCGCGACGCCCAGATAATCGGCGCTTTTCTGAAGCGCCTCGCGCTCCTCGACGAGCAGCTGCCGCTCGGCGACCGGCACATCCTTGCCCGCAAGGCGCGCATCCACACGATCGACTTCCTTCTGGAAGCTTTCTATGAGCGCGTTCGATCGCGTCTGTTCGGCCGCCGCCTTCGATATCTCCGCGCCGAACCCCTCGCCGCTGCCGACGATCGCGAGCACCGCATAGGTCAGGAACACCGCGAACAGGAACAAGGCGAGCGGCGAGATGAAGCGCGCGCGTTCGCCATGGATATAGCGCCGCGTCAGGTCGCCCGGCCGCCAGCTGAGCAAAGGCAGCGTATTCCAGATCTTGCCTTCGAAATGGAAGATCGCGTGGACCAGATCGTGTCCGATCGCGCCAAAGCTGCGATGCACGTCGGCGCGCTGCCCGCAATAATGGCAATGCGATCCCGCGAGGCCGGTGCCGCAGTTGAGGCAGCGCGCGGGCGCATGACCGTTCGCCGTGCCGCCATGACGCGGTTCGACCGCATGCCCTGCCAACCCGGCGGTCACCGCCGCCCCGATGCCTTCGATGTCCCCGCTCATGGCGCCCTGCCTAAAGGCGCGCGGGGCATGGCGCAACGGGACTTTCGGGGGTCACGTAAAACGTGATAGTGGCAGCGCCATGAATGCCGAAGCCCTCACCGCCCCGCCGATGCCCGGCGATGCCGCCGCCCTGATCGCCGACATGGGCGCGCGCGCGCGCGCCGCTTCGAAAGTGCTCGCGCTGGCGCCGACGGCGGACAAGTCGGCGGGACTGGTTGCGGCGGCGGCGCAGATTCGCGCGCGGGCGGCGGATATTCTTACCGCCAATGCCGAGGACATGGCCGCGGGACGGAAGAACGGGCTGTCGGGCGCGATGCTCGACCGGCTGCGGCTCGACGCGGGTCGGCTTGCCGCGATCGCCGACGCGATCGACGATGTTGCGGCGCTGCCCGATCCGTCGGGCGCTGAAATCGACCGCGTGACGCGGCCGAACGGCTTGGTGCTGAGCCGCGTGCGGGTGCCGCTCGGCGTCGTCGGCATCATCTATGAAAGCCGGCCGAATGTGACCGCCGACGCCGCGGCGCTGGGGCTGATGTCGGGCAATGCAGTAATCCTGCGCGGCGGCAGCGAGGCTGCGCGGTCGAACCGTGCGATCCACGCAGCGTTCGCCGCGGGTCTGGTCGAGGCGGGGCTGCCCGCCGATGCGGCGCAGCTCGTACCGACGCAGGACCGCGCCGCGGTCGGCGCGATGCTGCGCGCGCAGGGGCTGATCGACATCATCATCCCGCGCGGCGGCAAGGGACTCGTCGCACGCGTGCAGGACGAGGCGCGCGTGCCAGTGCTCGCGCATCTCGACGGCATCAATCATCTCTATATCGACGGGGCCGCCGACCCGGCGAAAGCGGTCGAGCTGGCAGTCAATGCCAAGATGCGCCGCACCGGCGTGTGCGGCGCAACCGAGACGATCCTGATCGACCGC
>NZ_DATFFD010000177.1:0-17744 GCF_035250425.1 Sphingopyxis sp.
GAGATGGAATGACGCGATGCACGTCAACCACGACCAAGATGCGCCGGCAGCGGAGGCAATCGGCTTCGACGATTTCCTCCGCGTCGACATCCGCGTCGGCACGATCGTCGAGGCCGAACCCTTTCCCGAGGCGCGCAAGCCCGCATTCAAGCTGAAGATCGACTTCGGCCCCGCCATCGGGGTGAAGAAGAGCAGCGCGCAAATCGTCGACCGCTATGCGCTGGAAGACCTTGCGGGGCGGCAGGTCGCCGCCGTCGTCAACTTCCCGCCGCGTCAGATTGGCAAATTCATGTCCGAAGTGCTGACGCTCGGCTTTGCTGACGAGGCGGGCGCGGTGATCCTGTTCGCGCCAGATCGCCTTGTTCCGAACGGGTCGCGCCTCTTCTGATCGTCTCGCCTGTTGCTCAACCCCATTTCGCCGCTAGGCTGGCGCAAAGAAACAGGGGAGAGGGACGATGAACCCACTGAAAGCCGCCTTCGTCGCGGCTGCTTGCGCGACGCTGCTGCCCGTATCGGCGGCCGCCGAGGTCGAACTGCGGCGCGAATATGACGTCCAGCTGACCCGCGACCTCGTCTACGGCCGCGCGCCGATCAACGCCTCGCAGGATCGGCCAGGCGAACGCGACCTGCTGCTCGATGTCTATCGCCCTGTTGCAGACGGCAAACCGCTCGCGAACCGCCCCGCCGTCATCATGGCGTTCGGCGGCGCCTTCCATCGCGGCAGCAAGGGCGAGGAGCGCTTCACCGAGGATGGCGCGCAGGACAGTTCGATGGCCGACTATTGCCGCCGCTTCGCGCGCGACGGCTATGTCTGCTTTTCGATCGATTATCGCCTGACGCCAGAGGATCCCGGCGTGGCGCTGCGGGTCGACGAAAAGCGCCTGGTGCCCAAGGCCGTCAACCTGTCGCCGGCGGCAACGGCGCGGATCGATGTCGTGCGCGCGCGGATGGGCCTGCCGCCGCTCGACGCCCGGACCGGCGACCAGTTCTGGAACGCCATCCTCGCCGCCGCCGAGGATATGGCAATGGCGACCGACTTCGTCCGCGACAGCGCCGGCGATTTCGGCGTCGACCGCGACCGCATCGCGCTCGGTGGCTTCTCGGCGGGGGCGGTTACCGCGCTCAACACCGCTTATGGCATCGGCGCGCCGGTCAAGGCGGTGATCGCGATATCGGGCAGCATCGGCGGCTATAACCTGATGGAGACGGTGCGGCCGGGGATGCCGCCGGCGCTCTTCTTCGTCGGCCAGAATGATCTTGAGGGCATGCAGGCGGGCACGCGCTTTGCGGTCAAGGCACTGGCGAGCAAGGAGATCGCGACCGAGATGGCTTGGGTGCCCGGCTTCGGCCACTTCTACCCGATGGGCGCAGTCAGCCTCGGCAGCGAGGTGAGCCGCATGCCCGTCGAAACGCGGATGCTGGCGTTTCTGGATGCTCAGCTCGGCGATAAGAAGGGCGATCCGCCGGCAGGCAATTGACCAGCGCTAGCCGACCAGCGCCACCGCGCGGATCCATCCCGCGCTCGCGCGCTCGATCTTCACGGGGAAACAGCTGAAGGTGAAGCCCGTTGCCGGGATCGCCGCGAGGTTGGTCAGCTTCTCGATCTGGTAATAGGGCCGGATGCGCCCGGCCTTATGCCCTTCCCAGATGATCGACGGATCGCGCGTTTCGGCCCAGCGCTTCGCGGTGTGGCTGAACGGCGCGTCCCAGCTCCACGCGTCGGTGCCGACGACCTGCACGCCGCGTTCCGTCAGGTACAGCGTCGCCTCGGCACCCATGCCGCAGCCCTGATCGGTGAAATTGTCGGTTCCATAGACCGCCCCCGACTGGACAAGCACGATGTCGAACGGCTGGAGTTCATGCCTTATGCGTGCGAGCTCTGCCTCGACCTCACCGCCGCTCACGACATGGCCGTGCGGACGATCCGAAAAGTCGAGCTTCACCCCGGGACGGAAGAACAGGTCGAGCGGCGCTTCGTCGATCGACGGGGAGGTGGTCGCCCCACTGTCGGTCGTCGAATGATAATGCCACGGCGCGTCCATATGCGTGCCATTGTGCGTGCTGAGCGACAGCATCTCGACCGCCCAGCCTTCGCCGTCGGGTAGATCCTCCTTTGTCAGCCCGGGGAAGAACATCGCGATCTGCTCCCACGTGTTTTCGTGGGTCATATAGGTGATGTTGGGGCGCATCACCGGCGGGTCGGACACGACATTGTTGGTGATCGGGATCGAAAGGTCGATGAACTGCATCACCGCATCCTGCCACTGGAATGACGCTACGCCAAGAAGGCTTGCGCGGCGGCGCGGGGCAGCTACACCGGCCCGAACCCGCTCGATGCGAACGGAAGGGGACAGGCCGACACGGCCGAAGGAGAGTGTATGACCGACGCAGCCGCCGTCGCCGACCATGGCGCGGCCTATCAGCCGAGCAAAAAGGACATCCGCATGGTCATCGTCGCATCGTCGGCGGGCACCGTGTTCGAATGGTATGATTTCTTCATCTACGGCACGCTCGCGGCGATCATCGGCAAGGCCTTTTTCCCCAGCGACAATGCGACGCTCGAAATCCTGCTCGTCTGGGCGGGGTTCGCGGTGGGTTTCGGTTTCCGGCCCTTGGGCGCCATCCTCTTCGGCTTTCTCGGCGACCGCCTCGGACGCAAATATACTTTCCTCATCACCGTTACGCTGATGGGCATTGCCACGGCAGGCGTCGGGATGATTCCGTCGGCGGCCACCATCGGCATAGCCGCACCGATCATCGTCATCCTGCTCCGCGTGCTTCAGGGGCTCGCGCTTGGTGGCGAATATGGCGGCGCGGCGGTCTATGTCGCCGAACATTCGCCGCCCGGAAAGCGCGGTTTTTACACCAGTTTTATCCAGGCGAGCGTCGTCGGCGGCTTCGTATTGAGCCTGATCGTCGTGCTCGGGTGCAAGGCGCTGATGCCCGACGCGATCTGGGAAAGCTGGGGCTGGCGCGTGCCGTTCCTGCTGTCGCTGATCCTGCTCGCGATCTCGCTGTGGATGCGCCTCAAACTGTCCGAAAGCCCCGTGTTCCAGGCGATGAAGCAGGAAGGCGAACTCGCCAAGAACCCGCTGAAGGAAAGCTTCACCTATCCGGGCAACCCGCGCCGTATCTTCATCGCGCTGTTCGGCATCGCCGCGGGCCTAACGGTCATCTGGTACACCGCGATGTTCTCGGGCCTGTCCTTCCTCAAAGGACCGATGAAGGTCGAGGACACTGCCGCCGAAATCATCGTCGGCTGTGCCGCCGCGGTCGGCATGATCTTCTTCATCTGGGCGGGCCATCTGTCCGATCGCATCGGGCGCAAGAAGCCGATCGTCTGGGGCTATGCCGCGACGCTTGTGCTGCTGTTCCCGCTCTTCTGGCTGATGGGGAGCGTGGGCAACCCCGCGCTGACCGGCGCCGCCGAGCGCGCGCCGGTGACCGTCACCGGCTCGCAGTGCAGCTTCGATCCCTTCGCGCAGAAACAGGAAACCGCATGCGGTCGCACATTGGGCGAACTGACGAAGCTTGGCGTGCCCTATACGGTCGCCCAGACCGACGGCGGCTTCGACAGCGTCAAGATCCGCATCGGCGACCGCGAGGTCGCGAGCGAAGACCCGGCGCTGCTCCAGCCCGCGCTCGAAGCAATGGGTTATGATTTCGTCAAGCAAATACCGGGCGCCGGCAGCATCTTCATCATCTTTCTCGCGCTGCTCGGACTGAGCGCGCTGTCGGGCTTCACCTATGGCCCCGTCGCGGCGCTGCTCTCCGAAATGTTCCCGCCGCACGTCCGCTATTCGTCGCTGTCGATCCCCTATCATATCGGGACCGGGTATTTCGGCGGTTTCCTGCCGCTGATCGCCAGCTTCATCATCGCCAAGACCGGCAATGCCTATTCCGGGCTGTGGTACACCTGGGGCGTCGTGCTCGTCGCTTTCCTCGTGACCGCCTTCATGCTCAAGGACCCGGTTGAGGGACAGTGGGACAAGCCCGCGGCCCGCTGATCACCCCATTGGCGCAGCCCTCGAAGCTGTATAGGGGCAGGGCATGATCCACGTCCCATCGCCGCTCCGCCTCCGCCTCGACAGCAACGCCCTTACTGCCAACTGGCGCTGGCTGGCCGGCCAGAGCGGCGGCGCGGCGTGCGGCGCCGCGATCAAGGCCGACGGCTATGGCCTTGGCGCGCGTGAGGTCATGCGCCATCTCGCCGCCGCAGGCTGCCGCGACTTTTTCGTCGCGACCTGGCCAGAAGCGGCCGCATTGATGCCCTTGCCCGAAGGCGTATCGCTGTCGGTCCTGCACGGCGTCGGAACGAGCGACATGGTCGCCGCGCGCACCCTCCCGGTACGCCCCGTGCTGAACAGCGTCGAACAGGTCGCGCGCTGGCGCGAAGCGGGCGAGGGGCGTCCGTGCGACGTGATGATCGATACCGGAATGAACCGCCTCGGCCTGCGCATCGACGAAGCCCTGGGCGGCGCGCTCGACGGGCTTTCCATCGAAACGCTACTCAGCCATCTGGCGTCGGCCGACGAGGACAGCGACCAGAACGCACGGCAACTCGCGGCATTCCAGGCCATTCTTGAGGGGGTTCCCGCACGGCGATACAGCCTCGCCAACAGCGCGGGCATCTGCCTAGGCTCCGACTATGCGTTCGACCTGACGCGCCCCGGCATTGCGCTTTACGGCGGAACGCCGCGCGGCGAGGCGGAGGGCCATATTCGCCAGGTTGTTTATCCTGAAACGCGCGTGTTGCAGGTGCGCACGGTGCGCGAGGGTGAGACGGTCGGTTATGGCGCGACGTGGATTGCACGCCGCGATAGCCGGATCGCGATCGTCAATATGGGCTACGCCGACGGCTATCTGCGATGCCATGCGGGAACGGGCGGTGGTGCGACGTGGCAGGGCCACGCGCTGCCGCTGATCGGCCGCATCTCGATGGACCTGATTGCGTTCGACGCCAGCAACGTCGTTGCGATCGACGAAGGCGACTGGCTAGCGCTCGATTATGATTTGCCGCGGACCGCTGCGCGCAGCGGATTGTCGCAATATGAGTTGTTGACCGGTCTCGGCCACCGGTTCGCGCGGACTTGGATCTAACGCGCTCGAACGTGGGGCGAGGGCGTCCGCAGACCCCAAGGATCGAAGCGCTCGTTCCTGATCCAGCGGGTACAGACCCATTTGCTGCCGCTTAGCACCGGCTGACCTGCGTGACGGCTACGTTCGTCGATGCGGCCATCCGGGAGCGTATTGGCGAAGGATATGGCGTCGCCCTGGCGGCCTTTGATCGCCATATCTGCGGCAGAAAAACTGGTTTCGCCGCCAATATAATCCGCATTGAGATAGGCGATGACCGTTCTGCCCCGCTGGTTGGGCTCGCCCGGAAGCCCGTCATGATGCGCGCGATATTGCTGCCCGGGCTCATAGCGCAAGACGACAAGCGGCTCGCCCTGATCGACGCTGGTCTGCGTTGCGGCGGCAATCCGCAAGTTCAGCGCATGGACGACCAGATCTTGCTGAATCGGCCCCAGCACGGCGCCGAACGACGTGCGGACGGGATTGGGGCTCTGCCGTCCCGTCCGTGAATCGACAACGATCGACGGAACGAGAAGGGGTTCCGACAGCGCCATCAGATGCATGCATTCGTCGGGCGAGAAGAGCGCAGAGTAGCACTGAACATCGGGTGAGGCCGCACATCGTATCGCGCCGGGAAGCGACAACGGCCGCCCATCCTTGTCGAGGGCCATGGCGTCGATGATCGTCAGCTGCCGCGCTGCCGCCGGATCATCGCCGGCCGCGGATCGAAGCAGCGCCAGTGCGGCGGACCAATCGGGATCGGCCCCGGCGCCCAGGGCGACGAACACCGCATGGGTAACCGCCGCCCCCTTGTGTCCGGCCTCTCCCGCACGGCCGAAGAAAAGGCGTGCCAGCCCGAAGTCGCGGCGTAGCGGGCTGCCATAGACATGCCAGAGAGCAAGCTCATTGAGCGCATCGGCATCCCCGCGCCGCGCCGCGCCGGACACGAGCTCGACCGCGCGTTCGACGGCGCCGGCGCCCAGGAGTCGCGCCGCTTCGTCGGCAATGTTTCGGTTTTCGGCCATGTGCCCTCCTATCGGGGAAGCGGCACAAAAAAAAGGGGCCGGACTTTTGGTCCGGCCCCCCGTTTTTCGCTGATCTTGCAGATCAGAACTTGGCGACCGCGCCGACGTAGCCATAACGTCCGCGGACGTCATAGATACCCGAACCCGCGCCGACACCGGTCAGGCCGAACGGCGGCTGACGGTCGAACAGATTGTCGACACCGAAATAGACGTTGAGCTTGTCGTTCACGTCTGCGTCGAGGCGGATGTTGTGATACCAAACAGCCGGATACTTCTTGACCTGGGCGTAATCCGGGTTTTCCGGCGGACGGCCCTGCAGTTCGTTGAAGTCCTCATAGGTGTTCAGATACATGCCGCCGAGGTAACGCAGTTCATAGGTGAAGCCGACGTTGCCGACATCGACCTTGGTACGCAGGTTGAACGCATCCTTCGGGTCGCCGAGTTCGCCGAGTATGCGGTTGATGCGGTTCGGATCGGTCGGATTCACGAAGTTGTCGCGTTCCAGAGCGTGCGTCCACACGCCGTTGACCGCTACGCTGCCCCAGTCGAACGACTTGCGGTAACCCAGATTGAAGTCCAGGCCACGCGCCGTCAGCTTCGCAAAGTTCAGCGTCGACGCCAGCAGCGTGCCTTCGAGGATGCGGAACTGTTCTTCGCCGTTCGGACCGCCGCCAGCACCTGCGCGCTGGATCAGAGCGCAGAACTGGTTGTTGAGGTCGGCAAGATCATAGCACTGGTTGGCGATCGTCTGGGCGGAAACCGAGGTGATCACATTGTCGATCTTGATGTCATAATAGTCGACCGAGAGCGACAGACCCGGAATGAAACGCGGCTCGAAGACGCCGCCAACGGTAAAGCTGGTCGACTTTTCTTCCTGCAGGTCCGGGTTACCGCCGCTGATGATTTCGAGCGACTGGACGTAGACGAAGTCATAGCCCGCCGGACGACCGGCCGCGGCGCAGTTCGCGGCGCGCGTCGACGAACCCTGGCCGATGTTGCGAGCCGAACAGGGGTCGCTGAAGCCCGGCGCGAAGTTCTGGCTCTGCTCCGAATACAGCTCCGAGAGGTTCGGCGCACGAACCGAGCGCGAATAGCTGGCGCGCAACCGCAGGTCTTCGATCGGGGCATAGTCGACACCGGTCGAATAGGTGTAGACCGTGCCCGTTGCTCCCTTGTAATCGGCGATGCGACCCGAAGCCGTCACCGTCAGGGCATGCGCGAACGGCATATCCTTCAGGAGCGGGATCGAGACTTCACCGAAGACTTCCTTCACTTCGAACGCCGGAGCCGTGAATTCCGGAATGGCGTTGTAGAAGGCATAACCACGCTGCGTGAGATCATCGAGATCATAATAGTTGGTCTCACGACGATATTCGGCGCCGAGCGAGAAAGCGATCGGACCGCCCGGCAGTTCGAACAGCTGGCTGAGGTCGCCCGCGACGAAGCCCGACGCGACGAACTGGGTGATCTTGCCCTGTGCGCTGGTGGTCTGGGTTACGTATTTGCGCGCTTCGGCCGACGAGGCGCCATCGCCAAACGGGTTCAGCGGAACGCAGGCCGCGACGTCCGCAGCGAGGAGCGCCGGGTCGCCATCGGCGCCCTGGTACGGGATACGCGCGGCAGGATCGATCGACGAACGGCAAACGATCTGGCCCGCGCCGTTGCGCGTCGTATCAAGCGCCAGCAGGTAACGCTGGAGGTTGATATTGCCTTTGATCAGGTTGCTTTCCTTGAACTCGCCATAGTTCCCGGAAATTTCGTAGGTCCAGTCGTCGTTGAAGTCGCCCTTCAGGCCGGCGACAACGCGCCACGTTTCGCGCTCGATACGTTCGTCGCGAATACCGAACTCGGTCCAGTTCTTGCGCAGGCTGAAACGGGTTGCACCGGTCGGCGTCGTGCCACCAGCGATCAGCTGCTGCTCGATGGTCGCGCGTGCTGCCGGGTTCAGATAGGGGTTGTCGAGACGGATGCGTTCGCGCACGTCGCTACCCAGCGTGGTGCCCTGCGAGAAGAAGGGGCCGCTCTGCGAGCCGAATGCAGTCGTCTTGACATATTTGGCTTCGATGAACGGAACAAACGCTTCCGTGATGTCGTAGTGCGCGAAGGCGTTGGCCGAAATGCGCTCCAGCGTCGGGGTCAGCGTGACCAGCGAGCCTTCGCGGCCCGAATAGCCATTGCCGCCGACATAGTTGCCGTTGGGACCGAGGCCGATACGAGTGCCGGTCTGCGGCGTCAGCGTGCCGTCGGGACGGAACAGGAAGTTACAGGCATAAGCGTTGCCGAGCGGATCGCGACCGCAAGCCGCAGTCGGGCTGGTGAAACCAAGCTGGCCGCCGGTCGAGATCGTTGCCGAACGAATATCTTCGAAGAAGATACGGTCGAACACATCATCGCCGTTCGTGCCGCCGGCCGCATCGGTGTCGACGACAACGAAATTGTTGTTCTGGCGGATGTTGCGGCCACGGCCCGAAGCCGCATATTGCGACTGGTGAGCATATTCGACGTTCAGCGCGACGTTGCCGCGGCCGTCGCCAAAGTTCTTGCCGAACAGCGCCGAGACATATTGGTTGCCGGCGTCGCCATAATCGAGGTTCAGGCCACCTTGGGCGCGCAGCTGGATACCGTCGAAATCATCCTTCATGATGAAGTTGACGACGCCCGCGACCGCGTCCGAACCGTAAATCGACGAAGCACCGCCGGTCAGAACGTCGACGCTCTGGACCAGATCGGTCGGGATGGTGTTGATGTCGGTCGACACGCCGTTCGACAGAATGTCGCCGGCGACGTGGCGGCGGCCGTTCACGAGAACCAGCGTGCGCTGCGTGCCGAGACCGCGAAGGTCGAGCAGGTTCAGGCCGCGGGTGCCGAGGAAGCGCGTGCCGTTCGACTGGCTGAGCGTGCTGCGCAGCTGCGGCAGGTCGTTGAGGACGTCGCCGATCGAAACCTGGCCGGTTTCGAAGAATTCTTCACCCGAAACCGTCGTGATCGGAACTGTCGATTCGAGGTTCGGCTGGCGGATGCGCGAGCCGGTGACGACGATGGCCGTACCACCCTCTTCCGCGACTTCGTCGGCGGGAGCGGTGTCCTGTGCCATCGCGGGCATTGCGCTGAACAAAGCAAGAGTCAGAGCGGAGCCCTGAACTAGCAGGCTAGTCTTCTTCATGGTGTAATTCCCCGGTTGTCCGTTCAAAAAGAGTGGGAGTGAACGGATTGGGCGCTAGAAAGACCGAAATTTTGGGCGGCACAAGCCTTTGATGTAAATTTTCTGACAGCGGGAGGACTCAGTTGTGGCGCTGTGGCATTTTGGCAACAGGGGTCGGCCATCCGCCCGACAGGCTCTTTGGAATCAAAGTGCCCGCTGGCGAAAGGAACAACCTTTTCCGGCGCCATGACGCGTAAAAAATGCCACTGCAATGATTTCGGCTGTAACTATATTACGTTTGGCGATTGAGAGGGCGATTGGCGGGGGCCGCGGGCTGTCGATAGCCAGGAGCGCTTCGTCGCGATCGCGGATTATCTTCCAGAGCTGCGATTCGCCAAGCGGCGCGGTGCAAGTAGCGCATGTTGCGATGCATCATTATTTGATGCTAATGCGGGGGCTTCGAATGTCCGGGCGGCGCGGTCGCCGTGGTTCCGGCATTGCTAGGAGCGCAGGTCAAGATGGCGAAGTCCAGGGCGGGGGCGACGGAAGATGGCGTCGTCACGATCAAGAAATACGCCAACCGGCGGCTCTATGATACCGAGCGCAGCTGCTACATCACGCTCGAGGATCTGGGCGCAATGGTCCGCGACGGCCGCGATTTCCGCGTCGTCGATGCCAAGAGCGGCGATGACATCACGCACAATGTCCTGACGCAAATCATCATGGACGAAGAAACGCGCGGCGAAACGCTGCTCCCGGTCAATTTCCTGCGCCACCTGATCGGCATGTACGGCGACAAGATGCAATCGATGGTGCCGCAATATCTCGAAGCCTCGATGACAGCGTTCCGCAAGAACCAGCAGGACGTCCGCTCGGCGCTCGAAGGCGCCTTAGGATCGAACCCACTCGCCGAGCTGACGCGCCGGAACATGGAAATGTTCCAGCAGGCGGCGGGGGCGTTCATCCCGGGCGCCGGCGGCAGCAAGGCGAAGGATGCCGAGATCGCCGCGCTCAAGGCCGAAGTCGCCGAACTCAAGGCGGCGCTCGCCAAGAAGAATTAATCGGGCCGCCGCTACGGCGCCCCAGCTACGGAAAATACGAAATATCATGGTCAAACATGCGCTCAGCGTAACCCGGCAGGCCGACTTCGCGGCCTGGTATCAGGATGTCATTGCCGAAGCCGATCTTGCCGAGGAATCGGGCGTTCGCGGCTGCATGGTCATCAAGCCGTGGGGCTATGGCATCTGGGAACGCATCCAGACGGTGATGGATGCCGCGATCAAGGATGCCGGGGTCCAGAATTGCTATTTCCCGCTCTTCATTCCATTGAGCTTCTTTGAGAAGGAAGCCGACCATGTCGATGGTTTCGCTAAAGAAATGGCGGTCGTCACGCACCACCGGCTGATTGCTGACGGCAAGGGCAAGCTCGTCCCCGATCCCGAGGCGAAGCTCGAGGAACCGCTGATCGTCCGCCCGACCTCGGAAACCGTGATCGGCGCCGCGATGAGCCGCTGGGTGCAGAGCTGGCGCGATCTGCCGCTCAAGGTCAACCAGTGGGCCAATGTGGTTCGCTGGGAAATGCGCACGCGCATGTTCCTGCGCACCAGCGAGTTCCTGTGGCAGGAAGGCCATACCGCGCACGCCGACAAGGCCGATGCGATGGCCGAGACGCTGCGCGCGCTCGAAATGTACCGCAGCTTTGCCGAGGATGTCCTCGCGATGCCCGTGATTGCCGGCGAAAAGCCCGAGAATGAGCGTTTCCCGGGCGCGGTCGCGACCTATTCGATCGAAGCGATGATGCAGGACGGCAAGGCGCTGCAGGCCGGCACCTCGCACTATCTCGGCACCGGCTTCGCCGAAGCCGCGAACATCCGCTATCAGGACAAGGACGGCGGCCACAGCCTCTGCCACACGACGAGTTGGGGCACGTCAACGCGGATGATCGGCGGCGTCATCATGACGCATGGCGACGACGACGGCCTCCGTTGTCCGCCGCGCATCGCGCCGCACCAGATCGTGATCGTACCGATGCTCCGCGACAATGAGGAGGATCAGGCGATCCTCGACTATTGCCGCGACCTCGAAAGCCAGCTGAAGGCGCTCGATGCGTTTCGCGAGCCCGTGCGCGTGCTGCTCGATGCGTCCGCGAACAAGGCGCAGACCAAGCGCTGGGGCTGGGTCAAGAAGGGCGCGCCGATCATCGTCGAGATCGGCCCGCGCGACGTCGCCGGCGGCAATGTCGCGGTGATCCGCCGCGACCGGCTCTACAAGGACGATGGAAAGCTCAATTCGGCGTTCGTCGCGAAAGGCGAATTCGTGGCCGAGGCGGTGGCAATGCTGGAAGACATCCAGTCGAGCCTCCATGCCGAGGCAAAGGAACGCCTGCATGCGAATATCCGCCGCGACGTCACCGACCTCAAGGCGCATTTCGCCGGCGACGACAAATTTGTCGGCTGGGCCGAGGTGCAGTGGTCGCGGCCGAGCGGCGCGGCACTCGACAAGATCGTCGAGCAGTTGAAATCGCTCAAGCTGACGATGCGCAACACGCCGCTCGATGCCGCACCGGCCGACGGCGCCTGCTTCTTCACCGGCGAGCCCGCGGTCGAACGCGTGCTGATCGGGCGGACCTACTAGCCCCGTTGCCCTTGCACCATGGGCGCCGCGCCTTTAGCCTTCGCGCCGAGGGGCTCGAAGGAGACTGTCGATGCGCTTTTCCCTGTTGATCGCGGCGGCGACGCTTGCCTTCGCCGCGCCTCCCGCCGCGGCCCATCACGGTTGGTCGTCCTATGACGAAACCAAACCGGTCACCCTGACCGCGTCTTTCACCGAATTGTCGTGGGGAAACCCGCATGGCAGCGCGAAGATGCGCTGGCAGGGCAAGGTCTGGGACGTCATATTGGCGCCGGTCGGCCGCATGGAAGCGCGCGGGCTGACGCGCGCGGAGATCGAGCCCGGCAAACGCCTTCGCCTGACCGGCTATCTTCGGCGCGACGGCACCGCCGAAATGCGGGTCGAGCGCGTGATGGTCGGCAAGAAGACAGTCGAACTGCGCTGAGCGGGGCCGCATGGAGCCCATCCTGACCGCCGTCGCGGCGTGGCTCGACATGACCGGGATCGGGCCGTGGTCGCGCGGATCGGCGCTGGTCTATCCCGTTGCCAATACACTGCATCTCCTGGGCCTCGTTATGCTGGTCGGCGGAATCGGCACCGTCGACCTGCGGATCGTGGGTTTATGGCAGAGGCTGCCGGTGGCGGACCTGTCGCGCGCCCTGACGCCGGTTGCCGTCGCCGGGCTGGTCCTGATGGTGGCCAGCGGCGTGGTCCTGTTCGCCGCCGACGGCGCGGCGCTGGCACGGTCGGCTATTTTCGAACGAAAATTGATCCTCATCATCGCGGCGCTGGCGAACGCGGCCGCCTTTCGACGGGTCTGGAACCCGCACATGACGCGCTGGACGGACGGAGCGCCGCTTGCAGCACGGGTGATGGCGGGGGCATCGCTGCTCCTGTGGCTCGCGGCGGGCGCGTCGGGCCGCTGGATCGCCTATGGCTGATGCACAGCTGCGGCGAACGGTCAGTTCATCGACATTTCGCCCTATTGATCGGTGCCCCGAGGGGGGGTGACGGACCGCCCGTTACCCCCTATCCCTAGACAATGGCCCGCAAACAATATCACGGACTGCCGACGCCCGAGCAGATCCTTCGCTTCATCGAAGAGAGCAAGGACGCGGTCGGCAAGCGCGAGATCGCGAAGCATTTCGCGCTCCACGGCAACGACAAGATCGCGCTGAAGGCGCTGCTCAAGGACATGACCGACGAGGGGCTCGTCGATCTGGCGCCCGGACGCGCCTTCCACAAGCATGGTGGGCTGCCGCGCGTGACCGTGCTGCGCGTCGCGGCGATCGATGGCAGCAATGTCTGGGCGGTTCCCGAACGCTGGGAAGCCGCCACGCCGGCACCGCGCCTGCGCGTGATCGAGCAGGGGCGAAAAGGCGCGCTCGGCGTCGGCGACCGCATCCTCGCGCGCACCGAGGAACGCGGCAGCGGCCATGTCGCGCACCCGATGAAACGGCTCGAAGCCGGCGGCGAGGCGGTGATCGGCGTGCTCGTCGAGGATATGGGGCCGGGCGGCAAGCCGATCCTGTGGCTGCGCCCCGCCGACAAGCGTGCGCGCTACGACTTCGCCGTTGCCGACAAGGGCGATGCCAATGTCGGCGATCTTGTCCGCGCTGAACTGACCGGACGCGGCCCCGCGATCAAGGCGAAGGTCGTCGAGCGTCTCGGCGATCCGTTCGCGCCGCGCGCCCTCAGCATGATCGCGATCGCGCGGCACGAAATCCCGCATGTCTTCGGCCCGGAAACGCTGGCCGAGGCGGAGAAGGCGGCGAAGCTGCCGCTCACCCCCGAAGGCCGCGAGGATCTGCGCGACCTGCCAATCGTCGCGATCGACCCGATCGACGCGCGCGACCATGACGACGCCGTCTGGGCGATCCCCGACGACGACACCTCGAACAAGGGCGGCTTCCGCGCGGTCGTCGCCATCGCCGACGTCAGTTACTATGTCCGCCCCGACGGCGATCTCGACCGCGAGGCGCGGCGGCGCGGCAACAGCGTCTATTTCCCCGACCAGGTCGTGCCGATGCTGCCCGAAACATTGTCCGCCGGCGTCTGCTCGCTGAAAGCGGGGCAGGATCGCGCCGCGATGGCGTGCCATCTCGTCATCGACAAGCATAGCAAGGTGACGTCATGGCGATTCACCCGCGCGCTGGTCCGGCTTCGCGCCAATATCGCCTATGAACATGCGCAAACGGCCTATGATGCCGATACACCACGCGACGAATGGGATGCCGATGTGCTCCCGACGCTCAAGAATCTGTGGGCTTGCTGGGCGCTGCTCGCCAAGGCGCGCGCCGCCCGCGCGCCGCTCGATCTCGACCTGCCCGAACGCCAGGTCATCCTCGACGAACAGGGCGGGATCGCCGAGATCCGCGTCCGCGACCGGCTCGATTCGATGCGGCTGATCGAGGATTATATGATCGCGGCTAACGTCGCGGCGGCCAAGGCGCTCGAGGCGAAGAAGTCGCCGGTGATGTACCGCATCCACGAGCCGCCAAGCCGCGAAAAGCTCGTCAGCCTCAAGGATTATCTCGAAACCTTCGAACGGAGCTTCGCGCTCGGGCAGGTCATCACCCCCGCGGTCTTCAACCGCCTGATCGACGGCTTTTCCGAAGACGACCGGCTGCCCGAGATCATGCAGGCGATCCTGCGCAGCCAGACGCAGGCCTATTACGGCCCCGCCAACGCTGGCCATTTCGGCCTCGCGCTCGGCAGCTATGCGCATTTCACCTCGCCGATCCGCCGCTATGCCGATCTGATCGTCCACCGCGCGCTCGTCGACAGCTACAAACTCGAAGTGCCCGGAAAGCCCAAGGATCTGCCCGCGCGCACCGGCCTCGGCGAGGCCGACGCCAAGGGCCTGTCGCGCATCGGCGAGACGATCAGCGCGCTCGAACGCCGCGCGATGGAGGCCGAGCGCGAAACCGTCGACCGCTATGTCGCGGCCTATCTGTCGACCAAAAAGGGCGAGATCGTGCAGGCGCGGATCACCGGGGTGCAGCCCTTCGGTTTCTTCGCGACCGTCGACGGGCTCGGCGGCGACGGGCTGGTACCGGTGTCGACGCTCGGCAGCGAGCGCTTCTTCTACGACGAAGCCGCGCGCAGCCTCGACAGCGAGCATGGCCGGGTCAGTTTCACCACCGGCCAGCGACTCGATCTCAGGCTGATCGACGCCAATCCGATCAGCGGCGCATTGCGTTTTGAACTTCCCGATGCGCCCGAAGGCGGGTTCCGCAATCGCCCGCCGCGCCGCGACGGCGTGAAGGACAAGGCCGGCAAGCACGTCGTCGGCAAGCGCGGACGGCCGGCCAACATCAAGCACAAGGGGCGGAAACGCTAAACCACCCCTTCGTCACCCTCGCGAAGGCGGGAATCCCGCTTCGACCTTTCCATGAACAGCGGAACCCCCGCCTTCGGTGGGGTGACGAACAAAACTATCGTTCCGCCAGCTTCTGCAACAAGGCCGCGCTTTCCGCATCCGCCGGAAAAAACGCCTCGATCGCGAGTTCCGACAACGTAATATCGACCGGCGTTCCAAAGATCGTCACCGTCGACACGAAAGAAATCCGCCCCCCGATCGTGTCGAGCACCAACGGCACGGCAATGCCGCTCACCGGCCCTCCGCCATTGTCGTTCGCCTCTACCGCATAACCCGCGAGTTCCTCGCGCAGCGCGATCAGCCCGGGATCGGCGCTCGCCTCGATTTGCAGGTCGATCCGGTGCAGGATATGCGCGCGCCATTCGCCATGATTGATGATCTGCGGCGCCAGCCCCTCGGGGTGCAGCGCGATGCGCAGCACATTGACCGGCGGCGTCAGCAGGGCGGGGGAGACCTGTTCGATCAGGACCGCGATCGCCCCGTTCGCCGCGATCATGTTCCAGTGCCGGTCGACCGCGAGCGCGGGATAGGGCTCGTGCCCCTTCAGCACATGCTCGACGATCGCGCGCATTCCGGCCATTTCGGGGCTGTCGAGCGGCCGCTCCTGATAGTCGGGGGCATAGCCAGCCGCGAGCAGCATCGCGTTGCGCGCGCGGTGCGGCACCTCGAGGCAGTCGGCGATTCGCTCCAGCATTTGCGCGCTCGGCTTCGACCGCCCCGTCTCGATGAAGCTCAGGTGCCGCGTCGAAATTTCGGTATCGAGCGCGAGGTCCATCTGGCTCATCCGGCGGCGGGTACGCCATTCGCGCAATTGCTCGCCCAGCGTCGCAACCTGCATGATCGTCTCCTTTGTCCGGAGAGCTATACCTCCGCCTTCCTGTTTTCCATTACCTCTCGCGTAATCGACGCCATTCACTTTCGAGTCCAGTTTGAGGGGGTCCAAAAGGAGAACCCAAATGTCGATCCTCAACCTGAAGAATATCCTCGTCGCCGACGCCATCACCTGTGGAGGCGTTTTCGCCATCGGCCTCTTCGCCGCCGCGCCCGTCGGCGCGCTGCTCGGGCTGCCCGAAAATGTCGTGTCGGTCGGCGGCTGGATCTGCCTCGCCGCCGCGCTCCTGATGATCGTCGCAGCGCGGCAGGCGGTGCCGAATCCGGCGCTGGTCAAGCTGGTCGCGCTCGGCAATCTCGGCTGGGTCGCGGCGAGCTTCGCGGTCATCGCGACCTTTGCCGCGCAGATGACCGGCCTCGGCATCGCGGTCGTCGCCCTGCAAGCCTTCGGCGTGCTCGGCTTTGCCATCCTCGAATGGAAAGACGCGGGCGCGCCGCGCAGCCTTGTCGTCTAGCTCAGCGCATCGAGCCGGGCGATATCGATCCCGCCCGGCACCAGCATCACCGGACAGGGAAGCGTCCCCGCATCCTGTCCGGTGAAATGCGCAACCAGCGGCCCCGGCGCGCCGCTCGCCGCCGTCGCGAGCACCAGCGCCGCGATCTCGTCGCTCGCACCGATCACTTCGCGCACCACTTCGGCGGGTTTGCCCGACTTCACCATGATCTGCGGCGTGACACCCGCTTCCTGCACCACCGCATCGGCGGCGGCGGCCACCAGTTCCTCGGCATGCTCGCGCGCCTCGGCCTCGATCGTCGCCTGGACGCCGCCGAACGCGACGAAATCCTGTGGCGGAATGATCGCCAGCACCATCACGCCGCCGCCCGTCCGCGCGGCGCGGCGCGCGGCAAAGCGCAGCGCCAGCGACGCCTCCGGACTGTCGTCGATCACCACCAGATATGTCCGCATCACCCCGACCCCTCGTGTTTTTGCTTGAGGCAAAGAGTGCGTCACATTCGTATGAAACGCAAGTTGGCCCGCTGGACCTTGACCCGGGCTCGGCTTATGGCGAGGAAGAAACCGTAGCGGCAGGCCGAGCCTGCAAGACTGACAGGGACACGCCTAAACATGCCGATCGAATTAAAAATGCCCGCCCTTTCGCCGACGATGGAGGAAGGCACCCTTGCCAAATGGTTGGTCAAGGAAGGCGATACGGTCAAGTCGGGCGACCTGCTCGCCGAGATCGAGACCGACAAGGCGACGATGGAGTTCGAGGCGATCGACGAAGGTGTCGTCAGCCAGATTCTCGTCGCCGAAGGCACCGACAATGTGAAGGTCGGCACCGTGATCGCGGTGATCGCGGGCGAGGGCGAAGATGCCGGAAGCGCGAAGGCTGCTCCGGCGCCTGCTGCCGAAGCTGAACCGAAGGCCGAAGCACCGACGCCCGCCAAAGACGTCGCCCCAGCGAAAGCTGGGGCCGCTCCCATTAGCGCGCCGACGCCAGCGGTCCCAGCTTCCGCTGGGACGACGGAGAAAGGCGATCGCATCAAAGCCAGTCCGCTCGCCAAGCGCCTCGCGGCCGAGCAGGGCATCGACCTCAAGACCCTGACCGGCACCGGCCCCGGCGGCCGTATCGTCAAGGCCGACCTCGAAGGCGCGCCGGCTGGCGCTGCTGCGCCA
>NZ_DATFFD010000178.1:0-14855 GCF_035250425.1 Sphingopyxis sp.
TCGAGCGCTTCGCGCGGCTGGAGCAGCCCGCCGACGCCGACGCCGTGGATGCGCCATTCGCCATCGTCCTGACGCTCGATGGTCGCGCCCATCGCGCGCATCGCGGCGGCGGTGGCGAGCACATCATGCCCCTCGAGCAGGCCGGTGACGCGGCTTTCCCCGACGGCGAGCGCGGAGAGCATCAGCGAGCGGTGCGAGATGCTCTTGTCCCCCGGAATCGCGATCCTGCCTTTGAGCGGAACGGAAGCGGAAAAGCTGCGCGGCGTGGCGGTTTGATCGGTCATGGCGAGCGGCTTTTGACAGCGGCCTTGCAATCTGGCAAGGCGCACGCCGATTTGACGGGTAGCTATTCAACTTCCGTCGCTCTTCCGATATTTTTATCCTGTTCCAAAGGGTTACGAGGCATATATGATCAAGGCTGAATGGGGCACGAAGCGTAGCTGCCCGAAATGCGCAACCCGATTCTATGATTTGACCAAGGATGATCCGATCAACTGCATCAATTGCGGTTATAACTGGATTCCGGAATCGGTGCTGAAATCGAAGCAGCCGATGCCGTTCGAGCAGGTTGAAAAGCCGGGCAAGGTCGTCAAGGAAGAAGGCGTCGACGAGGATCTGGATCTGGACGTCGATGTCGACGAGGACAGCGATTCGCCCGACAATGACGTCGACCTCGGTGGCGACGACGATCTGGGCGTCGCGACCGCGGACGACGACGACGTCGAAACCTGATATTTTTCGCGGGGGGCCAAAAAAGCATCGGATGATGCATTTGGCCCCTTGCATCGGTCGCCGGCACTGGTAAAGGCGGCCTCCCGATCGCGGCGGCCAGGAATATTGGCCGGGGCGATCCGCGAAATGGCACGGGGCCTTAGCTCAGCTGGGAGAGCGCCTGCATGGCATGCAGGAGGTCAGCGGTTCGATCCCGCTAGGCTCCACCATTTCTTCTCCAAATTCCCGCCTTGATATAACAAGGCAAGCGGCGAAGGTTACCCGCGATCAGGTCGCCAGGCAGTTCGCCCGCCTTTCGGGCAAGCGAATGATCCACAAGCAAGCCATGACCACGGACAGGAGGACCGCAGCCTCGCGCGGCCAGCCAAAATAGAATCCGGCCTGCACGACCGGCATGTGGATCGCGTAAAGCGGAAACGACATATCACCGAGCAGGGCCGAGGGACCCTTCGGCACCTTCGGGTTGAGTCCGGCGAGCATCGTCAATGGCGCGACGACGAAGATGAAGGGCAGCGGCCAGAAAGCGAACGGATAGACGGTCACCAGCGCGATATAGGCAGGAAGCGCCACCGCGCCGGCCCAGAACGACACCTTCGGCAGCGACCGTTTCATCGTCAACCGCGACAGCAATATGCCAATGATATAGGCCGTTATAGCCCGGAATATGACAAACAGCTGCGTTTCGGCGGACGTATATTGAAGGATGCGCGGAAAACCGCCGTAGGAATATGCCGCCATGAATGCCGTGCTGGAGACGGCAAGCGCCGCCCACAACATGCGATCGCCTATCTTTGCCAGCCAAAGGCCGTGGAGTGCATTGGCGAGGAGCTCATAGGCGATCGACCAGGCGGGACTGTTGAGAAGATAGGGTGTCGCCGCGCCGTAGGGGATCAGCAACATGGCGAATAAATAGGTCAGCGCGAGTCCGGCCGACGGACCCATGATGTAAAGATGCAACACCAAGCCAAGCGACGCGCCGACTGCCATCGTAAACCACAGCCGCCGATAACGCCTGGTCAGAAATGCCACGACGCCAAGGGATTTATCGCGAAGGCGATCCTCGTAGGTCCGCGCCATGACGAAACCGGACAGCATGAAGAAGAAGTCGACGGCGAGATGCGCTCCGGCCAGCGCCTGGCTGGCGTGCATCAGAAGGACTAGCCAAGCGGCTATCCCGCGCATTGCGTCCAGACCGTAAATCCTGCCCGTCATGGCCGCTGTCTGGAGTGAATTGGTTAATTGTCCGTCTAATCGCGGCGACGGCCGGGTTGCCGCGGATGGCGGAGCGGGTCTATTCGGCCGCCTCGTCCTTTTCGAACACGGGTTCCAGCGCGATCGGGTCGGCGAGGGTGATGCGGTCGAGGATCGACGCGGTGTCGTCGCGGACTTTCAACATCAAGCTGCGCAGCCGGCATTCGGATTCGGGCAGGCAATTCTTGCAATGTTCATGCGCGTTGCGCGCCGCGCACGGGACGAGCGCCAGCGAGCCGCGCGTCAGGCGGACGAGATCGCCATAGCTGATGTCGATCGGGGGCAGGGCGAGCTGGTAGCCGCCGTCGCGCCCGCGCTGCGAAATCAGCAGGCCTTCGCGCGCCATTTCGGACAGGATCACGGTCAGGAATTTGGGCGGGATGTTCTGCGCCTCCGCAATATCCGCGAGCTGCACCTGTCCCTTGCCCCAATGGTCGGCAAGATGCTGGAACGCGCGGATCGTATAGCGGGTTTTTTGCGAGAGCATGGCGGCGTTACTGTGACATATTCAGCCTTAATTCAACCTGTCTGGATGACATAAGTTGCAGAGTTGATGAAAATCACAGCGGGTGGCATGAACCACCAATAAGAGGGTCGCTGGATAGCCCGGTTTCGGGCGCGGCGGAGGTGGATCAAATGATACGGAAAATATTCGCGACTCCCGCGGTGTTGGCAGCCTGCTTGCTGGCCGTCACCCCGGCTCAGGCGCAGTTCGGAAGCCTGCTTCGCAAGGTGACGACGCCCGCGCCGCAACCGAGCGAAGAAGGCAATGGCGGCTGTCCCAAGGGCAAGAAGGGCAGCAGCATCGGCCGCAACATCCTCGGCAATGTGATCAACGACGCGGTCGGCGACGCGGCGAGCAAGGCCGGCGTTTACAGCTATGTGCCGATTTCGGAGGTCAGCGGGACGCTGACCGATGCGATCGCCTGCCGCCTTGATCCCGCCGAGCAAGTGCAAGCCGCGGCGGCGACCGAGGAGGTCACGCGCGGCGAAGAGGTCGGCGCGACCGCGAACTGGACGAGCGAAACGCGGGCGAATGTCAGCGGATCGTCGACCGTTGCGGCGAAGAACCAACTCGCCGACGGCTCGCAATGCATGAGCGTCACCGATATCGTCATCGTCGAGGGCGAGGAAACGCGCGTCTCGAAACGGATGTGCAAGGGACCGGGCCAGGCGCGCTATGTCCTGGCGGCGTAAAGCGCGGCATAAAGCGTTTCGCGTTGCCGCGGCGGCGGGCCTGATCGCGTGCCTGGCCGGCGCCGCCAAGCCGGCGATCGACCCCGCGAACCCGACCTGCCCGCTGACCCCCGACTGGTCGGCGAATGCGACCATGAAACTGACCCCTGTTGCCAAAAAGGGCGGCAAGATACTGCTCGCCGAGGGGCGGATCGATGCGGGGCTGCCCGACCGGTTGAAGGCGGCGCTTGCCGCCAATCCTGACGTCAGCGAAGTCTGGCTGCGCTCGCCCGGCGGCGACGCGCGCGCGGGCAATGCCGCGGGGCGGATCATCCGATCGAACTTTGGCCTCACGACACGCATCCCGGCGGGCTGGGCCTGTTTCAGCGCGTGCAACTTCATCTTCATGGGCGGCCAGCCGCGCGTGATCGATCCGGGCGGGCTGTTCATCGTCCATATGTTCACGCGCACCGGCGATCGTCAATCGATCGACATGAGCGTCGCGATGGGCACCGATGCGACCAAGGAGCTGATCGGCGATATCGAACAGGATGCGGCGCTGCTCGCGAGCGAGGACAATGATTTCCTGATCCGCATGGGCGTGTCGCGCAAGCTCTTGACCGAGGTGATGTACCAGCAAAAGGCGCTGGCGAACGCCGAGGACAAGTCGACGCGCCGCTGCCTGACGCAGGCCGAGGTCAAAACCTATAACGTTGCAAATAACAACGAATAGGATAGGCTCGTCTCCATAAGAGGAGAGGCTGCCATGAACGAGATGACGCACGATCACGCCACTTTCCGGTCGATGATCGACGGAACGCAGGAAGATTGGGACATTATCGCGCGCGAGCAGAAGGAGTTCGCGCCGAACAATGGCAAGCGCATCCTCGATCATCTGAAGCTGCTCGGCGGCGATTATGGCGGCTTTCCGGTCGACCGGCTCGAACATTGCCTGCAGACCGCGACGCGCGCGCACCGCGATGGCCGCGACGAGGAATATGTCGTGATGGCGCTGCTCCACGACATCGGCGACACGCTGGGGGCGTTCAACCACCCCGACGTCGCCGCGGCGATCCTCAAGCCCTTTCTGTCAGAAGAAAATCTGTGGATCGTCCAGCATCATGGTGTGTTTCAGGGGCATTATTTCTTCCACTATCTCGGCCTCGACCGCGACATGCGCGACCAGTTCCGCGACAGCCCGCATTATGCCGCGTGCGCCGAATTCTGCGAAAAATATGACGCGCCGGCGTTCGACCCCGATTACGACAGCGAGCCGCTCGAATTTTTCGAGCCGATGGTGATGCGCCTCTGCTCCTATCCGCGCACGAGCATCTACAAGAAGGTGATGGTCGAGGAAGCGGCGGAGTAGAACAAGCTCAACAAACCCGTTCGCATCGAGCGAAGTCGAGATGCCCCTCGGCTTTGAGTGAGCTCTAGGGGTGTCTCGACTTCGCTCGACACGAGCGGAATTAGGAGTGCGCCTACTTCCCCTTGAACTCGGTCTTGCGCTTCTGCTGAAAGGCCATGATGCCTTCCATCGCATCGGCGGTGCCGCCCGCGACGAACTGGCCCTTGGCTTCGGCGTCGAGCGTGGTCGCGAAATCCTGTGTCAGGCCATCCCGCAGAACTTTGCGCATCGTGCCGAGCGCGATGGTCGGGCCGTTCGCGAGGCGGGTCGCCAGCGCCTTCGCCTCGGTCATCAGCTCGGCATCGTCGACGCATTTATAGATCATGCCCCAGTCGGCCGCCTGCTCGCCGCCGATCTTTTCGCCGAGCATCATCATCTGCAGCGCGCGCGGTACGCCAATCAAGCGCGGCAGCAGCCACGACGAGCCGCCGTCGGGGACAAGGCCGATGTTGACGAAGGCCTGCAGGAAATAGGCGCTCTTGCCCGCGATCGTGAAATCGCCCGACAGCGCGAAGCTGCACCCGACCCCCGCCGCGGGGCCGTTGACCGCGGTGACCACCGGAATGTCGAGGTTGGCGAGTGCGAGCAGCATCGGGTTGTAATGGCCGCGCAGCGCGTTGCGGCTCCGCGCCCCGCCGCTCACCGCGCCGCCCGCCGAGCGGTCGCCCGCCAGATCGGCGCCCGAACAGAAACCGCGGCCTTCGCCCGTGATCAGCAACGCGCGCGCGCCGAGGCCCGGCAGATGATCGAGCGCTTCGCGAATGTCGTCGGCCATCGCGGGGGGCATCGAATTGAGCCGGTCGGGGCGGTTGAGCGTGATCGTCGCGACATGGTCGGCGAGTTCGAGCTTGATCGTGTCGAAGGTCGGAAGGGTCATGGAAGAATCCTCTCGCGGGTGCTTTACCTTTACGTTCACGTAAAGTTGTGACTCATTTGCGGGAGGAGTGCAAGAGGGAAGGGCGGGGAGGGCGACGGTGGTCGACTGGTAGCGGACGCCCCGCTTCTAATAGTTCGTCATTCCCGCGAAAGCGGGAACCCAGAGCGTCCGTCGGCTGGCCTAGCCCTGGGTTCCCGCTTTCGCGGGAATGACGAAAATGGGGGGATGGCAGCTCACCACCCCAAAGCAGGCGCCGCCGTCAAATAAGCCTTTCCTACATTATCCGGCCGTGCCAGCCTTTGTCCCGGCTCTTTCATTTGGTGGATAAAGCGGTCGCTGCCCGGCGTGCGGGTGCAGCCACGGCGAGGCATGCCGCGCGCGTCCGGTATGCCGCCAGATCCAGAATCGGGTGCCGCACAGGGCTGAACTTTCCTGAACTTTGGAATGATCATGCGGTCCTTGCCCGCCTGGATCCCGGATTCCAGCCCGGAGTGACGAAGGAAGGCAACGGCAGTTCTCCGCTCCAAAGTCGCCGCTATTCTCCGCCCAACCGCACAAACCGCATATCGCCCTCGGCGCGGTGCAGCGTGACGCCGCGTTCGGTCTTTTCGGCGCAGGCGCCCTCAAAATTCACGACGCCAATATCGTTGGGAACGATGACCGCACGCAGCTTGCCGCCATCGGCCTCGGTGAGTTCAAAGCGCGGCGCGGTAATGCCATGGATCGGCTCGCGCACCTCGATCCAGCGCGGGATGCGCCTGTCGTCGTCGGGCATCGTCCAGCCATAGGTCTGGGTGTAGTCCTCAACGGGATCGCCGCTGTCGAAACCGATAGTGAAATCGACGCCGGGAATGCCTTTGCCATTGGGCCAGGTGACGAGCAGCGTCGGGACGGTGCCTTCGACCTCAATCAACGCGCCTTTCTCCAGCGCGGGCGGCACCGGCTTGGGATCGGTGGTCAGGCAGGCCATCTCGCCGCGCGTCTCCCAGCGGCCCTCGGCCTGCTCGTCGAGCGCGCCGGCGGCGAGCATATATTGGAAACGGCCGTCGTTTCGGATCAACAGGCCGCCGCCGACATCCGGCCCTTCGGCAAGGCTATATTCGCCAACAAAGGGGGAATCCTGTGCCGCGGCGGGGGCGGCGATCAAGGCGGCGGCCATTGCGGCGACGGGGAGCAGGGTGCGCATCGGCCGATCATGCGTCCGCCGCGGCGCGAGCGCCAGCCCCTTTCCACATCCCGCCCCACCTGCTAGGCGCCCGCGCCATGACCCGGAAGCACCCCGACCGCCGTACCTTCGCCATCATCTCGCATCCCGACGCGGGTAAAACGACGCTGACCGAGAAACTGCTCGTCGCCGGCGGCGCGATCCATATCGCGGGCGAGGTCAAGGCGCGCGGGCAGGCGCGGCGCGCGCGTTCCGACTGGATGAAGATCGAGCAGCAGCGCGGGATTTCGGTGACCTCGTCGGTGATGACCTTCGAACATGCGGGGCTGGTTTTCAACCTGCTCGACACGCCGGGGCACGAGGATTTCAGCGAGGATACCTATCGTACCCTCACGGCCGTCGACAGCGCGGTGATGGTGATCGACGCCGCGAAGGGCATCGAGCCGCAGACGCTGAAGCTGTTCGAGGTGTGCCGCCTGCGTTCGGTGCCGATCATCACCTTCATCAACAAGGTCGACCGCGAAGGGCTGCCGCCGTTCGAATTGCTCGACGAGGTGGCCGACCGGCTCGCGCTCGACGTCTGCCCGATGAACTGGCCCGCGGGCATGGGCGGGCAGTTCGAGGGGATCTACGACCTCGCCGATCCCGCGATCATGCGGCCGGGCGGCGATGCGTCGCGCATGTACGAAGGCCACCGCGCGAAGGTCGCCGGGCTCGACGATCCGGCGCTCGCGGCGGAGCTTTCGGAGCGTGGGCTCGCGCACCTCAAGGAAGAGACCGAGCTGGCGTCGGCTTGCTATGCGCCCTTCGATGCCGCGGCTTACCGCGCTGGCGATCTGACGCCGGTCTATTTCGGATCGGCGCTGAAGGAATTCGGCGTCGTCGACCTGTTGTCGGCGCTTGCCAATCACGCACCCGGACCGCAGCCGCAGCCCGCCGAACCCGCGCCGGTACAGCCGGACGACGATGCCGTCACCGGCTTCGTGTTCAAGGTGCAGGCGAACATGAACCCCGCGCACCGCGACCGCATCGCCTTCATGCGCCTCTGCTCGGGCAAGTTCGAGCGCGGGATGCGGCTGATGCAAGGCGGGACGGGCAAGGCGATCGCGATCAGCCGCCCGATGCTGTTCCTCGCGCAGGACCGCGAAATGGCCGAAGAGGCGTTTCCCGGCGACATCATCGGCATTCCGAACCACGGCACGCTGCGCGTCGGCGATACGCTGTCCGAACGCACCGACATCACGATCACCGGCCTGCCGAACTTCGCCCCCGAACTGCTGCGCCGCGTTGCGCTCGTCGATCCGACGAAGACCAAGCAGCTTAGGAAAGCGCTCGACGACATGGCCGAGGAGGGGATCATCCAGGTCTTCTACCCCGAAATCGGGTCGAACATGATCGTCGGCGTCGTCGGCCAGTTGCAGCTCGAAGTGCTGATCAGCCGGTTGGATGCGGAATATAAGGTCGAGGCGAAGCTCGAGCAGTCGCCGTGGGACACCGCGCGCTGGATCGCGAGCGACGACGCGGCGGCGCTGAAGGCGTTCCAGGCCGATCACCGCGGCGCCAGCGCCACCGACCGCGACGGCGCCCCGGTCTTCATGGCGAAGGATGCATGGGAAGTCGGCTATGTGACGCAGCGCCATCCGTCGATCCGGTTTACGGCGACCAAGGAACGGCGTTTCGCGGTGGCTGACTAAATCAGGCTGAGCAGGTCGGCGGGGGCTGCCTCAACCCCGTCCTCGTCATCCTCTTCACCCTCGAACTTGCTCAAGGTCACGCCGAGCAGGCGGATGCCCTGTTCGGTGGGGAGCAGGGGCGCGAGGATCGCTTCGCCTGCGGCGAGCAGCGAATTGCCGTCGAGGATCGGCGCAGCGACCGATTTGGCGCGCGTGATCGTGCGGAAATCGGCGTAGCGGAGCTTGAGCGTCACGGTGCGGCCGCGCGCGCCCTTTTTCGCCGCCCGGTCCTAGACGACGGTGCAGACATGCGCGAGCGCCTCGCGGATTTCGGTGTCGGTGATCAGGTCGTTGAAAAATGTCCGCTCGCCGCCCAGCGATTTCAGCGGCCGGTTCGACTTGACGCGGCGATGGTCGATGCCGCGTGCGAGGTTGAAGAGCCATTCGGCGCTGTTGCCGAAATGTGTCGCGAGCCACATCGGATCCTTGTCCGCAAGGTCGGCGCCCGAAAAGATGCCGAGCCCCTCCATCTTCGCCGCGGTCACCGGGCCGATGCCGTGGAAGCGGCGGATCGAGAGCGTCTGGACGAAGGCGGCGCCTTTGCCGGGCGGGATGATCGTGATGCCGTCGGGCTTGTTCTGGTCCGAGGCGAGCTTGGCGATGAACTTGTTGTACGAGACACCGGCCGAGGCGGTGAGGCCGGTTTCGGCGCGGATGCGCTGGCGGATCAGCTTTGCCGCGGCGGTCGCGCTGCCGAGTCCCGCCTTGTCGGCGCTGACGTCGAGATAGGCTTCGTCGAGCGACAGCGGCTCGACCTCGTCGGCATAGTCGCGGAAGATCGCGCGAATCTGGTGCGATATGTCGCGATAGACCTCGAAACGCGGCGGCACGAAGATCAGGGCGGGGCACTGGCGCTTCGCGGTGATGCTGGGCATCGCGGAGCGGACGCCGAACTTGCGCGCCTCGTAGCTGGCGGCGGCGACGACCCCGCGCCGCGACGACCCACCGACCGCGACCGGTAGCCCACGCAGCGCCGGATCGTCGCGCTGTTCGACCGAGGCGTAAAAGGCATCCATATCGACATGGATGATCTTGCGGACCGGGATGTCCGCGCCGCCATCGGGTCCATGATCGTCGCCGTCCTGCACGGCGCATCTTTAGCATGTTGCCATGATGTTCTCAATGGCGCGCTTGACGAACCGCTTGACGCAAAGGTGGCAAAATGGCAATCGCCGCCGACCTTGGGAATGCGGGTATAGCATAGTGGTAATGCTCTAGCCTTCCAAGCTAGCTAGGCGGGTTCGATTCCCGCTACCCGCTCCACCAAAATCAGACGTCGATGACACGGCAATCCGGCTTTGGCCGGTAGCGCTCCGCGTCCCGCCGCCGCCTCGTGAGAGGCCGGTGCTTCCGACAGATTATCCGGCCGGTTCGACGCCGAGCAGCTCGACCGTGAACAGCAGCGTCGCGCCGCCAGGGATCGGACCCTTGCCGTCGGGGCCGTAGGCGAGCTGCCAGGGGATCGCGAATTCGACCTTGTCGCCGACGCCCATCAACTGAACGCCTTCCTGCCATCCCTCGATCACGCGGTTCAGCGGAAAGGTCGCCGGTTCGCCGCGGGCGACCGAGCTGTCGAATTCGCGGCCGTCGGCAAAGGTGCCGACATAATGGACGGTGACGTTATTGGCCGGGCCAGGGTGCGCGCCGCTGCCGTCGCCCGCGATCCGGCGCCAGCGCAGCCCGCTGGGCGTCACGCGCCAGCCGTCGGCGCCGTGGCGTTCGGCGAGCGCCGTCATCTGCTTGTTGAGATAGGCGGCGCCCTGGGTGGATGGCGTTTCGGCCTGCTGGGCGGAGGCGGGCGCCGGAATGCAGATGCCCAATGCGGCCGCCGCAAGCAGCCGGTGCCAAGACGATAGATACATGAAAACTCCCTCGATCGTTACGCCATAAACGCACTGCGCGCCGAATAGGCAATAGCCTATCGGTTCCGAACCGGTCCCTGGATCGGCCGCGGCGCGGAAGATCGCCGGAAAAAATCGAACGCCGCGGGAACCAAGCCGGACCTGCGGCGTTTCGTGGATCTACTAGATCGAAAGTGAAGGTAGAATCTGGTTCCCGTCCTCGGACGGAACCTAGGGAGCCCCGCCGCAGAAATGCGACGGGGCTTACCTGTTTCTGGCCTGTTTCTGGCTGGCCGGTTCGAGCCCGCCGCTTGCCGCGAAATGAACGGCGGGTGGTTTTTGCGACAATTTGCGACAATTTTCCGTCGATCCGGCACGCCGCTGGGACAAACGGCGCCTAGAACGGCTTCATCGGGATCCGGCTCATACCCGGACAGACCCCATGAAGGAGTTCGTTACGTGAACAAGAAAATCTCGCTCTTTACGCTCGCCGCCGCATTGGTGGCCGTGCCCGTTCTCGCCGCACCCGGCGCCGACGGCAATGCCGTGCAGACCCGCGCCGATGCAGAGGCCCGCGCCACGCAGATGTTCGCCAGGATGGATGCGAACAAGGATGGCAAGCTCGACGCCACCGACCGCGCCGCCCAGCATGCCGAGCGGCAGGCCAAGCGCTTCGCCAGCCTCGACGCCGACGGCAATGGCAGCATCAGTAAGGCCGAATGGGACAAGCATGGCGCCGATCGCGCCGCCAAACGTGCCGAACGCGGTGAAAAGCGTGCCGAAGCCGGTGGAGCCGGCGAAGGCAAGCGTCACCACGGCATGCGCGGCGGTCACGGCAAGCGCGGCGGCCACCACGGCATGATGATGGGCAAGGCCGATACCGATGGCGACAAGGCGATCAGCCAGGCCGAGTTCCAGACCGCAGCGCTGGCGCGTTTCGACGCCGCCGATGCGAACAAGGACGGTCGGGTCACGCCCGAGGAACGTCAGGCCCAGCGCGGCGCATGGCGCGCCAAGCGCGGTGCGGCGCCGGCCGCTCCCGCGAACCAGTAAGCATTTGGCGGGGGCGCGGCGGCAAACGTACGGCCTTCCTCCCCTCCCGGCATTGCCTTTGTGGCCGGTCCCTGCCAGCTATCGCCCATCGGCCCCCGCGGCCGGTGGGCGAACCAGCATTTTTCGACGGAAACCGCATGACCGACAGCGACACGCCGCGCATCCTGCTGATCGACGACGAGCCGTCGATCCGCGAACCGCTGGCTGAATATCTGGTCGCGCAGGGCTTTGCGGTGACCGATGTCGCGAGCGCCGCCGAGGCGCGATCGGTATTGCGCGCGCAGGGCGTCGACCTTGTCGTCAGCGACATCATGATGCCCGGCGAGGACGGCCTGTCGCTGACCCGCCATTTGCGCGAGACGAGCAGCATCCCTGTCATCCTGCTGACCGCGCGCGCCGAGGATACCGAACGGATCATCGGACTGGAGATCGGCGCCGACGATTATGTCGTCAAACCCTTCAACCCGCGCGAACTGGTCGCGCGCATCCGCACCGTATTGCGCCGGACGCAGCAAGGCGGGCGCGCCCTCGATCCGGGCGGCACCTATTATGCCTTTGGCGACTGGGTGCTGCGCGAAATCGAACGCGTGCTGGTCGATGGCGAGGGCAATGAGGTCGCGCTGTCGTCGGGCGAATATCATCTGCTCCATGCGCTGGTCCGCCATCCGCGCCAAGTGATGAGCCGCGACCGCCTGCTCGATATGGTGCGCGGGCGCGAGGCCGATATCTTCGACCGCGCGATCGACAATCTGGTCAGCCGGTTGCGCAAGAAGATCGAGGTCGACGCCGCGCACCCGCAGATCGTCAAGACCGTGTGGGGCGGCGGCTATACGCTGGCGTGCGAGGTCAAGCGGATGGGTCCGGCGGCGTGAAACTGCGGTTGTGGCCCAAAAGCCTTGTCGGCCAGCTCGTCTTTGCGGTCGCGGTGATGCTGTTCGTCGCGCAGGCGATCAATTTCGTGCTGCTGTCGCGCGGGATGCGGCAACAGACCCTGGCGCACGGCGGCGGCATGGCCGTCGCGCGGATCATCGATGCGATCGAGCGCGACCGGCGCGGCGACTTCAGGCCGCCGCGCAACGAACGCGAGCGGCACGAGGCGCGCGAGCGCGCGCAGAAACTGGTGATCTCCGATCATCTCCCCCCGATGCCCATCGGCGCCGTCCGGGTGCCGGATCTCGCGGCCTATGTGGAAGGCTTGCTCGGCGAGACCAATGTGCCGGCCACAATGGTCGACGCATGGGAGCTCCCGCCGCGCGAACGGCAGCGGCTGCGCCGGCCGGCTTTTCCCGACCGGGCCGTCATCGTCGTCGCGAAGGTCGACGGGCGCTATTTTGCGGTGCGCACGCGGATCGCGGCGGGCGGCAACCGGTTGCAGGGCTTTCTCGTCTGGCAGACGCTGTCGCTCTACCTGTTGCTGCTGGTTCCGATCATGCTGATCGCGTGGCGCGCAGCGCGGCCGCTGCGCGACCTGACGCGCGCGGCGCGCGCCAATCCGGCGCTGCGCGATGCCGAGCCGCTCGAGGAAGAGGGGCCATCGGACGTGCGCGAGCTGATCGCCGCGTTCAATTCCTATCGCGGCCGAATTTCGGCGATGCTGTCGGACAAGGACCGGATGCTCGGCGCCGTCGGCCACGATTTGCGCACTCCGCTCGCCAGCCTCCGCGTTCGCGTCGAACAGGTCGGGGACGAGACGCTGCGCGACAAGATGATCACGAGCATCGAGGAAATGACCGCGATGCTGAGCGATATTTTGGCGCTGGCGCGATCGGGTGCGGGTACTGAGGCGCGCGAGCGTATTCCGCTACGCGAATTGATAGGCGAACTCGCGGCCGATTATCAGGAGCGCGGCAAGGATGTCGAAATCGGCGATATGGCCGACGCCGCCGTGCTGGCGCGCCCGATGCTGCTCAAGCGCGCGCTGCGCAATCTTGCCGACAATGCGATCGCTTATGGCGTGCGGGCGCGACTGTCGGTTGTGACCGACGGAGCATTGGCGCGGATTATCGTTTCCGATGACGGCCCCGGCCTGACCGGCGAACAGATCAAGACGCTGATCGAACCCTTCGCGCGCGGCGAACAATCGCGCAACCGCGCGACCGGCGGTGCCGGGCTGGGCCTGTCGATCGCGCGCGATATCGCCGAGGGTGAGGGCGGTGTGCTGACGCTGAGCAATCGTTCCGGCGGCGGGCTCGATGCCGTGATCGCGCTGCCCGTAGCTTAAACCCCGTCGGTTACGCGTAGATCGCGATCGCCTGACTGCCGCTGAGGATCGGCTCGCCGGCGCGGTTCCACAGCATCATGTCCTGCACCGACAGGCCGTGGCGCGCATAGCCCGTCTTGGCCGACAGCAGCCACCAGCCGTCGTCGGTCGTCGGCGCGCCGGTCAGCATGTTGACAGTCCAGTTCATCGAGCTGATCGGGCCGAACTCGCTGAACAGCGCCATCGCCGCGGGGGGCAGCGCGTCGCCCATCGCGAGCAGCGCGACCGCGGGATGGCATGCGGGCTCCTCGACGAAGCGGACCCAGGTCAGATATTCGCCGACCTCGCTTTTCCAGCCGAAGCGCGGGCCGGTGGTCGGGCGCATGTCGAAATGGCGGGTGAAGCTCGGCCGCGCATGATGATCGGGCACCGGCGCCAGCGTCTCGGGATCGGGCGCGCCGGGCACCGACAGGCGATCATGGTCGAGGTGGCTCTTGCGGTCGCCTGAAAAGGCGAAGACCGCGGCGGTGCCGAAGCCCTGGTCGCTCGACACGCCGGCGTCGATGAACAGGCTCGATTTCGATTGCCGCAGCACGCGCGTTTCGACGGTGCAGTCGCCGCCGACGGGGCCGACGAAGCTGATCTGCGCGTAGCGCAGCGGCGTTTCGGTCGGATGGAGCGCCATCGTGCCCGCGAGCGCGACCGCCGAGCTGATCCCGCCATAGGCGGTGCGTCCCTGCATCCATCCTTCGTCGATATGCGCGGTTGCGATATTGCCGTCCACGCGAAGGGTTGAGAGGAGGGAGTCCAAGGCGCTGGAGGGGGAGGAGTTCATATCAGCCGTTCACTGTCAAAACTCCGCTCGCCCTGAGCTTGTCGAAGGGCCGCACTTTCTTCTTGCAACATCAAGGAAAGGACGGTGCTTCGACAAGTTCGGCACGAACGGATGAGGGGTTAATCTTCGATCTGGAAGGTCAGTCCGGCATTGGCCGTCAGCCGTTCGATCAGCGCATCGCCAAGCAGCGCGCCAGGGGTCCAGACGCCGCCTTTGTCCTTGTTCGCGAGCAGCGCGATGCCCGTTTCGGCGAGCATCTTCGACGTCGAGCCATAGCCGGGATCGCGGTCGCCCTGCACCGAGGCGCGTATCGTGGTGCCGTCGGGATATTCGCCGATGAAAAGGATGTCGTAGAAGCCGTTTTCACGCTCCTCCTTGCTCGGTCCCTCGCCGGGCTGCAGCTTCGATTCGCCGAACGGATTGGCCTTTGCCATCGCTTCGTCCATCGCCTTGCCCGCGTCGCCGATGGTCGTCATTACCATCTCGTCGTAAACCAGATCCTCGCCCCACTTGTGGCCGAGCAGGAAATTGGTGCGGTGGACATTCTTGGTGTTGATCGGCGCCATCACGAAGGGCGCGGTCCA
>NZ_DATFFD010000179.1:0-14022 GCF_035250425.1 Sphingopyxis sp.
ACCTCCGTGCCGCGGCCTTTCCCTGGGCCTTGGCATTGAGCGACCCACGCCGGCAGGTCTCCTGGCTCGCGGGTCAGGGCTCGATGCACGCCTTCCCAGGTGACCCCAGTGGCTGATCCGAAATTTTCGGACCGGTGCATCTCGCTCGCCGCTTACAGTTGCAGGGACAGCCTCGGCTTCGGGGGTTCAGGACGAACCCCGTTACCGCGTTCCCATTTTAAGCCCTTCCGGGCACCGGCGCGATCATGCGCGAGGCAAGCCCCGCACGCGTCGCTCATAGCGGAACGGCGGTTTTGCGCAAACGGCTTTATTGGCGTTCGACGAGCGGCGCTTAGGGCAGGAGCTGTCCCTCATTGCGCCGCGGCATCGGGGCGACGAAGCGCAGGACCAGCGCCGTCAGGACAAGCCAGACGGTCGAAACGAGGATCGCCGTCGGCAGCGACGCAAGGTCGGCGATCAGGCCGAGCGCATAGGCGCCTAGCGCCATCGCGCCGAAGGTTACCGCCTGATAGATCGACAGGCAGCGGCCGAGGATTTCCTCGGGCGAACGGAGTTGCATCGCGACGTTGAGCGTCGTCAGCATCGACACCCACGCGCCTCCTGCGACAAAGGCGGCAACTATGGTCCACGGCAGGCTGGCGGTCAGCGCGACCGGCAGCATCGCGGCGGCAAAGATGAGCGAGGCGGCGGTCACCACCCGGTCGCTGCCCCAGCGGTGCCGTGCCGAACTCACCAACAGCGCACCGAAGATCGACCCCGCGCCGAAGGCGGCGAGGCAGAGCCCATAGATGACCTCGGTCCCGTGCAGCCGGTCGCGGACGAGCGACGGCAGCAGCGCCTGGAACCCCGCGGCGCCGAAACCGAAGGCGAAGCCGCGGATGAGCACGCGGCGTACCGGGTCCGACTGCGCGCAGAAACGGATGCCCGCGGCGATCGCGGTCAGCATCGAGGTGCGGCGCCGCGGAGTGGTTTCGGGATGCCAGCGCAGCAGCACGACGATCAGCACGATATAGCTGATCGCATTGAGGCCAAAGGCCGCTGCCGCCCCGACAATCGAGATCAGCAGCCCGCCCAGCGCCGGGCCGACGCTGCGCGCAAGGTTATAGGCGATGGTGTTGAGCGCGATCGCCTGCGGCAGATCCCTTGGACCGACTTGCAGCCGCACTGACGCCTGCCACGCCGGGCCGTTGAGCGCGGTCCCGCATCCGACCGCGAGGGTGAAGAACAGCAGGGTCAGTGGGGTGATCGCGTCGAGATAGGTGGTTAGCGTGAGCAGCGCGGACACGATGAGCATCCCCGTCTGCGCCGCGAGCATCACGCGTCGCCGGTCGAAATTATCCGCGATCGCGCCCGCGAAAACGCCGAGCAGCAGGATCGGGATCGTCGCGCCCGCCTGCACCAGCGCGATCAGCAGGTGCGAGCTCGTGAGTTCGGTCATCAGCCACGCGGCGGCGACCGACTGGATCATCGACCCCATGTTCGACGCGAGGTTCGCGATCCATATCGCGCGAAACGCCGGGTAGCGGAAGGGCGCAAGCGCGGAGGGCGGGAGCGTGGAGGGTGGGGGCGGCGTGTCGGGACTCACATGTCGTCGCGTAACCCGGCCCGCCACCCTCGGCAAGGCCGCGCTATTCGGTCAGTTCGAAACTGGCTTCGGATCCCTCGGCCGACGACGGCCCGACCCACAGCTTGAACTCGCCGGGTTCGCTGCCCCAGCTCATATCCTGCCGCGTGAAAGCCAGGTCGGCGTCGGTCAGGGTGAAGCGGATCGTTCGTTTCTCGCCCTTCTTGAGGCTGATCTTCTCGAAGCCCTTCAGCTCCTTCACCGGCCGCGTCACCGATCCGACGAGGTCGCGGACATAGAGCTGCACGACCTCCTCGCCATCGCGCGCGCCGCTGTTGGTCACTGTGACGGTCGCGGTCAGTTTCTCACCCGGACGGATTTTCGCCTTGTCGAGCGACACCGGCGAATAAGCGAAGCTCGTGTAGCTGAGGCCGTAGCCGAACGGATAAAGCGGAGTGTTCGGCGTATCGAGATAGCGCGAGACATATTTGGCGTTCGGATCCTCGGGCTTGATCGGCCGCCCGGTGTTTTTCATGTCGTAATGGATCGGCACCTGCCCGACGTTGCGCGGGAAGGTCACCGGCAATTTGCCCGACGGGTTGTAGTCGCCATAGAGAATATCGGCGATCGCATGGCCGCCCATCGTGCCCGGATACCAGGCATCGAGGATCGCATCGACATTGGCGTCGGCCCACTCAATGCTGTTCGGACGCCCGCTCATCAGCACGAGGATGATCGGCTTTCCGGTCTTTTTCAGCTCTTCGAGCAGCGCCTGCTGGTTGCCGGGCAGGTCGAGCGAGGTGCGGCTCGCCGCCTCGCCGGTCATGTTCCAATGCTCGCCCATCGCGGCGACGATGACGTCCGATTTCTGCGCCAGCGCGATCGCCTCGGCAAAACCGTCGCGCTTGCCCGCGTCGGCGAACTGATAGCCGGCGCCCCTGGCATAGGCGACGGTCGTGCCCTTGGGGGCGCGTGCCTGCATCCCTTCGAGCAGCGTCACCGGCCGCTCCTTGCGGTCGCCCGCGGCGGACCAGCTGCCGATCATATCTTCTTTGCTGTTGCCAAGCGGGCCGATCACCGCGATCGATTTCGCGGTTGCCGCGAGGGGCAGGGCACCCGCCTTGTTCTTCAGCAGCACGATCGACTTGCGCGCGACGTCGCGCGCGGCTTCGAGGAAATCGGGGCGATAGACGGTCGCCTTTTCGCGCGCCTCGTCCGAATAGCGATAGGGATCCTCGAACAGGCCGAGGCGATATTTCATTTCGAGGATCGCCTTCACCGCCTCATCGACACGTTTGACGTCGACCTTGCCCTCGGCCACCGACTTGGCGAGGTGATCCATGAACACCGCGCCCTGCAGATCCATATCGACCCCGGCGTTGATCGCCTGTTCGCCGGCCTGCTTCAGGTCGCGTGAATAGCCGTGCGGGACCATTTCGTTGATCGACGTGTAATCGGTTACGATGAAACCCTTGAAGCCCCATTTCTTGCGCAGCACGTCGGTCAGCAGATAGTGACTGCCCGAGGCCGGGACGCCGTCATATTCGTTGAACGAGGTCATGAAGGTGGCGGCGCCAGCGTCGGCCGCGGCCTTGAACGGCGGCAGATAGACATCGCGCAGCGTGCGTTCGGAAATGTCGACCGTGTGGTAATCGCGGCCCGCCTGCGCCGCGCCATAGGCGGCGAAATGCTTGGCGGTCGCGAGCACCGTGTCGACGCGCTTCAGATCGTCGCCCTGAAAACCGCGCACGCGTGCGACCGCGATCCTGCTGCCGAGGTAGACATCCTCGCCCGCGCCCTCCGACATGCGGCCCCAGCGCGGGTCGCGCGCGACGTCGACCATCGGTGCGAAGGTCCAGTGAATGCCCTCCGCCGATGCCTCGGTGGCCGAAATTCTTGCTGCTTTTTCAATAGCCTTTAAGTCCCAGCTCGCCGCTTCGCCGAGCGAGATGGGGAAGATGGTGCGGTGGCCGTGGACGACGTCATAACCGAAGAGCAGGGGGATCTTCAACCGTGTCTCTTCGACCGCCAACCGTTGCAGTTCGCGTGTATATTTTGCGGTGAAGGCGTTGAAGATCGACCCGATGCGACCCTTGCGAATATCGTCCTGATAGCCCTGACGTATCGTCGGGCCGGTGGAATCCCAATCGCTGGTCAGCAGCGACAATTGCCCGACCTTCTCGTCGAGCGTCATCTTCGCCATCAGGTCGGCGATGAAGCGATCCATCTTCGGATCGGGACGCATCCAGCCCGCGGAATCCATGGGAGCCGTCTCGTTCGTGCTCGTTATGGGCTTTGCCATCAGCGGGGCGGGGGAGAGCTGTCCCGCCACCATCAGGGTGGCCAGCGTCAGGCATGTGAGGTTGCGCGTCATCGGCGGCATGATTCGTCCTTCCCAGTCGGGTTTGCTTATACATTGTCACGCGGATTGGCCGAATTTCGGCCGAAAACCGGCTGGTCCCCGATTGCATCCATCTGTGTCGCTTCCCCCTATACAGTGATCGTGAAACCGGTTACAAATCAAAAAAACAACGACGCGATTTCCCGCGATTCGTCGCTGCACCGGAGGCAAGGCCGGCCAGCGAATGAGGCGAAAGCGGGGAATGTCGGGGCGCTTAAAAGGGAGGATGCCGTGAAGTTTCCGCATGATTTTCAGACCAATTCTGCACGCCAGTCGCGTGCCCGAACGCTTGCTGCCGCGCTGGCATGGAGCAGTGCCGGAGCTGCGCTCGCCGTCGGGGTGGCGACACCTGCGTATGCCCAAGTGTCGAACGCCTCGCTGCGCGGCACGGTAAAGGCCGAGGGCGGCGTGTCCCAGGTCACCGCGATCAACGTCAACACCGGTCTAACCCGCACCGCGACGGTTGGCGCGAGCGGCAGCTACAATATCGCCTCGCTGCCGGTCGGAACCTATCGGCTTGAAATCACGACGCCGGGCGGCGTGCGCAACACCGACGAATTCACCCTCTCGGTCGGACAGAGCGCCGTGCTCGATTTCGACTTCTCGCAGCCCGACATCGCCGAGGGCGGCGACGACGCGATCATCGTTACCGGCACCCGCATCCGTTCGATGGAGGGCGGCGAGGTCGGCTCGAACATCACTCAGCGCCAGATCGAGGTGTTGCCGCAGAACAACCGCAACTTCCTGGCCTTTGCCGACCTCGCGCCGGGCGTCCAGTTCGTGACCGGCAGCACAGGCCAGTCGCGCCTGCAGGGCGGCGCCCAGGACAGCCGCGGCGTCAACATCTTCATCGATGGCGTCGGGCAAAAGGACTATATCCTCAAGAACGGCATCACCGGCCAGGATTCGACGCAGGGCAACCCCTTCCCGCAGCTTGCGGTCGGCGAATATCGCGTGATTTCGTCGAACTATAAGGCCGAGTTCGACCAGGTCAGCTCGGTTGCGATCACCGCGGTGACCAAGTCGGGCACCAACGAATTCCACGGCGAAGCCTTCATCGATTTCACCAATCAGAGCCTGCGTGACGCGCGTCCGAGCGAACTGACGACGGGCAAGGTCAAGACCAAGGATTTCCAGTTCGGCGGCGCGCTGGGCGGCCCGATCATCAAGGATGTGCTGCACTTCTTCGTGACCTATGAAGGCAAGCGCCAGCAGCAGCCGGTCGATGTCCGTCCGGGACTCAGCCTTCCCGTCACCTATTTTCCGTCCGAATATCAGGACGTGTTCGGTCCGACCAATTCGACGTTCAACGAAGATCTCTATTTCGGCAAACTCAATTTCCAGCCGTCGAGCAGTGACCTGATCGAGCTGTCAGGCAAATATCGCAAGGAAAGCGGCGAATTCCTGAGCAGCGGCATCAACGCGCGCAGCACGATCAGCTCGCAGGATGTCGAGGAACTGCGCATCACCGGGCGCTGGGAGCATACCGCCGACAACTGGATCAACGATTTCAAGCTGACCTACGAAGACGTCAAATGGGCGCCGACCCCGACCGAATTCGGCAACGGCTTTCTCTTTGCATATGCCGGCCCTTCGCCCACCAATCCCCAGCCGGGCGTCGTTGTCCGCGGCGACGTCCTGCGCGTTGGCGGCGGCAGCAACTTCCAGGAGAAGGGGCAGAAGGGCTGGGGTATTCAGAACGACTTTACCTGGACCGGGTTCGAGGGTCATACGATCAAGGTCGGCGCCAAGGCGAAATGGGTCGAACTCAATTCGCTGCAGCTCAACAGCTTCAACCCTGTCTATACCTATAACCCGGCGTTCAACCCGGGTGGCGGCACCTTCAACGACGATGTGCCCTACCGCGTCCAGTTCGGCGCCTCGACGGGCAATGGCGACCCGATCATCAATTCGAAGAATTTCCAGTTCGGCGTCTATGTGCAGGATGATTGGGAGATCACCGACCGTCTGACGCTGAACCTCGGCGTGCGCTGGGATTATGAGCGCACCCCCGCCTTCCTCGACTTCGTCCATCCCGCCGACGCGGTGAACGCGGTGTCGCCGGCCAATTATCCGAATCTGGTGAACGCCGATTACGACATCCGCGACTTCATATCGACGGGCAGCGAGCGCAAGGCGTTCAAGGGCGCGTGGCAGCCGCGCATCGGCTTCAGCTACGAACTCGACGACGAAGGGCGCTTTGTGGTGTTCGGCGGGGCCGGCCGTTCGTATGACCGCAACCAGTTCGATTTCCTGCAACAGGAAATCAGCGTCGGATCCTTCACCACGCGGACGTTCAACTTCATCACCGGCGATCCGAACAACACTTGTGCCCCCGGGCCGACCTGTGTGCCGTGGAACCCGATCTACCTGACCGAAGCGGGCCGCCAGCAGCTGCTCGCCGGGGCTGGGGCGGGCGGTGGCCGCGAGCTGCGCTTCATCGACAACGACCTGAAGGTTCCCTATTCGGACCAGTTCAGCCTGGGCTTCCGCGCCAGGGTAACTCCGTTGTTCGAGGCCGAGGTCGGCTATAGCCATATCGAGTCGAAGGACGGTTTTGCCTATCTGCTCGGAAACCGTCGCCCCGACGGCACTTTCTTCCCGCCGGCCCCCGCAGCGCCGAACTCACCCTTCGGTTTCGCGCCTCCGGGCTTCGGGTCGATCATCATCGGAACCAACGGGATCGAAACCAGCGCCGACACGGGCTATCTCAAACTCGTCAAGAATTACACCGTGGCATCGCCGTGGAGCTTCTCGGCAACCTATACTTATACCCAAGCCGAGGAAAACCGGCAGTTTGGCGAGACCTTCAGCCTCGATTTCCCGTCGCTGGAGGACTATACCGTTACGCGCTCGAGCGGGGTACGCAAGCATCGGCTCGTCGCGACGGGTTCGGTCGATCTGCCGATCGGCGTGACGCTGTCGGGCAAGTTCCAGATCGCGTCGCCGCCCTACCTCAAGGCGTTCATCAACCAAGGCGGAGCGAACCCCAGCCGCACGGTCATCTCGAACGAGGCCGACGGCAATGGTGATCGCTGGGGCTTCCGTCAGATGGACGTCGCGATCACAAAATATATCCCGTTCAAGTTCATCAGCGAGGAATCGCGCTTGCGCCTTCGCGTCGACATTCTGAACCTGTTCAACGATCGCAACTATGTCGATTACAACAACGACCCGTCGTCGCCCCGCTACCTCGAAATTTCGGGCATTGGCGTTGGCGGGAACACGCCGCGGACGGTAAAGCTATCGGCCGGATTCTCTTTCTGACCGGCTGACCAGGCGCTCGGCCCGCACCCCCCTCCCGCGGGCCGGGCGCCTAATTTTTGGAGTATCGAATGTCGTTCCGGATTGGGGCGCTTGCCCTGCCGCTGGTGGCGCTGACCACCGCCTGCGCTGTTACGCCCGGATCGTCCCCTGCGGCTCCGGTCGCGACAACCCACCCTCCGGTGCCGCTGCCGCCGCTGACCGAGGCGGCCTTTTCCGAAGAGCTGACCCAGCGCACCTTCCGCTATTTCTGGGACACCACCGATACCGAGCGGTGCCTCGCGCCCGATCGCTGGCCGAGCAACCCCTTTTCGTCGATCGCGGCAACGGGTTTCGCGCTGACCGCGTACGGCATCGGCGCCGAGCGCGGCTATGTGACGCGCGCCGAGGCGGCGCTGCGCACGCGCGACTGCCTGCGTTTCTACTGGACCGCACCGCAGGGGCCGGCGGCCGCGGGCACCACGGGCTACAAGGGCTTCTTTTATCATTTCCTGAAGAATGACGACGGTACGCGCCACAAGACGACCGAATTGTCGACCGTCGACACCAGCCTGTTCCTCGGCGGCGCGCTGTTCGCGCAAAGCTATTATGACCGGAACGATCCGGTCGAGGCCGAGATCCGTGACCTGGCCGAGAAAATCTACACCCGCGTCGACTGGACCTTCGTCCAGCGCACCAACACCGGCACCGATGCGCGCAACCTCGCGGGTTCGCACGGCATCACCATGGGGTGGAAGCCCGAGAAGGGTTTCGAGACGCACGACTGGGTCGGTTATAACGAGGGCATGCTCGTCTATGTCCTCGCGCTCGGTTCGCCGACGCACCCCGTCGGCAAGGACGCGTGGGACAAGGGCTGGGCCGCCGAACTCGAAAAGGACTGGGGCACCTATCACGGGCAGCAGCATTTGCAGTTCGAGCCTTTGTTCGGCCATCAATATAGCCATGTCTGGGTGGATTTCCGCGGCATCCGCGACGATTTCATGCGCGGCAAAGGCATCGACTATTTCGAGAACAGCCGCCGCGCGACGCTGGCGCAGCGCGCCTATGGCGCCGACAATCCGAACAAATGGACGGGCTACAGCGCCGATGTCTGGGGCTGGACCGCGTCCGACGGGCCGGGATATTCGAAGGACAAATATAGCGTCGGCGGAACCCCGCGCTTCTTCAACGGCTATATGGCACGCGGCGTCAGCGCGATCCGCGTCGTCGACGACGGAACGGTCGTCCCGACCGCGGCGGGCGGCTCGGTCGCCTTCGCGCCCGAAGTGGCGATCCCCGCGCTGATGGCGATGCGCACGCAATATGGTCCGCGCCTCTATACGCGCTACGGCTTCAAGGATGCGTTCAACCCCAGCTTCACCTTCGCCGAGCCGAATATGCGCAGCGGCACGGTCGACCCGGTCCACGGCTGGGTCGCCAACGACTATCTCGGCATCGATCAGGGGCCGATCCTCGCGATGATGGAAAACCATCGCAGCGGCTTCGTGTGGAAGGTGATGCGGGGGAACCCGCATATCGTCCGCGGGCTCCAGCGCATCGGCTTCACCGGCGGCTGGCTCGACAAGGCCAAGGCAGAGTAAGCACCCCGGCTTTCGCCGGGGCACTGGAGTGTCAGCAGCCCTTGCCGATACACAGGTCGGCGACCACCGGATAATGATCGGACGGCAGCTTGCCGCCATTCTGATCGGTCAGCGTCGCATGGCGCAGCACCTGCACATCGTCGCTGACGAAGATATGGTCGATCGGGCTCGGGTCCATCTGCGCGATCTTGAAGCCGGTGAAGGTGCCGAGCGGGCCGTAATGCGGCGTGCGGCTGATGATGCGGCTGTCGCGGAGCGCGCCTTTGCCCGGCTCGACGATCGCGGCATAGGGATTGCTCGTCGCGGGGCTGTTGAAGTCGCCCATCAGTAGCGCGGTTTCGCCCGGCTTGCGCTGTCCGTCGATCCAGCGGCGGATCTGACGGGCGCTTTCCTGCCGCGCGACCTCGCCGATATGGTCGAAATGGGTGTTCACGACGAGCAAATTGCGCTTCGCGGCCCGGTCGTGGAGCCGCGCCCAGGTCGCGATGCGCGGCAGTGCGGCGTCCCATCCCTTGCTCGGGGTGTCCGGCGTGGGCGACAGCCAGAAGGTGCCCGATCCGACCAAGGTGAAGCGGTCGCGGCGGAAACCCAGCGGCGAATATTCGCCCTTTTCCTTGCCGTCGTCGCGCGCGACCCCGACGAATTGATAGCCGGGCAGGTCGGCCTCGACCGCCTGTTTCTGGTGATGCAGCACCTCCTGCATCCCGACAAAATCGGGCGCCTGATAGGCGACGAGCGCGATCAGCGCGCCGCGCCGGTGCGGCCAGGCGTTGTCGCCGTCCGAGGCGAGGTCGAGCCGGATGTTATAGGTCATCGCCTCATAATGATCGGCGCGTTCTTTCGCGGCGGCGGGAAGGGCAAGCAGCGCCGCGGCGGCGAGGATCAGTGCGTTTTTCATCCGAGATTCCCTCCATTGGCGGCGATCACGCTGCTGTAGAAACGCGCGCTGCGTTTCGGCGTGCGCACCTGCGTTTCATAATCGACATGCACGATGCCGAAGCGCTTCGAGAAACCCAGCGACCATTCGAGATTGTCGAGCAGCGACCAGGCCATATAGCCGCGCACGTCGACGCCCTTCCGGATCGCATCGCCGATCGCCGAGATATGGGTGCGCAGATAATCGCAGCGCAGCGGATCGTCGATCCCGTCGGGGCCGGCGGTCGGAGGATCGTAGAAGGCCGCGCCATTCTCGGTGATATAGACGGGAATATCGCCATAGGTGTCGCGGAACCAGACGAGCATGTCGGTCAGCGCGGGCGGATAGACCTCCCAGTCGGTCGTCGTGTGCGTCGCGATCTGCTTCACCGGCGAGGCGCCGACGGGCCACTGGTTCGGGTCGGCCTTCACGACGTTGCGCGTGTAATAGTTGATCCCGATGAAATCGACCGGCTGGCAGATCGCCTTCAGGTCCTCGGCCGGCCATTCGGGCCATGCCTCGCCGAACACGTCGGCGAGTTCGGCGGGGTACGAACCTTTCAGCGCCGGGTCGAGATATTGGCGGTTCATATAGGCATGCGCGCGCGCGGTCGCGGCAATATCCTCGGCGCTGTCGCTCGCCGGATATTTGGGCTCGATATTGACGACGAGTCCGATCTCGTGCGCGCCTTCGCTGCGATAGGCCTGCACGGCTGCCCCATGCGCGCGCATCAGATTGTGGCTCGCGATCGGGGTTTCGAACAAATTGCGGTGGCCGGGCGCGAGCGCGCCGTGGAGATAGCCGCCGTCGGTGATCACCCAGGGTTCGTTGAGCGTCACCCACTTCTTCACGCGCCCGTCGAGGCGACGGTACATCACCGAACCATATTCCGCGAACCACGCCGCGCTGTCGCGGTTCAGCCAGCCGCCCTTGTCGTCGAGCGTCGCGGGCAGGTCCCAATGGTGCAGCGTCAGCAGCGGTTCGATGTCATTCTTCAGCAACTCGTCGACCAGCCGCTCGTAAAAATCGAGCCCCGGCTCGTTCACGCGCCCGATGCCCTCGGGCAGCACGCGGCCCCAGTTGACGCTGAAGCGATAGGCTTTCAGCCCCAGTTCCTTCATCAGCGCGACGTCGGCGGGCATGCGGTTATAATGGTCGCACGCGATATCGCCGGTGTCGCCCTTGACCGCCATCAGCCGCGGGTCGTGGCTGAACCGCTGCCAGATGCTCGCGCCCGCACCGTCGGCGAGCGGCGATCCTTCGATCTGATAGGCGGCCGTGGCGGCGCCCCACAGGAAATCGTCGGGGAAAATCGTTTGCGTCATTTGTCGTCCTTGTCGGTATTCATCGGGGAGGGGAGTTTCTGTTCGAGCAGCCAGGCGTAGAGCGCCGGGTCGTCATAGGCGGGATCCCAGCTATTGTGGCCGAGGTCGGGGTAGATGGAGAGGCGGACCTTGCGGCCGCCGCATGCGCGGATCGCGCGCACCATGTCGAAGCTGCCTTCGGGCGTGACGACGTCGTCGCGGTCGCCGTGAAAGGCCCAGACGGGCAGATCCATCAACCGGCACGCCTCGCCCGGATTGCCACGCCCGGCAACGGCGGCGACTGCGGCAAAACGTTTCGGTTCGGCAATGGCCCAGCGCCAGCTGGCGTGGCCGCCGCGGCTGAGGCCGGTGAGATATACGCGCGCGGGATCGATGCGATACGTCTTGGCGACATGGTCAACGAGCGCGTCGAGCTTTTGGATGTCCCAATCCTGATCGGTGCCGAGCAATGGCGACACGGTCAGGAAAGGGAAGGCCGGGTCGCGCTCGGCGATCTTGGGCGGGCCGTGGACCTTGACCTTCGCGACATCGTCGCCGCGCTCGCCCGATCCGTGGAGAAAAATCAGCAGCGGATATTGCTTCGCGGTGTCGGTCCGATAGCCCTTCGGCACGAACAGTTGATAGGGATAATTGCCGGCCTCGATCGGCTGCTGCGGCGTCTGCCCTTCGACCGGCATGGTCTTGGTTTTTGCGGCGGCGGGCGAAGCGGCGAGGGCGAGGCCGAGCAATGCCGCGGTCCAATATGTCATGCATCTGTCCTTGGTTATATGGCTCATCCCTTGACGCTCCCGGTCAGGAGGCCGGTCAGGTAAAAGCGCTGGAGCGCGAGGAAGAGGATGAGCACGGGCAGCGTGGTGACGACCGCGCCCGCCATCATCAGCTCATTGTCCTGCACATGCTGGCGGCTCATCGCGGCGAGCGCGACGGGCAGCGTGTAGAGATCCTGATCGGCGAGGATGATCAGCGGCCACATGAAATCGTTCCAGCTGCCGAGGAAGACGAAGAGCGCGAGCGTGACGACGATCGGGGTCAGGATCGGCAGGACGATGCGGCGCAATATCTGGCCCTCGCTCGCGCCGTCGATCCGCGCCGCCTCGAGCATTTCGTCGGGGATCGAGAGGCAATATTGGCGGACGAGGAAGATGCCGAAGATGCCCGCGAGCCACGGCACCAGCGCGCCCGCATAGCTGTTGACGAGCCCCATCGCCTTCAGTTCGAGGAACAAGGGCAGCATCCCGATCTGCCCCGGCACGACGAGCGCCGCGACGAGCAGGCGGAAGGTCGCGTCGCGGCCCTTGAAGCGCAGCTTGGCGAAGGCGTAGCCTGCGGGGATGGTGAACAGCAGCGCGAGCGCGGTCGCGAGCGTCGAGATCAGCAGGCTGTTGAGCAGGAAGCGCCCGATGCCGAAGGTGCCGAACAACATGCGGTAATTGTCGAGGCCGGGATCACTCGGCAGCAGCGGCGGCGGGAACCCTGACGCCTCGCCGCGCGCCATGAAGCTGACCGAGAGCATCCAGAGCAGGGGTGCGATGGTGAGCAGCGCGACGAGCGCGGCGAGCAAGGTCACGGACCAGCGGCGCAGGCTCATATCGCGCCGCCCCGCCTGGCCAGCCGCAACTGCACCAAAGTTACCGCAAGGATGCAGAGGAACAACAGGAAGGCGACCGCCGCGCCCGACCCGAGGTTCCACCATTTGAACCCCTCCTCATACATGAAATAGAGGATGGTGACGGTCGACTGGGCGGGGCCGCCCTGCGTCATCACATAGGGTTCGGCGAATAGCTGGAACATGCCCGCGACGGTCAGCACCGAGACGAGCAGCACCGTGGGCGCGATGGCGGGCAGGGTGACGTGGCGGAGGCGCGTGAACCAGCCCGCGCCGTCGATCCGCGCCGCCTCGTCGAGCTCGCGCGGCACCGTCTGGAGCGCGGCGAGGAAGATGATCATGTTATAGCCGAAGGTCTTCCAGCCGACGAAGATCAGGATCGCGGGCAGCGACGCATGCGGATCGCCGAGCCAGTCGATCGGCGCGATGCCGAACAGCGAGAGCAGGTAATTGACGAGGCCGTAGCGCGTGTGGAGCAGGTAGCGCCACACCACCGCGGTCGCGACGAGCGTCGTCACATAGGGCGCGAACAGCGCGACGCGCCACACCGGCCGCCATTTGAGCCATCGCGAGTTGACGAGCATCGCGGCGAACAGCGACAGCGCGACGATGAAGGGCACGCCGAAGCCGACGAACAGCAAGGTGTTCGTCACCGCTTTCCAGAACAGCGGGTTGCCGATCAGCCTTTCGTAATTATCGAAACCGACGAAGCGCAGATTGCCGATGTCGGCGAGCGCGTAGATGTCGAAATCGGTGAAGCTCAGGGCCAGCGACGCGGCCGCCGGCAGGACGAAGAAGAGGATGATCGCGGCAAGCGCGGGCGACGACATCGCCCAACCCGCGCGCGCTTCGCTGACCCGGCCAGCGGCGCTCGCGCTTTGGTTAGTTCGCCGCTGCGCGCTCACCGCGCGCGTCCCTTCTCCAGCATCCAGCGCCGCTTTTCGAGCAAGCGGTCGGCGCGGACGTCGATCTCTTTCGCGGCCTCGTCGACGCTATACTGGCCGCGCACCATACGCTCGGCGACGATCTGCATTTCGGTGACGATGCGCTCCCACTCGGGCACCTTGGGCAGCGGTGTCGCATGGTCGAGCTGGGTCGCGAAGGGCGCCACGATCGGATCGTCCGCCAACCCCGCCTTCGCCCACACCGACCGCCGCGCGGGCAAGTCGCCAGTGAGCTGCTGGAATTTGAGCTGCGCGGCGGGCGCCATCAGCCGCGACACCATATCCCATGCCGCATCGCCTTGGTCGTTACCCGCGAATACGACGAGGCTCGATCCGCCCGGCGCCGCCGATCCGATACCGTCGGGGCCGGGGTTCGGTGCGGTTGCCCAATTGTCTTGCATCGCGGGGGCAAGGCGGGTCTT
>NZ_DATFFD010000180.1:0-10568 GCF_035250425.1 Sphingopyxis sp.
CCGACCAGCGCGCCGAACACGACAGCGGGGGTCACCAGATCCTTGTCGATGATCCCCTTGCCGATCGTCTCGGCAACCTTGTGCAGCTCGGGAAAGATGACCGAGAGGAAGTAAGCGGCGAAGTTGAAGAAGGCGGCAAACAACACCGCCTGCACCGGCCGCAGCAGCCGCGTCGCGACGACCGTGGCGATGCTGTTCGCGGCGTCGTGCAGGCCATTCAGGAAATCGAACGCCAGCGCGAGGATCACGAGGCCGACGAGGAGCGGAAAAGCGAGTTCGTGCATGGTGGACGCCCCCGCTTATGCGTGGTCGATGACCAGGCCGTCGATCTCGTTCGCGACATCCTCGAAGCTGTCGGTGACGCGCTCGAGATGGCGGAAAAGTTCGCGTGCGATCAGGAATTGCGTGGGGTTCGCTTCGCCATGTTCGCGGAACAGGCGCTTCAGCCCGGCGGCATGGATCTCGTCGGCATGACCTTCCATCCGCACCAGCCGCTCGGTGAGTTCATGGAGCCGCGCACCATTGGCGCCGATGTTGCGGAGCAACGGAAGCGCTTCCGCCGTCAGCCGCGCGGCGTCGACGATGATGCCCGCAATGTCGCGCATTTCGGGCTCGAATTCGGTGACGTCGTACAGATCGACCGCGCCCGCTGTTTTCTGCATCTCGTCGATCGCATCGTCCATCGAGGCGATCAGGTCGGTGATTGCGCTGCGGTCGAACGGGGTCAGGAAGGTGCGGCGGACGGTCTGGAGCACTTCGCGGGTGATCGCGTCGGCGTCATGCTCGCGCTCGATGATTTCCTGGACATGGTCGGCCATGCCCTCACCGCCCTGCAACATGCGCGACAGCGCGTTGGCGCCGGCGACGAGCGTCGCGGCGTGGCTTTCGAACAATTCGAAGAAATTTCCCTGTCGCGGCAGCAAACGCTGAAACCATGCGAACATCCAGCTAACCCCTGTCTTGTCTGCTACATTTTCGACCACCCCGCGCGGCTGGGCGACGGCGCGGAAACCGCCATCGCCGAACGAGCGGATGAGCGCCTGCAAATCGGGTTCCTCGACTGCCGACGCAGCGTCGCGGAACGAGAACCATTTGCGGTCGCGTTCGTCCATTTCCTTCCAGTCGTCGAGCTCGTTCGTCACCGCGAGCGGGAAGACTTCGACATTATACATGATCGACGCGCCATTGGCCCGGCGCTTGCGATATTCATAGCTGCCAATCGGCGTCGGGCAGACCGCGCCGATCACTCCCGCCTCTTCTTCAGCCTCGATCGCGGCTGCGGCATGGCGCGTTATTCCATTCAACGGATTGCCCTTCGGCACCACCCAGCGCTTCGTTTCGCGCGACGTGATCAGCAGGATTTCGGTTGGCCCGTCCTGCGCGGGTCCGCCGAATCGATAAGGAAGGACGGCGATCTGACGCATGAGGCTTTCATCCTTTCCGGCGGTTTCGGGCGCGCGAGGCCATGGGTGACAAACAGGTTACGCCCCTATGACAATAATGTGACAGCGACAAGGACGCTTCATCGCCGCCGCACTTTCCGTAAACGTCAATTCGATTGCAAAATGAAACGCGGTGCGTAATCTACCCCTCAAACATAGTCGGGAGACAGGATGATGGCAGGCACGGCGACGATGGAACGCCCCGCGGACGCGAAAGCTGCACCGGTCGATCAGGATGTGCTGATCGTCGGTGCGGGAATTTCGGGTATCGGCATGGCCGTACATTTGCAGATGAATTCTCCCGACCGCAGCTTCGCCCTCGTCGAGCGCCGCGAACAGCTTGGCGGCACCTGGGATCTGTTCCGCTATCCCGGCATCCGTTCGGACAGCGACATGCATACGCTCGGCTTTGTCTTCGAACCATGGAAGCATGAAAAATCGATCGCCGACGGTCCCTCGATCCTCGAATATTTGAACCGCATCGTCGACGAACGCCATATCCGCGAGCGCATCCGCTTCGACAGCAAGGTCGTCGGCGCCGACTGGGACAGCAATGCCGCGCGCTGGACCGTGACGATGGAGGACAGCAAGGGCGCGAGGTCGACCACGACCGCGCGCTGGCTTTACCTCGGCTCGGGCTATTATGATTATGACGAGCCCTTCGACGCGCAGTTCGCGGGCCGCGAGGATTTTCAGGGGCAGATCATCCACCCGCAATTCTGGCCGAAGGATCTCGATTACAAGGGCAAGAAGGTCGTCGTGATCGGATCGGGGGCGACCGCGGTCACCATCGTCCCGTCGCTGAAGGACGCCGCGCACGTCACGATGCTCCAGCGCACGCCGACCTGGTATTTCATCCGGCCCGCCAAGGACGGGTTCGCGAACTTCCTTCGCAAGTTCCTGCCCGAGGGACTCGCGTACAGGATCACCCGTTTCAAGAATGTCCGGCTGCAGGACATCGCCTTCCGCCGTGCGCGCGAAAAGCCCGAGAAGGTCAAGGAGTATCTGACCAAGAAGCTGCAGGAGAGTCTTGGCGACCGCTACGACGCCGAAGCCTTCACTCCGCCCTATAACCCGTGGGACCAGCGCCTTTGCCTCGTCCCCGACGCCGATTTCTTCGAAGCGATGAAGGCCGACAAGGCGTCGGTCGTGACCGACCATATCGAGAAATTCGACGCGACGGGCATCCAGCTCAAATCGGGTAAACGCCTCGACGCGGACATCATCGTCACCGCGACGGGCCTCAAGCTCGCGGTCGCGGGCAAGATTCCGGTGCGCGTCGATGGTACGCCCGTCGATTGGCACGACCATTTCTATTACAAGGCGTGCATGTTCTCGAACGTGCCGAATTTCTCGGCGGTGTTCGGTTATCTCAACGCAAGCTGGACGCTGCGCGCCGACATCGTGTCCGAATATGTCTGCCGCGTGCTCAACCATATGCGCGATACGGGGACGACTGTCGCCACTCCAGCGCTCGCCGATCCGTCGAGCCTCGAAGAGGAAAATGTCTTTGACTTCTCGTCGGGCTATATCCAGCGGTCGCTGCACATCATGCCGAAGAGCACGGCCGCGCTGCCCTGGCGGCTCAGCCAGAATTATGTGCAGGACCGGATCGACATGCGCACCGGCGCGGTTGCCGACGGTGTACTGACCTTCTCCAACGCGCAAGCGAAGGTGACGGCGGCACCGGCGGAGCTCGAAGCGGCGGAATGACCCCTATCCTCCCCCCTTGATGGGGGGAGGATAGGAAGCCTTAGCGCGTCAGCGGTTAGGCGGAGTTGGATGGAGGTGACGGCGCGTCAGGGCACGGTCGTTCAGGCCGCACCCCCACCGCTGCGACTAGCGAACAAGTTCGCAAGTCTCGCTGCCTCCCCCATCGAGGGGGAGGGCGAGTGAGGTTGGGATACGCCCCCGCGATCAATCGACGTGTTCGGGCTTGCCCTTGGTTGAGCCCTTGGCGAAATCCTCGAGCTGTTTTTCGCTCATGCTGTCGACCATCTGTTTCGATGCGCCTTTGAGTTTCGACTTGGGCGTATCGCCGCGCTTGGCGCTGAGCGCGGCGCCGGCGGCTTTCTGTTGGGCTTTCGATTTGGCTGGCATGGCACTTCTCCTTGCCCGCCCCGCTAGCCATTAACGATCGTACCGCCGTTGGGATGCAGCACTTGGCCCGACATATAGCTGCTATCGTCGCACGCGAGGAAGAGGAAGCAGGGCGCAACTTCATTGGGCTCGCCCGGGCGCTTCATCGGTGTGCTCTCGCCGAAGGTCGCAACCTTCTCGGCGGGTGCGCCGCCGCGCGGATTGAGCGGAGTCCAGATCGGCCCCGGCGCAACGCCGTTCACGCGGATGCCTTTCGCGATCAGATTGTCGCTGAGCGAGCGGGTGAAGGCGGTGATAGCGCCCTTGGTGGCGCTGTAATCGAGCAGCCCCTTTGACCCCTGATACATGGTGACGCTGGTGCAATTGACGATCGCCGCGCCCTTTTTGAGGTGAGGCAAGGCCGCCTGCACGAGATAGAACATGCCGAAGATGTTGGTGGCAAAGGTGCGCTGCAGTTGGTCTTCGCTGATGTCGCGAATATCCGCCGCCGGATGCTGTTCGCCCGCGTTGTTGACGAGGATGTCGAGGCGGCCGAGTTTGTCGACGGTCTGCGCGACGATCTTTTTGCCCGCCTTCGCCTTGCCGACATCCGCCTTGATCACGATCGCGCGGCGCCCTTCGGCCTCGACGATCGCCACGGTTTCGACGGCGTCGGCCCTGTTCTCGAGATAGACAATCGCAATGTCGGCGCCTTCGCGCGCGAACAGCGCACACACCGCGCGGCCGATCCCGCTGTCGCCGCCGGTGACGATCGCGACCTTGCCGTCGAGCCGGCCCGAACCCGGATAGCGCGGCTCCCATTTGGGGGCGCGATCAAGATCGGCTTCGCGATCCGACGGCGGCTTGGCGATCGTCTCGCCCGACCCGACCGCATGGCGCAGTTTCGTCGCGGCGCTCCGCTTGCCCTTCTTTTCCTTTGCGCTTTCGCCAATCTTGCCGGCTTTGGGCTGCTTCGCCATGACCTTGTCCTTCGGTTCAGTTGATGGGGAGGAAGTCGCGCGCGAATTCGGCCTTCACGGCTTTGACGAGCGCGCCCGTCACCGGCACGTTGATCTTGTAGCTTCCCTCGGCATAGGGGCCGATCTCATAGGGTGCGATCGCGATCGTCATGCGGTCGAGGTAGCGCCCGTCCGAAGAGCCGAGCCACACCGTTTGCGCCGATGCCGGCGGGCATTTGCCGAAGGGGCTGTCGGGCGCCTCGTCGGCGGCAATGCCCTTCGCCGCCTTTGCGCGTTTGATCCCGCCGCAGAAATTATCCTTGATCGCAGTGTCGAACGCCTCGCCGCTGGTAAACAGGTCGAGCGGCTTCAGCTGCTTGCGCCGGTTGCGGTCCCAGATCAGCGTGTCGAAGGTCTGCATCCCGTGCGCGCCGCCGGTATACATCTCGACCCCGGCCGAGAGGCTCAGGAATCGCGGTGTGCTGGTCACGCGCTGCCAGATCTGCCGATAGATATGCGCGCGATAGGGATATTCGCCCTTTTCGGCCGCCGCCTTGTCGCGCTGCGCGGCAGCGATCAACGTCCCGCGCTTCGTCGCCCGGTCGCCGTCGAGCGCCCTAGCGAGCTCGGGGATTTGGGCGGCTTCCTCAGGATAGGCATAGACGAATTCGACCAGATCGTTGCTCTCGCTGACCTTCGATGCAGGTGCGCCCTTCGCCGCCGCGTCGGCGGCGCCCTGCGGCGGCGCGCCGGGCACCGAAGCCGCGGCCACCTTTTCCGCCTTCGTCGGCTTGTCGTCGGAACAACCCGCCAGCAGCAGCGCGCCGGCAAGGAGCGAGGTGGCATTTCGCCAGGATGCGTTGGTCGTCATGCAGACATAACGCCGGGAATCGACAAAATATCCCGCGCGGCCTAGCACAGCCGCATGACCGACTATTCCGACCTGATCCAGCCCGACAAGGGGCAGGACGCGCGCCCGATCCATCTCGTCGACAAGAAGGGCTATGACGAATGGCTGAAGGGGCGCAGCGCGCGCGAACGCGCGCATCTTGCCGCGGTCGGTTTCAAACCCGATGCCTTCGTCCACGCGATCCTGCCCGGCGACGACCCTGAAAAATGGGCGGTCGTCACGACCGTCGCGAAAGTCGACAGCCTATCGGCCTGGTGCCTCGCCAAGCTGGGGCAAATCCTCCCCGAAGGCCGCTATCGCCTCGAAGGCCAGCAACCAGGCAAGGCTTTGTTCGGCTGGATGAGCGCGCAATATCGCTTCGACACCTATAAATCGAACCCGCCGGCCAAAGGGCCGCGCGTGCTGCTGACAACCGATGTCGGCGCGATCGCGCCGCTGGTCGCCGAAATGCGTGCGGTCGCGCTCGTCCGCGACCTCGTTAACACCCCCGCTGCCGACATGGGGCCGGCGGCGATCGAGAAGGCCGCCCAACGCATCGCCAAGGCGCATGGCGGCAAGCTGACCGTCACCAAGGGCGAGGCGCTCGAACAGGGCTATCCGATGATCCACGCGGTCGGGCGCGCCGCCGCCAAGCATCATGCGCCGCGCCTGATCGAGATCGAGTGGGGCAAGGACGACCACCCGCGCGTCGCGCTGGTCGGCAAGGGGATCAGCTTCGACAGCGGCGGGCTCGACATCAAGCCAGCGGCGGGCATGCGGCTAATGAAGAAGGATATGGGCGGCGCCGCGCATGTGCTCGCGCTCGCCGAACTGGTGATGACGAGCGGCCTGCCGGTGCGGCTTCACTGTCTTGTCGCCGCGGCCGAAAATGCGATCTCGGCCGACGCCTTTCGCCCCGGCGACGTGCTGAAAAGCCGCCTCGGCCTGACGGTGGAGATCGGCAACACCGACGCCGAGGGACGGTTGGTGCTGGGCGATGCGCTCGCGAGGGCGGGCGAAGCCAAGCCCGAGTTGATCGTCGATTTCGCCACATTGACTGGCGCGGCGCGGGTCGCGCTCGGCCCCGACCTGCCGCCGCTCTTTGCCAATGACGACGCGCTTGCCGAGGCGATGCTCACGGGCGGGATCGAACGCGACGATCCGCTATGGCGGATGCCGCTGTGGGACGGCTACGCCGAGCTGCTCGAAACCGACATCGCCGACCTTGGCAATGCGGGCAGTTCGCCTTTTGCCGGATCGATCACCGCGGCGCTGTTCCTTAAGCGCTTCGTGCCCGAGGGGGCGCTGTGGGTGCATCTCGACACCTTCGCCTGGCGCCCTTCGGCAAAGCCCGGGCGGCCGAAAGGCGGCGCCGCGCTGGGCCTGCGTGCCGCGTGGGCGATGCTGCAAGCACGCTACGACCGCCGCGGCAAAAACTGAACATTCTTGATAAAGAGGGGTCTGCTGGTCTAATGGCGCGCGATTGTCCGCCCCGCGCGGAACTCGGCTTTTTACAGGACGGCAAGTGACAGCAGAAAGTGGCGATAATTCAGCGGCAAACCGCGTGCGCATGGGGCGTCCTGGCGCCGCGGGTGCGGGCCGCGATCGCTTTGGTCTGACCGGCACGTCGCAGGCGTTCGACCCCCGCGTCGTCGCGATCCGCCCCGACCTGGCCGATATCGCGGTCGCGGGAACGCATTTCGCGCCGCATTATGCCGCACCGATGATGCGCAGCGGCGTGCTGCCCGCCGCATCGCTGCGCGCATCGCCGTCGGTCGACGCCGACCAGACGAGCGAGCTGCTGTTCGGCGAAGGCTTTGCCCTGCTCGACCTCACCGGCGGCTGGGCGTGGGGCTATTGTCTCGCCGACCATTATGTCGGCTATCTCGCCGCCGAGGCGCTCGCCGCGCCGATCGCGCCGACGCACCGCGTCGCGATGATCGAGGCGATGCTGCACAGCGCGCCCGACGCCGCGAGCGGCGGCCCCGCCGTCCTGCCGCGCGGCGCGCTGGTGATGGGCGAGCCCGAGGGCGAGTGGCTCGCAACCTCGCACGGCTACCTGCCGCTCGCTTCGCTTGTCGAAGTCGGTGCAGCGGACAACGACCCCGCCGAACTCGCCGAACAGATGATCGGCACGCCCTATGTCTGGGGCGGCCGCACCACGAAAGGCATCGACTGTTCGGGCCTCGTCCAGCTCGTCTGGGCGGCCGCGGGAATCCAGCTTCCGCGCGATAGCGACCTCCAGCTTGCGGCGCTCGGTGCCGACAAGGATGTCGACCCGGCAGAGCTTGCGCGCGGCGACCTCGTCTTTTTCCCCGGCCACGTCGGCATCATGGCCGACAGCCAGACGATCATTCACGCCAGCCGACGATGGATGGCGGTGAACAGCGAACCGCTGGCCGACGTGATCGCGCGTTCGGCCGCAAAGGATCATGATCCGCCGGTGAGCGGATATAAAAGACTGCGATAAGATATGACGAAAACGGTTTTCATCGACGGCGCGGCGGGTACGACGGGCCTCGAAATCGCCGAGCGCCTTGCCGGACGGGACGAGTTCACGCTGATCGCGCTCGACGATGCGCGCCGCAAGGATGCCGCGGCGCGGCGCGAGGCGCTGAACGACGCCGATTTCGTGATCCTCTGCCTTCCCGACGATGCGGCGCGCGAGGCGGTCGCGATGATCGGCAATGACCGCACCCGGGTCATCGATGCATCGACCGCGCATCGTGTCGCGCCGGGCTGGGTCTATGGCTTTCCCGAAGTCAGCGGGCACGACACCGTTGCGGGGGCCGCGCGCGTGTCGAACCCGGGCTGCTATTCGACGGGCTTTATCGCGCTGGTCGCACCGCTCGTGCAGGCGGGCCTGCTACCCGCCGACTGGCCCTATATCTGCCACGCGGTCAGCGGCTATTCGGGCGGCGGCAAGGCGCTGATCGAACGTTTCGAGCAGGATCCCGACATCGCATGGCGCGGCTATGCGCTAGGGCTCGGCCACAAGCATGTGCCCGAAATGCAGGCGCGGTGCGGCCTTGCGATCGGCCCGCTGTTTTCGCCCGCCGTGATCGCCGCGCATCGCGGAATGGTGGTCGAGGTTCCGTTGCCGCTGAGTGCCATGCCCGGTGCCGCGTCGTCGGGCGCGCTGCGCATGGCGCTCACCGAATTCTATGGCGCGAGTCCGATCGTCGTCATGGGCGAGGCGCCGGCGGACGGCGAAATGCTTCTCCGCGCGTCGGATGCGGGCGATGACAGGATTGAGCTGTTCGTCTTTGCCAATAGCGATGCCGGCCAGGCGCGCCTCGTCGCGCGGCTCGACAATCTGGGCAAGGGCGCGAGCGGCGCGTGCGTCCAGAATCTCAACATCATGGCGGGATTGCCCGAAACCGCGGGCCTGCGGCTTTAGAGCCTTCCCCCATCAAGGGGGAGGAGGGGGATTCAGTGCACCGTGTCGAGGATGTCCTCGATCGACAAATAGGTGATCAGCCGCTCGATCTGGCGCCAGCGGGCGAAATGAACGTGGTTGCCGAGTACGCGATATTGCTCGGCGCGCGCTGCGGCGGCGAAGCCCGCTTCTTCGCCATGCATGCTGATCAGCGCATGGGCATCCTCGACCGCGTCGCGGTCGGTGAGAAAGGGTGCTGGCAGGTGCATCGAATTCCTGGTCCGTTACTTCGAGTGCATTTCCTAACGCACGCCCCTCACCGCGCCGTTCCCAACCGTGATGAACGATCGGGTAAGGTTAATAGCAAGCCCTCGGCGGTTAAGCATTTGCGTGCCGATGCAACCCCCTTTGACGCCGCGCGCCGCGCGTGTAGACAGGCGTCATGCGCAAGATCCTGAAATATGCCGCCATCGCCCTGTTGCTGCTGCTGATCGTCGGCGGCATCACATTATACGTCATGTCGCGCCCCGATGTGGCGCGTTTCTCGACCGCCGAGCTCAGCGGGCGGGTGCCGGTGATGGCATCGCAAAAGACCGAGAGCTTCCCGACGGTGAACGTGCCCGAAGCGACGAGCTGGCCCGCAGGCCAGGCGCCGCGCGCGGCGCAGGGGCTGGCGGTGGCGCGCTTTGCCGAAGGGCTCGACCATCCGCGCACGATGCTGGTCCTTCCGAACGGCGACATATTGGTGGCGGAATCGCAGAGCCCGCCGCGCAAGGATGGCGGCGTGCAGGGCGCGGTCATGAAGAATCTGATGGGCAAGGGCGGCACCGGCCGGAAACCGTCGGCGAACCGCATCACCCTGCTCCGCGACGCCGATGGCGACGGCAAGGCCGAAGTGAAGACAGCGTATATCACGGGGCTCAATTCGCCTTATGGCATGGCGCTGGTCGGCAGCACGCTCTATGTCGCGAATACCGACGCGCTGCTCGCCTTCCCCTATGTGGCGGGAGAAACGAAGATGAGCGGCAAGCCATCCAAGCTCGTCGACCTGCCCGCAAAGGGCACCAACCGCCATTGGACCAAGAGCCTCGCGGTTGCGCCCAACGGCTGGCTCTACGTCGGCGTCGGCGCCGATTCCAATATCGGCGAAGCCGGCATAAATCGCGAGTTCCGCCGCGCCAGCGTGCTCGAGGTGCGGCCCGAGAATGGATATATGCGCACCTTTGCGGCCGGCATCCGCAACCCGGTGGGCCTCAATTTCTATCCCGGCAGCGACCGGCTGTGGACGGTGGTGAACGAGCGCGACATGCTGGGCAGCGACCTGGTTCCCGACTATCTGACCGACGTCACCGAGGGCGATTTCTATGGCTGGCCCTGGTATTATTGGGGCGGGTACATCGATCCGCGCGTCGAACCCGAGGCCGAGGATCGCCGCCAGTACGTCAAGCGACCCGAATATGGGCTGGGCGCCCACACCGCGCCGCTGGGCTTCACCTTCACCCAAGGCCTCGACCTTGGCGAGCGCTGGGCGAACGGCGCATTGATCGCGCTGCACGGGTCGTGGAACCGCGAACCTGTCGCGGGTTACAGCGTCGTGTTCGTCAAGTTCGGCGCGGGCGGCAAGCCCGTCGACGCGCTGCCCGTCACCTTGCTCGACCAGTTCCTCGGCAATGACGGCGAGACCACCCGCGGCCGGCCGGCCGATGTGAAGGTGGCGAAGGACGGCAGCGCGCTGGTCGCCGACGATACCGGCGGGGTGATCTGGCGGGTTGCGAAGGCCAATTAAACCCTCCCCCTTGATGGGGGAGGCCGCGAGACTT
>NZ_DATFFD010000181.1:0-6897 GCF_035250425.1 Sphingopyxis sp.
CGCGGCGCGCGGCGTGCCCACGGCACCTTGGGCATTGTTCCGCCGCGGGGCACCTGTCGACGTGTCGCGCTGCCCGCCGGCGCGGCGCTGGGTGATCAAGCCGAACAACAGCTCGGCCTCCTGGGGCGTCCGCGACGCGCACGACCGGGTGCAACTTGCGCAGGCGGTCGCCGAAATTCACGCGCTCGACCATGACGCGCTCGTCGAGCCCTTCATCGACGGCAGCGACATCGAAGTGCCCGTGATCACCGTGGACGGCGAGCCCGCGATGCTGCCGATGATGATTTTCGAGCAGGACGATCCGGCGCAGCTGCGCACCTATCAGGAAAAGCGCGACCTCGTCGGTAACGTCGGATATTGCATCAAGCGCTTCGACGATCCCGCGATTGCGGCGCGGATTGTCGGCTATACGAAGCGGATGGCCGATATCTTTCGCCCGTTCGATTACGGCCGGTTCGAGTTTCGCGTCGATCATACGACCGGCGACGCCCGGCTGCTCGAGGTCAATCTCAACTGCAATCTCTGGTCCGAAAAGCTGTTCTCGCGCTCGGCCGTCGCCGCCGGCTTCACCCACGCGGCGCTGATCGAAACGATCGTCGCCGAAAGCATGATGCGTCAGATCGCGCCCGCCGCGGCGCGGCGGAGCGCCGCATGAGCGGTTCGATCCTGATTCTTGCCGGCCGCCGCGCCGGGGCGGTCGATGCGCTCGCCGAGGCATATGGCGTTGCCGACAAATGCCTTGTGCCCGTCGCCGGCCGTCCGATGATCGCGCATGTGCTGGAAAGTGCGGCCGACAGCGAGGCCGACCATGTGTTCGTATCGACGCACCACGCCGCGCTGCTAGGCGATTTGAACGATCCGGTCGTCGATCTGCTCGGCAACCGCCTGACCGTCGTTCCCGCGGCCAACAATCTCGCGGATTCGGTTCTCGCGGTCGCGGGGGTGGCCAGCTTTCCGTTGCTCGTCACCACCGCCGATAATTGCCTGCTGACCCCCGCGACGATCGCGGAGATCGAAGCCGAGGCGATGCGGCTCGGCGCCGATGCCGGGGTCGCGCTGGCGCGGCGCGAGGATGTGCTGGCGGTTCATCCCGAGGGCCAGCGGCGCTTTTACGAATTTTCGGACGTCGCGGTGTCGAACTGCAACGCCTATTGGCTCGGCCATCCGAACGCGCTCCGCGCGGCGGAGGCGTTTCGTGGCGGCGGCCAGTTCGTCAAGAAGCCGTTTCGCGTGATGCAGGCGTTCGGCCTGATCAACCTGCTCCGTTTCCGCTTCGGGCTCGGTCCGATCCACCACATCTTCGCGCGCCTTTCGCGCCATCTGGACGTCGAAATCGCCCCGCTGCTGGTGAGCGCCGGGGCGACGGCGATCGATGTCGACAATGAACGGTCGCTCAGAGTGACCGAGGCGCTGATGAAGCGCCCCGATATCGTCAATCCGCGATCCAGTTCCCGTGAAAGCCGGGGGGAATCCGGTGCGGCAGATGTACGACAGCTTGCGGTGACCCGGTAAAGTCATCGGCGTTGAGGATGACGAGCGCGGTCGTCTCGTCATTCATGTTCACGACCAGCCCGATCAGCCAACCGTCGTCCTCGGCGCCGCTTTCGCTGCGCGGGACGAAAACGAACTCGCCGGGATGCCGGCCGGGGCCGAAATCATGGATTGCGGTCGTGCCCTTGTCGAGGTCGTGCTTGAACAAGCGCGTGTCGGCCATCGCCCATTCGATGCTCTCGCCGTCGGGCATCGCGACGCTGTAGACATAACGATAGGGCATGGTGGTCAGCCGTTCGTCATAGCGCGGGAATTCCTGCGCATGATCGTGGATGACGGTGCGGACCGTCGTTTTCGTCACCGGATCGATCGTCCAGCGTTCCATGCGCGACTTTTCGCTGTCGGGGCCGCGCGTTGACTGGGCGAACATCGTGTCGTGCACGACGACGTCGACGATCACCTTGCCGTCCCCGGTTTCATGGGCGTTGGCGGGGTGGAAGACATAGCAGGGTTCGACGGGCACCCAGATGACTTCGTCACCGCGGCCCTTTCTGGGGAGGAGGCCGATGCGTGCCGGATGCGCGTCGTTCCACGCATAGGGGAAACGATAGCCCGCGAGCAGCATCTTCATCGAGAAGGTGACCGGGAGGTCGAGGACCAGCACATAATTTTCGGTGATCGCGCAGTCGTGGATCGACGGGCCATCGCTGACCGCGATCGCTTCCTCGCGGACGACATGCGCGTCCTTGTCGAGAACGACGTGCCAGACCTTGTTCGGCTCGTCGCCGCGATAGGTGATCGCATGCATCTCGCCCGTCGCGGGGTCGTGATGCGGATGCGCGGTGTAGGAGCCCGCGAGCGTGCCGTCGAACGGGTTGTGCGCGATCGTGTTCAACTCATAACCGAGTTCGACCGGCTTTCCGCCGGCTTCGACGATGGCGAAGGTGCGGCCGACGAGGCCGACGACATTGGTGTTCGGCGCGTCGCTGGTTTCGCGCGGCCCGGGAGGCAAGTCCTCGCCGAGCACTTCGCACGCCTCGGAGCCGCGGATCCAGCGATTGCGATACCAGTCGGCCTTGCCGCCTTCGATGCGGATACCGTGGACCATGCCGGCGCCGGTAAACCAGTGATAGCTGGCGGGATCGGGGGCGGCCGCAGGATTCGGCCCGTTGCGCAGGTAACGGCCGGTCAGCGCGGCGGGGATTTCGCCGTCGACGCGCAGTTCCTCCAGCGTGACCTCTTCGGCCATGGGCTTGTGGATGCCGGTCAGGAACGGGTGCGCGTCGGTGGGGCGGGGGAGGCGCTTGCGGTTGAAGTCGGCGACCTTGCCGATGCCTTTGACAACCGCGCCGCGGATGAGGGTTTCGACATTGCTTGCCATGATATTGCTCCTTACGGATATGGGCGAAAGTCACGCTTGGCGGGGGCTTGTGCGGACGACTCGAAATGTTTACAGTGACAACATGATGGCGAACAAAGATAACAGTGTCAACATAAAAGGCGACGGCGCGAAGGCGGCGGGCGCTTATCATCATGGCGACCTGCGCGCGGCAGTGATCGCGGCGGGGCTGAAGCGGCTGGAGGAGGCCGACGGCGCCGAACTCGGGCTGCGCGCGCTGGCGCGCGACGTCGGGGTCAGCGCGACGGCGCTTTACCGGCATTTCCCCGACAAGGAAGCGCTGCTCGACGCGCTCGCCGACGAAGGGTTGCGGCGGCTCGGGGCATTGCAGGCGCAGGCGTGGCTGAAGGCGGGCGGCGGTCAGGCGGGCTTCAAGGCGACCGGCATCGCCTATGTCCGCTTTGCGCATGACCAACCGGCGGTCTTCCGGCTGAGCTTCACCCGCCAGATGTCCGAACGCTGTGAGGCCGGCACCGATGGCGGCGAAGTGGGTTATAATTTGCTGCGTGCCGGGGTTGCGCAGACGATGCCGCATCTGGAAAATCCGGATACCGCGGCGCTCCACGCCTGGTCGCTCGTTCATGGCCTGGCGATGCTGATCCTCGACCGGCGTATCGATTGGGACGAGGCGATGGTCGAACAAGTGGTTGGCATGACCTTCGGCGGGGTCGATTGAAGGAGCGTTCGATATGGCGGCGCGACCGGGGGTAGGCACGGCCGGCATTATTTAGCGGTTTCTTTTCCGGTTTGTGGTTATCTGGGCGCATGACCCGGTCGCTGCCCCCCAGAGTCGAAGCGATCTTTTGGCTTTTGCTGACCGCAACGGGATATTTCCTGCTGGCCAGCCTGTCGCTGTATGCGACCAAGGGCGCGGACAATATCGCGGCGGTGTGGCCGCCCAGCGGATATTTCCTTGCGCTTCTTCTCCTGATGCCCGCGCGCTGGCGGTTCGTATCCTTCACCGGCATGGCGGCGTCCAGCATGGCCGCGAACATGCTCGGCGGCACGGGGTTCGCGATGTCGGCGGCCTTCGTTTTCGCCAATGGCGTCGAGGCTGCCGTCGCGCTGTGGCTGTTGCGTCAGCGCGAACCCGGCGAACTATCCTTTACGGCGCCGCGCGATGTCGTGCGTTTCTGCGGCGCCGCGCTGGCTGCAAGTTTCGTCGGCGCGGGTATAGCGACGCTGCTTGCCGGCACCGGCCTCGATTTTTTCCTGTCCTGGCTGACGACGGTCGCGCTCGGCATATTGATCGTCACGCCGCCGATTGTGATGCTCGCGCGGCTTATCGTCTCGAACGCGTTCAGCAATGCGCCGGCGGGCATGAAAACCGAAGCGACGGCGATCTTGACGGGTGCCGCCGCGATCACGGCCATATGCTTTTCGCAATCGCAGTTTCCGGTCAATTTCCTGCCCTATGTGGCGGTCATTGTCGCATCGTACCGCTTGGGGCCTTTTGGCGCCGCCGCCGGCATATTGATTGTCGCGATCATCGCTTCGTTGCTGACGGCGCAGGGTTTTGGCCCGATCGCAGCCATCGACGGCGCGCCGAAGGTCAAGATATTCTTCCTGCAATTCTACCTGCTGTCGATGCTGGTCGTTGCGCTGCCGCTCGCCGCGTTGCTCGTCGTACAGCGGCGGCTCTCCCGGCGGCTCGAGCAGAGCAACCGCTGGCTGCTCCAGGCCGAAGCCGCGGCGCTGGTCGGACACTGGCGCGTCGACCTGGCCCGTTGGACGATCCAGTGGTCCGACCAGACCTATCGCATCCACGGGCTGGAGCCTGGAGTGCCGGTCGATGTCGACTATAGCGTCAAACAATATGTGGCCGAGGACCGGTTGGCGGTGCGCAAGATTTTGGCGGAGGCCGTGCGGACCGGCCAGCCTTTCGAATTTCAGGGGCGAATATTGCGCGCCGACGGCCGGATCAGGCACGTCAAATCGCACGGTTCGATCGAAATGGGGCGGAACGGCCGGGCCGCCGGCATTTTCGGCACCGTGCAGGACGTGAGCGAGACGGTCGAGAACGCCCGGATCCTCGAGGCGGCGCGCAGCGCGGCCGAACGCGTTGCCAACACCGACATGCTCACCGGGTTGCCCAATCGCCGCCACACGCTCGCTTTCCTCGAAAAGGCGCTGGCCGGCGCGCGCGACCATGGTGCGCCGCTTGCGGTCGCGATCTTCGACATCGATCATTTCAAGCAGATCAACGACGCCTATGGCCATGTGACGGGCGACGATGTCATCCGCCGCGTCGCCCAGCGCGCCAAGGCGGCGCTTCGCGACGCGGACATGCTCGGCCGGATCGGCGGCGAGGAGTTCGTCTGCATCCTCCAGCGATCGAGCGCGCACGCCGCCGAAATCGTCGCCGAGCGCGTCCGCAAGGCGGTCGAGGCCGGAACCGCCGACGACGAGGATCTTCCGAATGCGACGATCAGCGTCGGCCTCGCGATCTTTGACGGCGAAGCCGACATCGAAGAACTGCTCCACCGCGCCGACAAGGCGCTCTATGTCGCGAAGCGCGAGGGGCGGAACCGGCTGCGCAGCGCGGCGTGAGTATCAGCCAGAAGTATATGTTTCTTTTTTCGTCACCCTGAACTTGTTTCAGGGTCCATGGTCTGCCGTTTCCTTCGGCGCAGCGTTAGACCAGAGGTCCGCCATGGATGCTGAAACAAGTTCAGGGTGACGAGATTTTGAGGCAGCGTTTCACCCCTACGCCGTCGGCACGCTTTGGCCGCGACTATTTTGCTGATAGACTTGGCAACGGGCTCGGGCAGGGAAGGTGGATCATGAAAACGCACGAAGCAATGATGGCGCGGCGGATGCTGCTCGCGGGCTCGATCGGGATGCTCGCTTTGAGCCATGCTCCGTGGGCGCTGGCGAAGCTGCCCAAGGGCGGGGTGAAGGGGCTGATCGCGGGTGCGTCCGACGGCGCGCTCGACAAGCTCGCGGAGCCGGGCGCCTTTTATCGCGATACCGCTGTGCGAATATTATTGCCCGGGGCCGGCGGAAAGCTCGCGTCGAAACTCTTTGGCATGGGCGACAAGCTGGGGCTTACGACCAATCTCACCAAAAGCCTGAACGACGCGGGCGGCAAGGCGGCGGGCGAGGCGAAGCCGATATTTCGCGCCGCGATCGACAATCTGCGCTGGACCGACGCGCCGGCGCTGGTGACGAAGAACGACGGCGCGACACGCTATTTGCAGACGAGCGCGGGCAGCGTGCTGTTCACCAAGGTGTCGCCGCTGATCGGATCGGCGCTGGAGAATGTCGGCGCCTATCGCCAGCTCGATCAGTTGTCGAAGGGCAACCAGTTGATGGCATCGGCGGGGCTGACGCGCGACGGGCTGACGCGATCGGTGACCGATCAGGCGCTGAAAGGCATCTTTCACTATATGGCGGGCGAAGAGGCTGCGCTGCGGCGGAACCCGGCGGGGTTGTTGAAGGGCGTGTTTTAAGCCCATGTGATCGCCTGTTAGGAGCAGGATTCGAATGTTCGAAGAATTAGCGGTTTGGAAACGTGACATACCGAAAGTCGCGATCAGATATGTCGGTTTTCGAAACCTGGAGACGGATCTCGTATGGATCGCTTTCGCGAACTATGTCGGGATCGATGAAGAGGAGGAGTGCGAGATCGGCGCCAACGAGTTGATTTGTCCCCACACGACACTGGATTATTTTCTGAATGCCTTTCCCGCCGATGCCGAACTTTGGAAGCCGACGATCTTGGAGGCCGTCGCCGTTTTCAGGGAAAGAAATCCCGACACATAGTCGAGAATGTAGGGACGGCGGCTTTCTGCGACGTTGCGGGCGTCGATATCCGTGCCCGCCGTTGACACCACGCGCCCCAAATCCTATATCACCCGCATACTCCACCGTCCGAGATAGAGCCTGACTTTGCGCAGCGGGCTGTACGGATAGGGCGGCGGGGATTTCGACAGCGTTGAAAAGCTGCGGTAAACCGGCGACGGTTGCCTGCGGCTTTTTTCGCGTCGGTGCGCTCGCGACCTGAT
>NZ_DATFFD010000182.1:0-14173 GCF_035250425.1 Sphingopyxis sp.
CTGCGCGGCAGCCTTGGCCTCGCCTATGCCTGGCACGACGTCGACACGACGCGCGCGGTGACTTTCGCACCGCTCGCACAGACGCTGACGTCGAACCGCGATGCCGGCACGCTGCAGATTTTCGGCGAAGCCGGTTATGACCTGACGATGGGCAAGGCCGCGGTCGCTCCCTTCGCCCGGCTGGCGCATGTTCGGACCAAAAGCGACGCTTTCCTCGAAACCGGCGGCAATGCGGCGCTTGCGGTTGCCGATGCAAAGCAGGAAACGACCTTCCTCAGCCTCGGCGCGCGCGCACGCTTCAACGCTAGCGAACCGGATTTTCAGCCCTATGCTTCGGCCGCCTGGAACCGGGCGTTCGGCGACCGCGCCGGGATCAACCGTTCGGCCTTCGCCAGCGGAGGCGGCACAACCTTCGTCATCGTCGGCACGCTGATCCCCAAAAATTCGGCCGAAGTCGAAGCCGGCTTCGACTATCGCGCCGGTGCCTTCAGCATCGGTGCCGCCTATACGGGGGTATTGGCATCGGATCGTAACACCCATGGCGTTCGCGTGACGGCCAGAATTTCATTCTGATCGGCGAGGAGAACAGGCGAACGCTTGCGGCCCTGAAGCCGGGGTCACTTCCCCAAGACCCCGGCTTTAAGACCCCGGCTTTTCGAACGTTCCCAGCGCGACTGCATCGGCCTTCGCCGGGACGACGATTAGGGGTTATCCGTCGCGGCCGTAGACATCGTTGCGGAAGGCGATGCCGCGGTCGGTCGCAACCGCCGTAATATAGGTGAGGTAGACGGGAACCTCGACGGGGAGCGCGACCGCCTGTTCGGGGGTCTTCGATTTGGTGTTGATCGAGCGGTGGAGCAGCCATTGGCCGAGTGCGGCGGCGTTTTCGAGCCGGATGCAGCCGTTGGAAAAATGGCGGTCGGGCTTTTTGAGCAGCGCGCGTTCGGGGGTGTCGTGAAGGTAGATGCCTTCGTCATTGGGGAAGAGGAATTTAACGCGGCCCATCGAATTGGCGCCGCCGGGAAGCTCGCGGAGGCGCAGCAGCTGATCGCCCGCGGCGACCGCTGACCAGTCGATCTCGGAGGCGTCGAGCTTGCGCGGGTTGGACCCCCAGTCGGAGAGCGCCTCCATGCGTAGCGAGGCGAGGCTGCGCCCCGCGAGTATCTTGGGCGCGATGCTTTTCTGCGCGAGATAGTCGGGGACGTTCCAATAGGGGTTGAGGATCGCCCATTGCAGCTTGCCCGCGAGCATCGGCGTCTGCGTCTCGGGCGCGCCGACGACGACCTTCATCGACCCCGCGCGCTTGCCCGATCCATAATAATAGAGCTGTCCCGACGAGGCGTCGACGACGATATGATGGACGTACGGGCCGGGAAGGATGCGCGCGCGGTCGAGGTTGAGGCGGAGGCGCGCCATCGTGTCGCCCGAAGCACCCTGTGCCAGCGCGCGGCCCATGAGGGTGCGGAGGCGGACATAATGTTCGCTCATCCAGCCCATATTCTTCATATAGGCACCGAAATCCTTGGGAAAGGCGGCGGCGCGAAGCACGTCATCGGCGTCGGCCTTTTTCGGGCGAAGCGACTTGTCGGCATAGTCCATCTTCGCCTTGCCGGGGCTGCGCATGTCGCGGACGTAGCGCGCGAAGGCGGTCGAGAGCGCGACTTCGGCGCGCGCGAGCGCCTGCGGGCCGCCGCCGCGGGTGCGGGCGATCAGCGCTTCGAGTTTTTCGAGATCATAGGATGAGGATTTGAGGTCGTCGCGCGAGGCGGTCGACAGATAGCCGAGCAAGGTCGCGGCTTCGGGGCCGACCTTGCCCGCGCGCACCCAGAGCGGCTTGTAGGCGCGCGCCGAATAGAAACGTTTGACGTCGCCGCCCGCTTCTTCGCGGATCGCGGCGGCGAGCGGGATCGCAGTCCCCTGCGCCGCGGGCGCCGCAAAGGCCGGCGGCGCGAGCGTGGTGCCGAGCGCCAATACGGTCAGGAAAAGGGGAGCGCCGCGGCGCCGCGCTCCCCGAAGATGTGTGTTCAGCCGCGTTCTCCCAGCCGGGTCGGGGCGGGCGGCGGCGGGGGCGGGGGCGGCACATAGTTCGGATGATAAATGCCGTCCGAGGTATAATAGCCGTCGATGATGCCGTCGCCGTCACGGTCGGCGGCGACGCTGCCCGGCACCGCACCCGCGGGTGGCGGCGGTGCGGCGGCGACTTCTTCCTGCTGCGAACAGGCTGAGAGCGCCAGCGCGCCGAGCGCACTGAGCATGATGGGTTGGAAACGCATGTGACCACTCCTTTTCAATGCGCCCGAAAATCACTTTTCCGGCGCGAGTGCCCCAACCCCGCGATGTCAGCCCATGCCTGCGATTGAAGGCGCGTCATCCATCACGCGATCAGGAGTGTGTTCTGAACGATGATCTGCGCCATAGGTTCCCGGCCTTTTCGCGCGCGCAGTGGACATGGCGATGGCGCGGGCTAGGCTGCCGGGATTCCGATCCCCTTCCCGGGGTTCGAAACCCTGAGCGAGGCCGATGGCCCCCAACCCGCCCCCCTGAACGGGGCGGGGCTTGAAGAAAGGCGCTGGATATGGATTTTTCGCGGTTGCAGGCTTCGAGCAAGATCGGCGACGACTGGGTCTATCCGCAGCCGCCGTGCCTGAACTTCGGCTGGCTCGAGGTCGACCGCGACCCGGCGCACCGCATTTACTGGGAGGAATATGGCAATCCGGCGGGCGAGCCGGTAATGTTCCTGCACGGCGGCCCCGGCGGCGCGTGCGCGCCGGCGATGGCGCGCTTTTTCGATCCAAAGCGTTACCGCGTCATCCTGTTCGACCAGCGCGGGTGCGGCAAGAGCGAGCCCAATGTTGCCTCGTCAGGCCCGGCGGTGGCGCTGGCCAGGAACACCACCGAAGACCTGATCGGCGATATCGAGAAATTGCGCGAGAAGCTGGAGATCGCCGGGCCGATGCATGTGTTCGGCGGGAGCTGGGGCAGCACGCTCGCGATGGCCTATGCGATCGCGCATCCGGCGCATTGCGCGAGCCTGATCCTGCGCGGCATCTTCCTGGGGGCGCCCGAGGATCTGCTGTATCTCTATCAGGGCAATGCCGCGACCTGGGAGCAGAACCCGTACGGGCTGACCGAGCCCGGCGCCTATATGAAATATCCCGCGGAGTGGGCCGAACTGTTGTCGGTGCTGGCACCGGCAGAGCGCGGCGACGTGATGAAATCGTACAAGGCGATTTTCGACATGGTGCCCGCGAATGCGGCCGAGAAGGAACGGCAGCTGAAGGCGGCGCTGACCTGGTCATTGTGGGAAGGCGTGATTTCGAACATGATCCCCGAGACCGCCGACACCGGCAAGTTCGGCGAGGCCGATTTCGCGCTGTGTTTCGCGCAGATCGAGGCGCATTATTTCGCCAATGCGCTGTTCATTCCGGCGGGGCATTTCTTCAGGCATATTGCGACGCTCGCGCGCATCCCGGTGCATATCGTGCATGGGCGCTTCGACGAGGTGTGCCCGCTGACGCAGGCATCGCGGCTGGTCGCGGCGCTGCGCGATGCGGGGTCGGAGCCCGCGACCTATGTGGTGACCAATGCGGGACATAGCGCGATGGAACGCGAGAATGCGCTCGCGCTGACGGCGGTGATGGACGGGTTGGCACGGATCGCCAGCTAGGGTCCAAAATCAAGCGGCGTGCTCCCGCGAAGGCGGGAGCCCATCACCGGTCGGAGCTATTTTGAACCGGCAGGAGATGGGTTCCCGCCTTCGCGGGGACACACTGGCCTTTTTAGAAGGACGTCGCCCCCAATGTGGGCGACTCCAGATCGAGCTTGTCCGCCGGGATGACGACGAGGTCGGGGCGGAGGGCGCGCAATTTGTCGATGAACCTGGCTGCATCGCCGACGACGATCAGCGAAGTGTTTTCGGGTGTGACCTTCTTGGCGGCGACCCTGTTTGCGGCCTCGGGCGTCACCGCGGCGAGGCGTGCGGCGTAATCCAGCGCATCGGCGGGCTGGAGCCCCTGGAGGATCAGCCCCGCGACGATCGCGCCATAGCCGCCGCCGGTCGCCTGCTGGCGGCCATAGGAGCCTTCGAGGAAGGCGCGGCGCTTGGCCAGCGCGTCGGGGGTGATCGGCTCGGCGCCGAGGCGCTGGAACTCGTTCAGGAAGATTTCGGCGACCTCGGTCGCGCTTTCGTTCTTTGTCTGCGCGCTGGCGCTGAGGAGTGCGGTGTCGGCGCGCGCGGGCATGCTGCTGTACGCGCCATAGCTCAGCGCGCGCTTGCTGCGCACCTCGGTGAAGAGACGGCCGTTCGAGCCGACGCCGAGCACCGAATTGGCGAGGAGGAGCGAGGGATAGTCGGTATCCGAGCGGCTGACCCCGCGGACGGCGGCGAGGACCGCGGCCTGCCCCGCGCCGGGGAGGTCGACCACGATCGTGCGTGGTGGTTGCGTAGCGCCCGCGCGCGATTTGGGTAGCGCAGGCGCCGGCCCTTCGGCCTTCCAGTCGCCGAACAGGCGCTTTGCGAGCGCGCCGGCTGAGGCGGGGTCTATCCCGCCGGTGACGACGACGGAGATGTTCGCGGGGTGCCACCATGTGCGGCGATAGGCGACAAGGTCGTCGCGGGTGATCGCGGCGAGGCTCTTCACCGTGCCGCCCGCCTGGCCGCCATAGGGCGCGGCGCCGTAGAGCAGGGGCTGGGCGACCAGCGCGGCGATCGCGCCGGGATCCTTCAGCGCGACCCGGAGGCCATCGGTCCTGCGCTTGCGCTCAAGCTCGAATTCGTCCTGCGGGTAGCTGGCGCCCCGGATCACGTCGGCGAGGATCGTGCCGACCTCGCCCAAATTCGCGGCGGGTGCGGTGACCGAGAAGGTGCTGCCGTCGGGGCTGGCGCCGGCGCTGATCGTTGCGCCCAGGCTTTCGAGCGCGGCGGCAATCTGTTCGGCGGAGCGCGCCCTGGTGCCCTTCGCCGCCAGGCCGGCGGCGATGGAGGCGACGCCCGCGCGGCCCTTGGGATCGGTCGACGCGCCGCCGCCGATCACGACGCTCAAGGTCGCGAGCGGGACGGTGCCGGTCTTGACCGTGACGACGCGGATGCCGTTGGCGAGGCGGCTTTCGGCGATCGTCGGCGGGGTCACGGCGGGGGCGGCGGTGGGCCCGGGGGGCGCCTGCCGTGCGGCTTCGGCGGCGAGCGCGTTCGGGGTGCCGGTCGCGGCGGGGACGCTGGGGAAGACGGGCATCGGTTTGGGGTTCGCCCAGCTCTTTGGATCGCCGTCGCCCGCGGTGTAGCGCAGCTCGACGCGCGCCTTGGGATCGAGATAGGCTTTCGCGACGCGCGCGACGTCGGCCTTGGTGACGTGTGCGATCGCGTCGAGGCGCTTGTTCGCGGCGGCGGGGTCGCCGGTGAGGACGAGCGCCTCGCCGAGTTCGAAGGCGCGGCCCGCGAAGGTCTCGCGCTCCTTGAGCGTCGAGGCGAGCAGCTCGGTCTTTGCCTCGGCGAGTTCGGCGTCGGAGACTTCGGCGGATGCGATGGCCGCGAGCACCGTGTCGAGCGCGGCGGCGACTTTCTCGGGATCCTGCCCCTCGCTGAGGATCGCGAAGGGGGTGATGCCGCCGGCTTCCTCGGTGAAATCGACGCTCGTGTCGATTTGGGTCGCCATTCCGGTGCGAACGAGCGCGGTGTGGAGCCGCGAATTCTCGCCGCTCGACAGGACCGCGTTCATCACCTCGAGCGCCGCAATATCGGCGTGGCTCGCGCCGGGCGTCTTGTAGATCGCGCCCACGACGGGCAGCGGGACGTTGGGAGCGGTCGCATTGACGCGGCGCGGCGCCATCGGCGGCTCGATCCTTTTGATCGCGAGCGGGATCGGCTTCGCGCGCTTGGGGATAGCGGCAAAATACTGGTCGACGAGCGACTGGAGCCGCGCTTCGTCGAAATTGCCCGCGACGATCAAGGTCGCGGTGTCGGGGCCATAGAAAGCCTCGTGGAAGGCGCGCGCGTCGTCGAGCGTCGCGGCGTCGAGGTCGGCGATGCTGCCGATCACCGGGCGGCGGTGCGGCAGGACGTCGAAGCTGTTTTCGCTGAGTACGAAGCTGAACAGCCGGCCGTAAGGCGGCGCGAGCACGCGCTGGCGCAGCTCCTCCTTCACGACGTTGCGCTCGGTCTCGAACACCTCCTTGTCGACGACGGGGCGCGCCATGCGCTCGGCGTGCGTCCACAGCATCGTTTCGAGATATTGCGCGGGGACGGTCTCATAATAGTTGGTGCGGTCGAAGCTGGTCGACGCGTTGCGCACCCCGCCGACATCCTCGGTCAGCCGGTTGATCATATTATACGGCATGTTCACGGTCTTGCGGCTGAGGATATGTTCGAAAAGATGCGCGAAGCCCGAGCGCTTTTCGGGGTCGTGCTTCGACCCGACGTCGTACCAGACCGACACCATGACATTGGGGGTCGAACCATCCTGCAGCGAAAGGACGCGCAGACCGTTTTTGAGGATGCGTTCCTTATAGGCGATTGGCGGCACCTGCGCGGCGCTGTCGGCGGGCGCTGCCGCGGTGTGGGCGGCCCCGGTCGTGGCGGCCGCCAGCGCGAGCGCAGCCGCGCCGAGGAAAGGAAATATTTTCACGAGGATCCCCCTTTGAAATTGGCCGGAGACCCGGTCGATGAGCAATTTTGCAGGGGTGGGGGTGATGTCAACTCTTGTTCTACGAAGAGCAGGTGAAGGCTGATGAGGGATGTCGGCGTTGCGTGGTATGTTGCGGGAAGGGCGGGTTTCGGCGGGTAGCGGACATTATCTTCTCCCCTCCCTTTCAGGGAGGGGAATGGCTTAATTCCACCCCCAATCCGGTCATGCGTCGCGCTGAAACAAAGTCTATCTTCCCCTTTCGGACGGATGCGGTAAAATGGGCGGTGCGGGCAATGCGGACGCCCGTTCAGACGGCGCGCCGTCCAAGTTCCGCTCCATAAGCCGCGACTGCGGCAAGGAGCGTGCTTGCCATGACGACCGATATCCATTCCCCGCCCAGTCTTTCGCTGTTCCGGCTTTTCCTTCGCTTTCTGCGTTTCGGCTTTCTCGCCTTTGGCGGGCCGGTCGCGCAGATCGCGATGGTGAAACAGGCGCTGGTCGAGGAGGAGCGCTGGATTTCGCCGGTGCGTTTCAACCGGCTGCTCGCGGTGATGCAGATCCTGCCCGGGCCGGAGGCGCATGAATTGTGCGTCCATCTGGGGATGGTCGCGCGCGGGCGGATCGGCGGGCTGCTCGCCGGGCTCGGCTTCATGCTGCCCGGTTTTGTGCTGATGCTGGGCGCGGCGTGGCTCTATAAGGGCTGGATCGTCGGCAATCCGGCGATGGCGCCGATCTTTCTGGGCGTGCAGGTCGTCGTGCTGGCGATCATCCTGCGCGCGGTGCAGCGGATCGGGACGCATATATTGGAAGACCGGCTGCTCTGGCTGCTCGCGGGCGCCGCGCTCGCCGCGACGCTGGCGGGCGTGCCGTTCTGGATTCCGCTGATCGCATCGGGGCTGATCTATACCTATGCAAAGCGGCCGGTGGCGGCGGCGGCGATCTTCGTCGCGGCGGCCGTGCTCGCCGTCCTGGTGACGGGTGCCGCGCCTTCGGCAAAGACAAGCATCGCCGCGAGCGAGGCGGGGATCGTCGCGCTGTTCGTTGCCGGGCTGAAAGGCGGGCTGCTCACCTTTGGCGGCGCCTATACCGCGATCCCCTATGTGCGCACCGACACCGTCGGGCGCGGCTGGATCAGCGACGCGAGCTTTCTCGACGGCGTCGCGTTCGCGGGCATGCTGCCGGCACCGCTCGTCATCTTCGCGACCTTCGCGGGATATGTCGCGGCGGGCCTGCCCGGCGCGGTCGCGATCACGGCGGGGATGTTCCTGCCCGCCTTCGCCTTCTCGATGATCTTTTTCGAGCGGCTGGAGGCGGTGGTCGACAATCCGGCGCTCCACCGGGTGCTCGCGGGCGTGGCGGCGGCGGTTGTCGGCGTGATCGCGGCGACGCTGTTGCAACTGGGCTGGTCGACGGCGGGACGCGCCGCGAACCTGGTGCCCGCGACCCTTCTCTTCGGCGCCGCCGTCCTCGCGGTTTGGCGCTGGAAGGGGAAGCTCGCCGCCCCCGCGCTCGTGCTGGCGGGCGGCGTTGCCGGGTGGGCGCTGAACCTTTGACCCAGGATGGCGTCCGGGCGCCGCGCGCAGGTCATATCTTTATCAAATAACCAAATAGGTTCTTTTCTATTGACATCGTCACGCTGATATGGCACAAGTGTCACATCATGAAGAATTGCGAGTCGGGCCGGTGCCCCTTCCGATGCGAAGGGGCGTTCCGGCCCGATTGCTTTGAGGAGCAACCGATGACCTATGACGAAAAGGATGAGATCGGGCCGCAATGCCATCGCCCCGTGCAGGTGAAGCGGGTGCGATCGGACGGTTGGGCGGCGCCGGCCTTCGATGTGTTGCAGCTTGAGGATTATGACTGGGTGACCGGCGGGCGCGGGGCGGAGACGGCGGGTGCGCGCGCGGCGATGGTGCTGCGGCTTGGTTATCCGATTGAAGAGCAGCATTATTTTTCGGGCTTTGTGCTGGCGGCCGAGGATCGCGCGCGGTGGGCGGCGATCGCCGATGCGGCGGATGCGGCGCGGCGCGCGGGGGCGGCGCGGACCTTTGTCTGGGCGCTGCCGCAGGTCGCGCGCGACGGGTTCGTGACATTTAACGGGGAGGATGTTGTGCAGGCTTTCGATGCGGTGGATTTCCCGCTGGCGATCGGGCGCGAGGCGATGGCCCTGACCGAATTTTCGACGCAGATCGTGAGCTCGCCGTCGGGGCACGAGCAGCGGGCGACCGAATGGGCCGAGGCGCGAATGCGCTATGACGCGGGGCCGGGGGTGCGCTCCGAAGCCGATGTGCGGACGCTGATCGACTTTTTTCGCGCGCGGCGCGGGGCGGCGCGGGGGTTCCGCTTTCGCGATCCGTTCGATGGCAGTTCGGCGGCCGATGGCGGGTTGCCGGCGGCGGTCGATCAGATGCTGGGGGTAGGCGACGGTGCGCGGCGGCAGTTCGCTTTGGTGAAGCGCTATGGCGCGGGCGATGCCGGGCAGGTGCGACGCGTCAGCTTGCCGGTGGAGGGCAGCGTACGCGTGTCGGTCGATGGTATCGAGACGGCGGCGTTTATGGTGACCGGTGAAGGCGAGGTGCTGCTCGATGTTGCGCCGGCGGCCGGGGTCGCGGTGCGTGCGGGCTTTCTGTTCGATGTGCCGGTGCGCTTTGCCGACGATCGGCTGGAAGTGAGCCGCGCAACCTTCCTGGCGGGCGAGATGGCGAGCGTGCCGCTGGTCGAGGTGCGCGCGCCATGGTGATGGAGCGCGCGCCCGACTGGCTGCGCGAGGAGCTGGTGACGCTGGCGTGGTGCTGGCGGCTGGCGCGACGCGACGGGGTGGTCGTCGGGCTGACCTCGCACGACCGCGACCTGATGGTCGGCGGGATTTTGTATCGCGCGGCGCCGGGGATGAAGCCGTCGGCGCTCGAGACGAGCGACAGCCTCGATGTGGCGACGATGGACCTGGAGGGTGCTGTGACAAGCGACGCGATCACGGCGCGCGATCTGGACGCCGGGCGGTGGGACGGGGCGGAGCTGGAGCTGTTCGTCACCGACTGGAGTGCGGCCGACGTCGCGCCGGTTACGGTGGCGCGCGGATCGCTGGGGGCGATCGAGCGGCGCGGGCCGGCCTTTGCCGCCGAATTGCAAGGGGTGACGCGGCTGCTCGACCGGCCGGTGTGCCCGGCAACCTCGCCGTCGTGCCGCGCGATGCTGGGCGACCGGATGTGCCGGGTCGACCTGGCGCCGTTGTCGCATGTGCGGCGGGTTGTTGCGGTCGATGGGCGCATGGTGACGCTGGATACGGCCGCGCCCGGAATGGCGTTCGGCGAGCTCATGTGGATGGAGGGCGCCAATTGCGGACTGGCCAGTCCGGTGATCGCGGTGGAAGCGGCGGTGCTGCATCTGGCCGAAGCGCCCGCCTTCGCGGTCACGGGGGTGGTGCGCGTGCGGCTCACCGAGGGATGCGACAAGCAGCTTGCGACGTGCCGCGGCCGTTTCGCGAATGCCATCAATTTTCGCGGTGAGGCGCATCTGCCGGGCAATGATTTGCTGACGCGCTATCCCGGTGGATGAGTTGGGCGCGCGCGCCTTTGCGGCGGCGCGGGCGATGGTGGGGGCGCCGTTCCGGCCGCAGGGGTACGATCCCGCGACGGGGCTCGATTGCGTCGGGTTGGTTTGGACGGCTTATGCCGCGGCTGGAAAGCGGCTGGTGCGGCCGGTGGGCTATCCGCTGCGCGGCTGGTCGCGAGCGCAGGTCGAGGCCGGGCTGTTCGCAGCGGGATTCGAGCCTGTTGGCACCGATATGCGCGACGGCGATGTCGCGCTGATCGCGCTCGATGCCGGGCAATTTCATCTCGGCCTGATGGGCGCGGACCGTATGGTTCACGCGCACGCGGGGCTGCGAAAGGTGGTCGAGACGCCGATCGACGACGATTTGCGGGATGTGGTGCGGTGGCGATTGCTGTCCTGCCCACCCCGCTGCGACCAGCCAGCAAGCTGGCAAGTCTCGTGGTCGGAGCCACGGGTCTCCGACCACCCCCTCCCGCACGCGGGAGGGGAGAAAATTTCGGGAGCATATTGATGGCGACTTTGGTGCTGACGGTGGTCGGCGGGATTGTCGGGGGTCCGGTGGGCGCCGCGATCGGGGCTGCGGTGGGCCAGCAGATCGACGCGCAGATTTTCAAGCCGAAGGGGCGCGAAGGACCGCGGCTTGCCGATCTGAAGATTCAGGCATCGACCTATGGCCAGCAGATCCCGCAGCTGTTCGGGACGATGCGCGTCGCGGGGAGCGTGATCTGGGCCACCGACCTGATCGAACGGCGCAATAAACGCGGCGGGGGCAAGGGGCGGCCGTCGACGACCGAATATAGCTATGCCGTATCGCTCGCCGTCGCGCTGTCGTCGCGGCCGATCCGCAGGATTGGGCGGATATGGGCCGACGGCAATCTGCTGCGTGGGTCGAGCGGGACGTTCCAGGAGCGCTGCGTCTTTCGCTGGCATGACGGAAGCGAGGATCAGGCGGCCGATCCGTTGATCGCGTCGGCGCTGGGTATTGCGTCGGCGAGTGCGTTTCGCGGGTGCGCCTATGCGGTGTTCGAAGAGCTCGACCTCGGCGCGTTCGGCAACCGGATTCCGTCGCTGACATTCGAGGTGGAGGCTGACGCCGCGGGCATCGACGCCGGTATGGTCGGTAACAGCCTGTTCGGTGAAACCGCGCGCTGCGGCGGCGAATGGCCCTTTACGGGCTATGCCGCATCGGGCGACCGGTTGCGCGACGCGCTCGCGCCGCTGTTCGACGCCGACGGCGTGCGGCTGGTGAGCGGGCCTGATGGATGGAGGCTGGCGCCCACGGCTGCGGCCGGGGAATCGTTGGCGCTCGCCGATTTTCGCGAGGCGGGGCGGGGCGAGACACCGGGCGACCGGACCGAGCATCGCCGTGCGCCGCTGTCGTCTATGCCGGGGACAATCCGGCTGCGGCATTATGAGCCCGAACGCGATTATCAGCTGGGCCAGCAGACGAGCCAGGTTGCGGGCGGCGGCGTGCGTGAGGAGCGGATCGACTTACCCGCGGTGCTGCCGGCGGCGTCGGCGCGGGCGCTGGCGCAGCGGCTTGCCGCTGCCGCGGCGGACGGACGCGAAATGCTGGTGTGGCGCGCCGACCTTGCGGCGCTGGCGTTGACCGTCGGGCATGTGATTGCACTGGCCGACGGGAGCCGCTGGCGGCTGGCGGGAAGGACGGTGCGCGGGAGCGACATATTGCTGGAGCTCAAACGCCACGAGCCGCTGCCCGTGGCCGAGCTTCCGGCAGAACCTGGCGTTCCGGTCGGCGCGCCCGATTGGCCCGACGCTGTCGGCACGGTCCGCCTGTTCGACCTTCCCAATATCGGCAGTCCGGCGGCATCGGCGCCGCGGCTGTTGGTTGCCGGTGCGGGCAGCAACGATGGCTGGCGCGGCGCCGACTGCTGGATCGTCGCATCGGCCGGTGCCGAGCCGATCCCCGTCGGGACGGTGCGACCGGCCGCGGCGCTGGGCGAGCTTGCCCTGCCGCTGGCGGCAGGAAGCGATTGCCTGTTCGACCTGTTGAACAGCGTCGAGGTTCAACTGGTCAATCCGGCGATGACATTGGAATCGGTCGGCGACGCCGCGCTGCTGGGCGGAGCGAACCGGGCGATGGTTGCTGGCGAATTGCTGCAGTTCGGCGTTGCCGATGCCGTCGGACCCGGGCGGTGGCGCCTGTCGCGATTGCTGCGCGGGCGGGCCGGGACCGAGCGGGAAATGACCCATGCGGCGGGAGCACCCTTCGTCCTGCTCGACGATCCGGCGTTATTGATATTGCCCGAGGCGCTCGCCGGATTGGCGGAAAGCGGCGCGGCGACGCTCGAATGGGCACCGCGGGGCGGGACGACGCTGACCGAGGTCGATGTGCCGGCGGCGGGCCGGGCGTTGCGGCCGCTCGCCCCGGTACACGGGCAGGTCCGTGCCGATAGTGCGGGCGGCGTGACGATCGGCTGGGTCCGGCGCAGCCGCGCCGACACGGGATGGCGCGACCATGTCGACCAGCCGCTTGGCGAAAGTCATGAGGTCTGGCGCATCGCACCGTCGCCGCCGGTTCCGGGAATCGGGCCATGGGAAAGTGCATCGCCGACGCTGACTATCGGTGCCGCCGAACTGGCGACGCTGCCACCGGGCTGCGCGATCGAGATTCGGCAGGCGGGGGATTTCGCGCTGTCGCCGCCTCTATCGTTGCCGTTGACATAAAAGGATAATGCCATGATCGCTACGCCGACCACGCCGCGCTTCGCGTTACCGTTACTTGCGGTGGCGCAGGCGCAGAAAGAGGTGACGCACAACGAGGCTTTGACGCTGCTCGACGCGTTGCTTCATGCGGCCGTCGAGGCTGGGCCGATCACCGCGCCGCCCGCGGCCCCGGAAGAGGGGCACTGCTGGATCGTCGGTCCGGCGCCGACGGGTGCCTGGACGGGGAAGGCCAATGCGATCGCGATCCGGAGCGCGGGCGGATGGCGATTTGCGCCGCCGCGCGAGGGGATGCGGGCGACGCGCCTGACCGACGGTGCGCAGCTCCGCTTCGACGGCGCCGCATGGGCCGCGCCGGCGACGATCATGGCGCCCTCCGGCGGGTCGACAATCGACTCAGAAGCGCGTAGCGCGATCTCCACACTGATTCTTCACCTCGCCGCGCAGGGTCTTCTGATTTCAGGCTGAATTTTCGGTTCGTTCGCGTTGCAAGTGCGACTTTTTGGCAACAGATTGACGATTTGTTCACTTGCACGGAACCAAAGCGGCGAGTAGGACGTCTGCCGAGACGTATATCTCAATTGAAAGGGGAATTACTATGAGGAAGCTTGCCGTCGCTCTGGCGTTGGCCTCCACCACCCTGGCGTCGCCTGTTTTGGCGCGCGACAACTCTTGGTATGTTGGTGTGGGTGCTGGCGCAATGCTCGTCGAGGACCTGGATCTCGACATCGGTACGTTCAACAATGCCGGTACGCTCGATCATCGCGCTGGCTATGATGTCGAAGGCACTGTCGGTTATGACTTCGGCGGTTTCCGCGCGGAAGTCGAAGTCGGTTTCCGTGAAGCCGACATCAAGTCGGGCCGCTTCACCGCTCCGGGCATTCCGCAGACGGTCAACGGTTCGGGCGGTCTGATTACCGGCTCGCTCCCGCTCGCCGGCGATACGAACGCGCTGAGCTTCATGGTCAACGGCCTGCTCGACTTCGGTGACGACGACGGCCTTCAGGGCTTTGTCGGCGGTGGTGCCGGTGTTGCCCGCGTTTCGGTTGAGCCGGTCTTTGCCGGCAACTTCCTCGACGATTCGGACACGGGCTTTGCCTGGCAGGCGATCGCCGGTGTCCGTGCTCCGCTCAGCGATAATATCGACGTCGGCCTGAAGTATCGCTTCTTCAATGCCGATGCCGACATGGTCGACCAGCTCGGTCGCGACGTTTCGACGCGCTTCCGTTCGCACTCGATCCTCGGCACGCTGACGTTCAACTTCGGTGGCGCCGAACCGCCGCCGCCGCCGGCTCCGCCCCCGCCGCCGCCCCCGC
>NZ_DATFFD010000183.1:0-7867 GCF_035250425.1 Sphingopyxis sp.
CGGTGGCGGCGCCGAGGCCCGAGGCGCCGCCGGTGACGACGGCGGATACGGTGGAATCGAGTTTCATGGGTTTCTCCTGAAAAAAGCCCTCCCCTTCAGGGGAGGGTTTGGGTGGGGCATGTCGGGGACTGCCAACGAACAGGCCCTCCCCCGACCCCTCCCGCAAGCGGGAGGGGAGAAGTTTTACAGCCGCTCGATGATCGTGACGTTGGCCTGACCGCCGCCTTCGCACATCGTCTGCAGCCCGTACTTCCCGCCGGTCGCCTCGAGCACCCCGAGCAGGGTCGACATCAGCTTGGTGCCCGACGCGCCGAGCGGGTGGCCGAGCGCGATCGCGCCACCATGCTGGTTGAGCCGGCCATGGTCGGCGCCAAGATATTTGAGCCAGGCGAGCGGCACCGGCGCGAACGCCTCATTGACCTCATAGGCGTCGATGTCGCCGATCTTCATCCCCGCGCGCTTCAGCGCTTTTTCGGTCGCGAACAAAGGTTCTTCGAGCATGATCACCGGGTCGCCCGCGGTCACCGACACATGGTGGATGCGCGCGCGCGGGGTCAGGCCGTGATCCTTGAGCGCCTGTTCCGAGCAGATCAGCACCGCCGATGCGCCGTCGCAAATCTGGCTGGAGGTCGCCGCCGTGATCGTGCCGCCTTCCTGAAGCAGCTTGACCCCGGCAATGCCTTCGAGCGTCGCGTCGAAACGGATGCCCTCGTCGACGAGGTGGGTCTGCGTCCCTTCGGGGGTTTCGATCTGGAGCCCGACGATCTCGCGCTTGAAATGACCCGCCTCGGTCGCGGCCCTGGCGCGGCGATGGCTTTCATAGGCAAAGGCGTCGAGGTCGTCCTTGGTGAAGCCATGCTTCTTGACGATCATTTCGGCGCCCATGAACTGGCTGAACATGATGCCGGGGTATTTTTCCTCGAGGCGGGGCGACTTATAATTGCCCATGCCTTCCTTCATATAGAGCATCGCGGTCGACCCCATCGGAACGCGCGACATGCTTTCGATGCCGCTTGCCAGCACCATGTCCTGCGTCCCCGACAGGACGCCCTGCGCCGCGAACTGCATCGCCTGCTGCGACGACCCGCACTGGCGGTCGATGGTCACCGACGGGATCGAATCGGGCAGCTTCGACGCGAGCACCGCATTGCGGCCGAGGTCCATCGTCTGCTCGCCGCCCTGCGACACACAGCCGGTGATGACGTCTTCGATCGCCGACGGGTCGAAATCATTGCGGTCGGCGATCGCGTCGAACACGGCGGCGCCGAGGTCGACGGGGTGCACACCGGCAAGCCGGCCGCCGCGCTTGCCGCCCGCGGTGCGGACGGCGTCGACGATATAAGCAGTAGCCATGGGAGAATTCCTTTCTCACTAAAGCCCCTCCCCTTCAGGGGAGGGGTTGGGGTGGGGGCTGTCGGCGTTGCGCAAGGCTGATGGCCCCCACCCCGCTCGACTAAAGGCCCGGCTACGCCGGACCAAGTCTCGCGGCCCCTCCCCTGAAGGGGAGGGGCCAATTACTTCAGAGCTTGCGCCCGATCAGTTCCTTCATAATCTCGTTCGTGCCGCCGAAGATCCGCGTCACGCGCGCGGCGCGCCAGGCGCGGGCGATCGGATATTCGTTCATATAGCCCGCGCCGCCGTGAAGCTGGAGGCACTTGTCCATCACTTCCCATTGGAGGTCGGTGTGCCACAGCTTCGCCGCGGCGCCTTCCTCGGGGGTCAGCTCCTTCTTCATGTGACGGTTAAGCGCCCAGTCGAGATGCGCCCAGCCGACTTGCAGCTTGGTCTTCAAATCGGCGAGCACGAAGCGCGTATTCTGGAAATCGAGGATCGGCTTGCCGAATGCCTTGCGGTCGCGGGTGAACTCGACCGTGTCGTCGAACGCACGCTGCGCCGACGCCTGCGCCGACACCGCGATCGACAGCCGTTCCTGCGGCAGTTCGCTCATCAGATAGATGAAACCCTTGCCCTCTTCGCCAAGGCAGTTGGTGATCGGCACGCGGACGTCTTCGAAGAACATCTCCGACGTATCGGCCTCGTCCTGCCCGATCTTGTCGAGGTTGCGGCCGCGCTTGTAACCTTCGCGTGTCGCCTCGACGAGTATGATCGACACGCCCTTCCACGCCGGCTGGACCTCGGTGTCGGTCTTGACGCACACCAGGATCAGGTCGGCGTTCTGGCCGTTGGTGATATAGGTTTTCGACCCGTTGATGACATAATGATTGCCATCCTTCTTCGCGGTCGTGCGCATCCCCTGAAGGTCGCTGCCGGTGCCCGGTTCGGTCATCGCGATCGCGGTGATCACCTCGCCCGCGACCATCTTGGGCAGCCAGTGCTTCTTCTGCTCCTCGCTGCCATATTTGACGATATAGCTGGTGACGATGTCCGACTGGAGCGAGAAGCCCGTCGTCGCGCGGCCATAATAGGCGCTTTCCTCATCGACGACCGCATTATAGCCGAAGTCGAGGCCGAGCCCGCCATATTCCTCGGGAACCGTCGGGCACAGCATGCCGAGCTCGCCCGCCTTGGGCCAGATGTCCTTGGGCACGATGCCGTCCTCGGCCCATTTCGCCGCATTGGGGGCGATTTCCTTTTCGAGGAACTGGCGCACGGTCGAACGGAACGCCTCATGATCCTCGGTGTAGGCGGAGCGCGAGAGGTTATCGAGCGACATAATGTTCCTTTCCCTTGGAGCGGCCGAACGCAAGCGGGGAGTCGGCCGCATCTTTCCCGGCCAAAAGACCTTACGTTTACGTCCACGTCAAGTAGAAAGACGTTACGGCAAGAGACTCTTTCGTCGCCGCCTTATCTTTCCTCGTCACCCCGGACTTGATCCGGGATCCATTCCTTCCGGCGCTGTGAATGGACCCCGGATCAAGTCCGGGGTGACGAAGGAGGAGCCGCATCCTTTGCCGAATAGGTTTGCAGCCGCTGGGCAGCCTCGGCGGCCCGCGCTAAGACCGTTCCATGGTCCAACTGCTTCTCGATGCCGGCGCCCTGCTCGGCGAATCGCCCGTCTGGCACGCCGCCGAAGCCCGCCTCTATTGGGTCGACATCGATGGCCGCAAAATCCATCGCACCGATCCTGTGAGCGGCACCGACGAGGCGATGGACCTCGCCGAGCAGGTCGGCTGCATCGCACCGCGGGCGGGCAGCGGGCTGGTCGCGGCGCTCGAAAATGGCTGCGCGCTGATCGACGAGTGGGGCGCCGCGCCGCGTCCGTTCGGGCCGGCGGTGCTCGCCGACAAGCCCGAGCAGCGTTTCAACGACGGCCGCGTCGATGCCGCCGGCCGGCTGTGGGTCGGCAGCCTGACGAGCGACAAGGCGAACCCGGCGGCGACACTGTACCGGCTCGATCCCGACGGATCGCTGACCGAAATCTTCGGACGGCTGACGACGAGCAACGGCGCCGCCTTCAGCCCCGACGGCCGCATCTTTTACCACGCCGACACCCCGACCCACGCGATCCGCGCCTATGACGTCGATGCGGCCGCGGGCACGCTGGGCAACGGCCGCATCTTCCACCAGTTCGAGTTCGGAAACGGCCGTCCCGACGGCGCCGCGGTCGATGCCGAGGGCTGTTACTGGTCGGCGCTGTGGGACGGCTGGCGCATCGTGCGCTTCTCGCCCGCGGGCGAATTGCTCCAGACGGTCGACCTGCCGGTGCAGCGCCCGACGATGATCGCTTTCGGCGGACCCGACCTCCAGACCGCGTTCGTCACCAGCGCGGGCAAGAATCTGACCGACGAGGAACGCAAAACGCAGCCGCATGCGGGCGGCATTTTCACTTTTCGCGTCGACGTGCCCGGCCTGATCCAGCAGTTATTTGGCGCTTAGCCGGCTTGCACCCCCCTGTCATATAAGGTTAAAGCGGCGCCCGACATGGTTTCGTTCGAAACCTTATCCTCCGGGGAGATTTATCGATGTCGCGCACCGCGCAGCCTTTTGCCCGTCATTTGTCGATCATGCTTGCATCCACCGCGATGATCGTGGGTTATAGCCAGATGACTGCCACCGCCCAACCGATCGTCCCGCCTCCCGCCACCGCGCTGGCCGACAAAAACCCGATGCTCGCGCCGTGGACCGGCCCCTTCGAAGGGGTGCCGCCGTGGGACAAGATGGATCCCGAGCTGTTCCCCGACGCCTTCGTCAAGGGCATGGCCGAAACCAAGGCGGAGGTGCAGGCGGTGATCGACAATCCGCAGGTTCCGACCTTCGAGAATACGCACGTCCCGATGATGCTCGCGGGCGACACGATGGACCGCCTCTTCGCGCTGTGGGGCGTGCAGACGTCGAACAAGTCGAACGACCGCGTCGAGGATATCGACGCCGAATGGAGCCCCAAGCTCACCACCTTCTACACCGAGCTGTTCCTCGATCCCAAGCTCTTCGCGCGTTACAAGGCGGTGTACGACAAGCGGAACAGCAGCGGCCTCAACGCGCAGCAGATCCGCATCGTCGAGCGCAGCTATGACGAGATGGTCCGCGACGGCGCGAACCTGTCGCCCGCCGACAAGACGAAGCTGGTCGCGATGAACTCGAAGCTCGAAGGGCTGTTCTCGGCCTTCTCGTCGAAACTGCTCGGCGACGAGAAGCTCTACACCTTCGTCACCGACAAGGCCGAGCTCGCGGGTCTCGAGCCCAGCTTCGTCGCCTCGCTCGCCGCGGCGGCCGAAGCGAATGGCAAGCCCGGCCAGTGGGCGATCAAGAACACCCGCTCGTCGGCGCAGCCGGTGATGCAGGGCGCGACCAATCGCGCCCTTCGCGAGCGCGTCTACAAGGCGTTTATCAGCCGCGGCGACAATGGCGACGCGAACGACACCAATGCGACGATCGTCGAGATATTGAAGCTGCGCCAGCAGCGCGCCGAGCTGCTCGGCTTCCCGACGCACGCGCATTACCGCATGGCCGACACGATGGCGAAGACGCCCGAGGCGGCGATGGGCCTGATGATGAAGGTCTGGCCCGCCGCGGTCGCGCGCGTGAAGGAAGAGGTCGCCGACATGCAGGCGATCGCCGACGCCGAAGCCAAGGCCGGCAAGGGCCCCAAGATCACGATCGAGCCGTGGGACTATCGTTTCTATTCGGAGAAGGTCCGCAAGGCGAAATACGACCTCGATGAAAGCGAAGTGAAGCCCTATCTCCAGCTCGACAAGCTGCGCGACGCGATGTTCTGGTCGGCGGGGCAGCTCTACGACCTCGGCTTCCGCGAGAATACCGGCACGATCCCCGTCTTCGATCCCAAGGTCCGCACCTTCGAGGTCTATAACCTCAAGACGAACGAGAATGTCGGCGTCTTCTACCTCGACAATTTCGCGCGCGACGGGAAGCGTTCGGGCGCGTGGATGACGACCTATCGCAGCCAGCAGACGCTCGGCGGCGAGCGCAACGTCCTCGCGGCGAACAACAATAATTTCACCGAAGCCGCAAAGGGCGAACCGACGCTGATCAGCCTCGACGATGCGACGACCTTGTTCCACGAGTTCGGCCACGGCATCCATTATCTGCTGCAGCACATCACTTACCCGGCACTGGCAGGCGTGCCGCGCGACTTCGTCGAATATCCGAGCCAGGTGAACGAGAATTGGCTGATGACCCCCGAAGTGCTGTCGAAATATGCGACGCACTACAAGACGGGTGAGCCGATGCCGCAGGCGCTGGTCGACAAGATCCTCGCGTCGGACAAGTTCAACCAGGGCTTTTCGACGGTCGAGTATCTCGCAAGCGCGATCGTCGACATGAAGCTGCACGACCGCAAGACTCCGCCGGCCGACGCCGACAAGTTCGAGCGCGAAACGCTCGCCGAAATCGGCATGCCGAAAGAGCTCGTGATGCGGCACCGCCTGCCGCAGTTCGGCCACCTGTTCAGCTCGGACGCCTATTCGGCGGGCTATTACAGCTACCTCTGGTCCGAGACGATGGACGCCGACACCTGGGCGGCGTTCACCGAGGCGGGCGGCCCATGGGACCGCAGCGTCGCCGACAAGTTCCGTACCATCCTGCTGATGACGGGCAACGAGACCGACCGCGCCGAGGCCTATCGCGCTTTCCGCGGCCGCGATCCCGACGTGAAGGCGCTGCTGAAAAAGCGCGGTTTCCCGACCGAATAATCTGAACAGAACCGGGGAGGCAAAGAGGGCGTTTTCGCCCTCTTTGTTTATCCTGGGGTCAGGGTCTAGTTCACCTTATTCTTCATGCTCAGTGCCGCGAACAAATGTCCGGTCGACAGCGTTCCCGTCCTGAGTTTCCACTCGGGAGCGGCTCGCATAAGGAAATAGTGCCAGCTCTCGGGACTCCAGAAGTTGATGTGGCCCGCGTAGGAATCGAACTCCGCATGATACTCCTTGGCGGGGAATTGATCCTTCCGCCCATCGGGAACCGTCAATATGAGCGTCCCGGCGGCTGACACCATATCGAGCAGGCGCCGGACAACCGCTTCGGGATCGACCATATGCTCGAGCACTTCCATCAGAAACACCACATCGTAACGCGATGACCGAGGAAGGTCCGAGAGCGCGCTGAAGAACAGTTCGGCGTCGGGGCACGCCCGTTTGGCCATCGCGAGCTTCACATCGCTGATGTCGCATCCGAAGAGCGAGGCTTCCGGGTATCTTCCGCGCATGAGGCGCAGCAGGCACCCTGCGTGGCACCCGATGTCCAGAACGCGCTTGCCCGCGATTTCGACGTCTTCGGCATCGCATTGGTCGAGCAGAAGGCGGGCCATCGCAAGGCGGCTTGCATCGAAATAGTCCTCCAGAAATTCCGGTGTCGGCCATTCTCCGGTCAGCGCATTGTGCTGCACCACGGGAAGTATCTCATGGAGCAAGCTGGCAGAGTTGCGCGCGTCGGCCGGGGTCGGCCGATACTGATCGCCAGATTCTGACCTTACTATCCTGTAGCCGCTACGCGCGAACATGGATTGAACCAGTTTTTTGCCCTGGAGCATCTATCCTCCTGCGCGCACGATCGCGTCAGTTTTGAAGTCCGAACTGTGCTATGCCTCGAAACTGCCGCAGGCAGCCGCTATAGACAACCCCCACACACCCCAGTCTAAACACGATCGACCCCAAGTGCGGCCAGTTGCGCGGCTTGTCCCAGCGAAAAACCGATGCGCGCGTCCGTTCGCTCGAATCCCGATTGACCGCCGCCCGATTCGATATAAATATGATATCATCTTTATATCGGGTGATTCGGAGGGAAACATGGTCGAAACAGGGACACCGGCGCTGAACCGCAGTCGCGAGACGCGCGCCAATACGCAGAGCGGCTATCTGATGCTGTTCATCTGGTTGCTGTTGCTCGGCGTCGCCGCCTGGGCGGGGATCACCAACGCCAACGCCGAATATATGGTCGCGTGGAAATGGGGCGTCGTCGTTGCGAGCGCAATCGCCGGCCTGCTGATCCTCTGCGGCTTTTACCTGATCAATCCCAACGAAGCCGCGGCGATCCAGCTATTCGGCGCGTATAAGGGCACCGACCGCGAAAGCGGGCTGCGCTGGGTTCTGCCCTGGCTTTCGCGCAAGAAGATCGCGGTGCGCGCAAACAATGTCATTTCGGACAAGATCAAGGTCAACGACCTGCGCGGCAACCCGATCGAGATGGCGGCGCAGGTCGTGTGGCGCGTCACCGACACCGCGCAGGCGCTGTTCGATGTCGACGATTACAAGGAATTCGTGATGGCGCAGATCGAAGCCGCGGTGCGCTCGATCGGCTCGCGTTATCCCTATGACGATATCGAACATCAGGAAATCACGCTGCGCGGCAACCATGACGAGGTCGGGGTCGAACTGCGCAAGGCGCTGATCGAGCGGCTGAGCGTCGCGGGGATCACCGTCGACGAATGCGGGCTCACGCACCTCGCCTATGC
>NZ_DATFFD010000184.1:0-5295 GCF_035250425.1 Sphingopyxis sp.
AAGGCGAGAAGGGCGGCGGCGGCATGCCACGTCATTCGGCGACCCAGGCTCCGTGCCGGCGGCACGCTGACGGTCGTGCGCCTCCATAGGCGCGGTCCAAATGCTGATGCCATGTTACAGCCCCCTAGGCTGGCGATTCCCAGAACCGCACGATTTGCCCCAAAAATTCCCAAGTCAAGACAGCTTGCCAGTGATTCGTTAATTTTTTCACTCAGCTCGGCGCGGATTCGCAACTGAATCGCGCTCAGCTGCGAAAATGCTGCAAAAACGGCCATATTCATCGCCTTGTCGGCTCACAAATGCGGTCAATGGTTGAGCCGGGTGTGCAGTTGGTCGACTTGCTTCCGGGGCTGGCGGCGGTAGCGTCTAGGTTCTATCCGTCCATTTCAGGAAACCGGGGAAATCAATCATGCGTTATCTCGCCGTTCTGGCCGCCCTTGCCTTGCCCTTTGCACCCGCGCTGGCCGCAGGGGAAGAGGCGCCGGCCGTCGAACCGAAGCCCGCCGCGCTTGTCGCCGACGGTGTGCCTGCGGTGCCCGCGGCGCTGGCGGCGGCGACCCGGCCCTATCTCGAATATCGCACCGCGGCGTTCGTCGGCTGGAACCCTGCCGACCGGTCGATGCTTGTCGCGACACGGTTCGGTAACACGGCGCAACTTCACCGAATCGCGCGGCCGCTCGGCGCGCGCGAGCAGCTAACCTTCGAGGCCGAACCGGTTTCGCACGGTGGCTGGGCGCCCGGGACCGGCGATGTGATGCTGATCGAAAAGGACATCGGCGGCAGCGAATTTTACCAGATTTTCGCGATGAAGGATGGCCGGCTGACGATGCTGACCGACGGCAAGAGCCGCAATTCGCTCGACGCGTGGAGCAAGGACGGCAGCCTCGTCGCTTTCACTTCGACCCGCCACAACGGCCGCGACAATGATATCTATGTCATGAACCCGCGCGACCCCGCGTCAGCGCGACTGGCCGGGCAGGTCAACAGCAACGGCTGGTCGGTCGCAGGTTTCGCGCCCGACAAGAGCTGGGCGCTCGTCCAGCGCTCGGCGTCGGTCGAAAAGACCGATCTGTTCCGTCTCGATCTTGCGAGCGGAAAGATGACGCCGGTCGGCAATCACGCGAAGAAGATCGCTTTCAGCGGCGCCTCCTTCGGGTCCGACGGCACGATCTGGGTGGCGAGCGATGCCGGCAGCGACGTGCAGCGCCTCGGCACGCTCGACCCCGCGACCGGGGCGTTCACCCCGCGCGGCCCCGCGGGAAAATGGGATGTCGAGGCATTCGATATCTCGGGCGACGGGCGATTCATCGCCTATGCGGTCAACGAAGCGGGCGTGAGCCGGCTGCGCGTGCTCGACGTCGCGAGCGGCCGGGCGCGCACGGTCGACGCGCTGCCCGCGGGCGTCATCGGGCATATCGACATCGCGCCGTGGGGTGCGATCGGCATCGGTTTCACGTCGGCGCGCAGCGCGGCCGATGCCTATAGTATCGACCCCGAAACGCTCGCCGTGACGCGCTGGACGCAGAGCGAGACCGGCGGGCTGGACGCCGCGCGTAACGTCGAACCCGAACTGGTCAGCATCAAGAGCTTCGACGGCACCGAGATGTCGGGATTTCTCTATCGCCCCGATCCGGCGAAATTTCCGGGCAAACGGCCGCTGATCATGCATGTTCACGGCGGGCCAGAAAGCCAGTGGCGCCCCGAATATCTCGGGAGCACCAACTATATCGTGAACGAACTGGGGGTCGCCTATTTCTATCCGAACGTCCGCGGTTCGACCGGCTATGGCAAGCGCTTCGTCGGGCTCGACAACGGGCCGTTCAAGCGCGAGGACAGCGTCAAGGACATGGGGGTGTTCCTCGATGTCCTCGCAAAGGACACGCGGCTCGACGCGTCGCGCTTCGGCCTGACCGGGCGCAGCTATGGCGGTTATATGTGCTATGCCGCCGCGACGCATTTCGCCGACAAGCTGCGCGCGAACCTCTGCGTCGTCGCCATCTCCGACTTCGTGACCTTCCTGGAGAATACGCAGGAATATCGCCGCGACCTGCGCCGCGTCGAATATGGCGACGAGCGCGATCCGGCGCAGCGCCGGAAGCTGATGGAAATCTCGCCGCTCACGCGCGTCGCCGACATCCGCAAGCCGCTGTTTGTCGTCACCGGCGCCAACGACCCGCGCGTGCCTGCGTCCGAAGCGGATCAGGTCGTGGCCGCGGTGCGCAAGGGCGGCGGCACCGCCTGGCATCTGGTGGCGACGAACGAGGGGCACCAGTGGGGCAAGAAGGAGAATGTGGACTACACATTCTGGTCTTCGCTGCTCTTCTGGCAGACATATCTGCTGAACTGACGGCGGGTGTCACGCTCCGGCGAATGCCGGGCGCGACCGCTCGCCGGAAGGCCAGCTCAGTTCTTCGGTGGGGTCGGCAGCGGCGCCGCGTCGGCTTCGTCGGGCGCGGTCGGCGCGGGCGCCTGGCCGCTCGCCTGACGCTCGAGTTCCTCGGCCGCCTTCTGCCGTTCGGCGAGCGCACGCTCCTCCGCGACCACCGCGGCTTCGACTTCGTCCGATGCGGCGTCGATGCCCGCGATGCGCTTGGCGCGTTCGTCGGCGATCATTGCCTGCCAGTCGGTCTTGTTCGCGGCCTGGCGTTCGGCCTTCGCGCCGGCGACCAGCGCCTGCGTACAGCCGGTGAAGCCGCCGAGGCCGGTCGGCGAGCAACTGTCGGTGCCAAAGCGGCCGACGCGTTCGAGCGCGACGACCTTGTTCGCCCAGGCTTCGTTGCGCACGTCGAGCGGATTGCCGCGCAGCATTTCGGGAACGCGATAGCGCTCGGTTTCAGGCAGGCGGTTACAGACGACGATTTCGTCAGGGCTCGACTGTTCGCACTTGTCGTCGCCATAGACGATGACCTGGTTGATTTTTTCGGCGTCCACCGACTGCTGCGCCGCGGCGGGCATGGCGACAGTGCTGCCGGCAAGGATCAGCGCGAACAGGGGGAGGCGGGTCATTTCGATCTTCCTTTGTCGTTTCAGGCGGCACGGCAGCCATTATCTGCATCCGTCGTGAACGGCGACGGCTATTCTATCAGATACGTTTCGACAGCGCGATGGCTGCACGGCAACCGGCGCGGATCGCGAGGCTGAGGACCGGATAGCCGGGCGCGCTTTCGGCACCCGCCGCCAGCGCGGCTTCCTTATGCTCAAGTTCCTCGGCGCGAAACTCGTCGACCGCGGCGCTCAGTTCGGGGTCGCTGTCGCCCAGTTCGTCGAGCTGGTGCCGGTAATGGCGGTCGATCTCGGTCTCGACCGCGGCGGTGCACGCCATAGCGGCGCGCGGACCCATTGCGGCGGTCACCGCACCCAATGCGAAGCCCGCGACCTTCCAGAAGGGCTGGAGCGCGGTCGGGCGGACGCCGCGTTTGGCGATCATATCGTCAAAGAATTTGCGGTGCCGCTCTTCCTGCTCGGCCATATGCGCGATCTCGCGCGCCATCGTGTGGCGGTCGCCTATCACCGCGAGTTGCCCCGCATAGATGCGCGTCGCGCCATATTCGCCCGCCTGGTCGACGCGGATCATCGATGCGTTTTTGCCGGCTTTGCTCATGCCGCCGATGTGGTCTTCCGGCGCAGCAAGGTCAAGACGAACGCGGCCGCACAAGCCGAGAAGATCGCGTTGAAGCCTGCGAGCGAGATGCCGAACAGCGTCCATTGGGCGGTGTCGCAGCGGATCAGCGGCGCGTTCATGATCGAATCGAGCGATACGGAGCCAGCGCCGCTGGTCGCGCAAGTGGTGATGCCTTCCCAAAAGCCATATTCGACCCCGGCGTGGAACATGCCGATCGCTCCGCTGATCGCGATGGCGACGGCGGCGAGCAGGGTGAGCGCGCGCATCGCCTTGTCATTGCGGCGCAGCAGCAACGCGAGCAGCGCCAGCAGGATCGCGGCCTGATGCGGCCAGCGCTGCCAATAACACATTTCGCACGGATGCAGGCCAAAGCCATATTGCGACACGAGCGCACCGCCATAGAGCAGCAGCGGCGCGAGAAACGCGACGACGGGCGCGGAAAGCCGCGAGTTCAGCATGTGCCGCACCCCTTAGTTGCGAGCGGTCGGCTTGGCGGGCTTGACCGGCGGCTTGCCGCTCTGCGCCATGCGCGGTGCCATCGGGTTGATGCGCCCGATCGTCTGCAACGCATAATGCAGCTGGAAATCCTCGATGCCCCTCGCCTTCAGGTCGGCGGCGGTCGCGGAGAAGCGCGGATCGGCCTTTTCGTCCTTTTCGAGCAGGCCGTTGTCGACCTTCTTTTCGTTGACGAGGTGGCGGCGCAGGTCGCTCTCGCGGAACTTCGGCCGCGACGCATAATCGGGATCCGAAATCTGCGGCACGCGGATATCAGGTTCGATCCCGCCTTCCTGCACGCTGCGGCCCGACGGGGTGTAGTAACGCGCCGTGGTCAGGCGGAGCGCCGTGGTGTCGGTCAGCGGCAGCACCGTCTGCACCGATCCCTTGCCGAAGCTGCGTTCGCCCATCACGACCGCGCGGTGCTGGTCCTGCAGCGCGCCTGCGACGATTTCGGAGGCCGACGCCGATCCCGAGTCGATCAGCACAACCACCGGCGCGCCGCCGGCGAGGTCGCCGGGTTCGGCGAAATAACGTTCGATGTCACCCTTCTTGCGACCGCGCTGCGAGACGATCTCGCCGCGTTCGAGGAACAGGTCGCTGATCCCGACGGCTTCGTCGAGCAGCCCGCCGGGGTTCGAACGGAGGTCGAGGATCCAGCCGCGCGGTTTCTTGCCGAGCGATTTTTCGACCGCCATCATCGCGGCCTTCAGGTCGGTGGTGGCGTCGGCCGAGAAGCTGGTGACAGTGAGGACACCGACATCGCCGCTGACTTCCCACTTCACGGGCTTCAGGTCGATGATCTCGCGCGTCAGCGTCATCTCGATCGGCTTGTCCTGGCCTTCGCGAACGACGGTGATCCCGATCTCGGTGCCGGGACGCCCGCGCATCTGTTCGACCGCCTCGTCGAGCGTCAGACCGAAGATCAGTTCCTTGTTGATGTGGGTGATATAGTCGCCCGCCTTGATTCCCGCCTTGTCGGCCGGGGTGTCGGCGGTCGGCGCGATGACCTTCACGACGCCGTCTTCCATCGTCACCGACAGGCCGAGTCCGCCATATTCGCCGTCGGTCTGGGTTCTGAGGTTCGAAAAGCCGCGCGCGTCGAGATAGCCCGAATGCGGGTCGAGGCTGGCGAGCATGCCGTTGATCGCGCCTTCGATCAGCTTCGAATCGTCGAC
>NZ_DATFFD010000185.1:0-13134 GCF_035250425.1 Sphingopyxis sp.
ACGCCGCCCGATGCGATCAGGTTGGGCATCACTTCGACGGTCGCTTCGGCATAGCCGGTGAGTTCGGTGATCTTGTTGGTCACGCCGGGCAGGATCGCGCGAAGCGGCCCATAGCCATATTCGCGGTCCTGCCGCGCGCGATTGTCGATAAAGCTGGCGCCGACAACCCAGCCGAGGCCGCCCTGATACGGGCGCGACAGGCGGTTTTCGCTGACGAACATGCGCGTCGCATTATGCTGGTCGAGCACGCGCGGCACATCGTTTAGCGGAATGACCTGGATCGGCGCGAACAGGCGCTCGACATCGACCGTCCCCACCGATGGCGGCGCGGGGACACCGCCGCTGGACATATCGGTCCCTTGCCGTGCTTCGGGCAAGCTGGCGTCGAAGCGTTCGAACAGACGGTGATCGATATAGGCGTTGGACGACTGGAAATGCAGATCGCCCCAATCCTTCATCACGACGATTGTGCCCATGCCATAGCGCGCGGACGCATTCTGCTCGACCATCGAATTGCGGGTGAGCGGCGCACCGTCCTTGTCGGCATATTGCGCGTCGTCGGAGGTGATCGCCTGATAGACGCCGCCCAGATCGATCGTCCAGTCGTCGCCGGCCTCGAAGCGGAAGGTGCCGCGCCCGCCGCGCACATGGACGCGGTTGACGTCATTCTGCCCGCGCAGCGGATTGTCGATATAGCCGCCGTCGGTGAGCATATAGCCGACGAGCCGCAACGCGTGGCCGTCGTCGCCGACGGGCAGATTGGTGATCGCGGCGATGTCGCCGCCGGGGTCGCCGTGCTGGGTGACCGACACGCCCGCGATCGCTTGAACCGTCATCTCACGCGGGTCGGGGGCTTTCGGGATGACACGGATAATGCCGCCGAGCGACCCGGCGCCATAAAGCGTCCCCTGCGGTCCTTCGAGGATTTCGACATTGTCGATATCGTAGAGGCGGAGATCCGGGTCGGGCGCATTATAGCTGAGCCGGATATCGCCGAGATATTGGCCGACGGTCGATTGCGTCGGGCCGGTGAAGCTGGAATCGGCGATGCCGCGAATGAACAGCTTGTTGCGCCCCGAACCGAGATGGGTCGAGGAGACGGTCGCGGTGCGCGACAGGATCGAATCCATCCCGCGCTCGCCGCCAAACGCCAAGTCGCCGCCATCCAATTTGGTGGCGACGCCGGCGAAGTGCGAAAGGGGCAGGTCGGTCTTCGACGCGGTGACGATGATTTCGTCCTGCGCCGCCGCGACCGCATCTTGCGAAGGCTCGCGTGCCCTTGGCTGCGGCGCGTGTCGCGGTGCCGGCGCCGGCCGTGCGACGCGGACGGGGGCAGGACGGCGTTCGATGCGCCAGCTCGTCGCGCTGACCCGCACGGCGCGCGCGTCGGATCCGTTGAGCAGTCGCTGGATCGCCTTTTCGACGCTCATCCGGCCCCGCACCGGTTTGACGCGCGCCTGCCAGAGTTTGGCATCGACGACGCTGATGCTGACCCCGGCCTGCCGACTTACCACCGGGAGGACGGTCGACAGGCTTCCCTTGGGCACGTTGAACGCGCGTTCCTCCGCCGCCTGCGCCTGCGCGGGCAGGCACAGCGTTATCGCTGCGGCTAGGGCAAGGCGCGGATGCATGGTCAGCGGGTCAATATCCAGCCGTCGCCCTGCCGCTGGGCCGTGGTTCCCGACAAGGCCGCGAGGTCGGCGATGGTACGGTTCCGGTTCTTGTCGATGATCAGCGCGCCGCGGAACGACAGGCCGCTTGCTTCGGGCGCGATGCTGACCTGCATCCCCGCGGTGCGCTTCAGATCCTCGACCACGACGGCGAGCGGGGTGCCATTGTAGACAAGCAGGCCGCTTCGCCAGCCGCCGACGCTGGCGACATCGACATCCTGCACCACCGGGGGCTGGCGGTCGCCGTCGCGAGCCTCGATGCCCTTGCCGGCGACGAGGCGGACCTTGTCGCGGTCGGGGTTGTAGAGGACGATGCCTTCAGACACGGCGACCGATGTCTGGCGGTCGCGCCGCACAACGTTGAAGGCGGTGCCGAGGTCGACGATCCTTGCGCCGCCCGTCTCGACCACGAACGGGTCGTCGTCGCGGTGGACGACATGAAACATCGCTTCGCCCGATTCCAGCCGGGCAAAGCGCGGGCGATCCTTGTCGATCTCGATCACCGAGGCACCGTTGACCTCGATCTTCGAGCCATCGGCCAGCGCGATGGTGCGATGTTCGCCCGCCGCCGTTTCGATCCGGTTGTCGTTGCCGAACAGGCCGAGGCCCGACAGGCTGACTGCGCCGACCATCGCCGCAGCCATCGCCCCGCCGAACCAGGCGCGCCGCGACGGACGGCGTGGCGTGTCGGCTACGATCGCGACCGAAGGCTTGGGCGCCGCAGGCAGGGCTTCGAGATCGCGGTCGAGGCTGGCGACCGCATCGTAGATGGCATTATGCTCCGGATTCTCGGCCAGCCAGTCGGCAAAGCCGGCCCAGTCGTCGAAAGCGGGATCGCGCTGGCGGATCAGCCAGTCGATCGCGCGTGCCTCGGCGTTCGTCGTATCAGCCTGCATCGAACTGCCTCCGGATCGCGGCGAGCGCCGCATAGACCTTGCGCAGATCGGCTTCGACGGTGCTCAGGCTGACCCCCATTTCACTGGCTATTTCGCGTTGGTTCTGGCCGTCGACGCGGAACCGGCGGAAGATGCGTGCCGGCCGCTCGCCGGTCGCGGTGATTGCCGTCTCGACCAGTGCCAGCTGCTCGCGAGAGATCAGCGCCGTCTCGGTCGAGGGGCTTTGTGTTGCGGAAGCTTCGCCCCACGCCTTGTCGCGCAGGTCGCTCTGGCGCGCCGACCGGTAGCGGTCGAGCATCAGATTGTTCGCGGCGCGCATGATATAGGGAAGCGGGTCGGCGATGGGGCCGGGCTTCCGGTCGGTCAACCGCATCCATAAATCCTGGAACAGATCCTCGGCGTTGTTGCCGGCACCGCGCACTTCCAGAAAGCGGACGATACGGTCCCGGTTGGCGAGCAATACGCCTTCGATGCCCTGGGCGGCGTCGGTTCGATCACGCGACTCGTTCATGGATTGCTTGCTTTGGAACGCCATCTTCTGTCGGTAAGCGCCGCTTCGCCCTGCGCCATACGTCCCCCTGATGACGCCGTCATATAGCGCCATTGCCCAGCCGCGCAACCGCGGCGGAAAGAGAGGGGCGGTGGCGAGTGCAAGCATATCGGTTCGTTCAATCATTTCTGCCTAGGCAAGGGGGAAGCGTGGGTAGGGGTAACGCTTCCCCCTTGCGGGCGGGGCCGGCCGGGGGGCTAGAGGCCGACCCGCAAGCTCGCACGGAAAGCCCAGCCGACATGGCTTTGCTGTTCTTCCGCGGACACTTCGCCGGCGACCTGGAAGGCCGAATTGCCGGCGATGCCACGGAAACGGCCGACCCAGCCGCTCGTGCGATCATCAGGAACAAGCGTGAAAGGCGTGCCGTTCTTGAACGACGCCGTCGTCGTGCCGAGGGTGCCGCTGACGATCTGGCGGCGGCCGCCTTCGAGTTCGAAGCGCGTCCAGCCGTCATATTCGTCGGCACCGCCGAAATCGAGACCGACGGCAACGGTGCCCGATACGGCAAGCTCGTCGCTGTCACGGCTCAGCACCGTGAGGTCGAGCGCGTCGCCGCCGCCGGTTTCCTGATAGCCGTCTTCCTTCAACTTGAAGTAATCGACCGCGACCATCGGGCGGAAGCTGAGGCCGCCGACGCGCGTGTCGTACGCCACCGAACCCGACGCCGACCACAAGGTGCCGTCCCATTTGCCCTTCATCGTCTTTTCGATGTCCTCGGCGCCGGCTTCGGCGCGGAAGATGCGCGTGCCCTTCAGGCTGATCGGCGCGCCCGAAACGCGCGCGCTCGCCAGGAAGCCGTCGGAGCGCAGACGCCAGTGCAGCGCGCCTTCGAACTGGCTGGTGCTGACTTCGTTGGCGTTGCTGCCATTGCCGTCCTTGCCGCTGAGAAAAGCGATCGAGCCGCCGAAGTTGCCGATGTTGCTCTTGATTTCGGCACCGCCCGAAATGCCCCAGCCGCTGACGTCGTAGCTGGCGGTGTCGCCGACGCTCTTCGACGTGCCCCAGACGGCCTGATTGACCCAATAACCCCATTTGCCTTCGTCCTGGAACGGTGCGTTGGGATCCTGAAGGTAGCGCGACAGCGCACGCGAGCCCGACGTGACGGTTTCGAAGACGCCGCCTTCATGCTCGGGGAGCATCTGGCCGAGCTGGCCCCGGAACTGGGCGCCGTCGGTGATGCCGAGGAAGACGTCCTCGATCTTCTGGTCGGCGACCACCGCGTCGAGCACCGCATCGAACGCGCCCGCTTCGGAACGGTTAAGCCCGAGTTCGGTCGTGGTCTTGCGCGACACGTCGACGATCAGCTGGGTCGCATTCGACGTCAGCGTGCCCTTGTAGAGGAAGGGCAGCAAAGTCTGCGACGCGGTCAGGTTGCTCGCACCGGTGAGCGTTCCGGCGGTCAGCACGACATGCTGGCCCTCGGCCTTTTCGATGCTCGACAGCTTGAGCGCGAGCTTTGATTCAGCGCCGAAGCTGGCGTTACCCGTAACCTGAAGATTGGTGCCCGTGGTGCCGGTATCGAGCAGGACACCGAGGGTGCCCTTGTCGGTGATCGCGAGCGAGGAGATCGTCGCGGCGCCGCCGACGTCGAACGTGCCGCCCGCGACCGAAACCGCCAGCCCCTGCGAATTGGCGAGCGTGCCCGAGAACATCGACGTGCCGCCGATCGTCAGCGTATCGGCGCCGCCGCCGAAGTCGGCGAGACCCGTGAACGTCGACGAGCCGGCCAGCGTCATCGTATCGCTGCCGCCGCCGAAGCTGGCGTTACCGGCATAGGTGGCGTCACCCGACAGCGCGAGCTTGTTGTTGCCGGCACCGAAGAAGCTGTTGCCCTTCACCGACCCGTCAGCGATGTCGAATATGTCGTTGCCGCCGCCGAAACGAACGTCGCCGACGATGCTGGGGGCGGCGATACCTGCCGCGACCGCGGTCTGCTTGACCGTCGCGCCGGTTGCGTTCGCCGACAGGTCGATCGCGATGTTGCGATCAGACGAAGCGAGAGCGCCGGTGGCGCTGATCGTGCCGCTGTTTTCGACGGTGCCGACCGTGCCCGACAGATCGACGATGCCGCGCGCAATGCCATTGTCACCGCCGGTCTTGGCGGTGATCGAACCGCTGTTGCGGATCAGCGGGACATTGCCGCCGGCCTCGACCAGAACCGCGGTTGCAACCGCACCTGCGGCATTGCCGCCGGTCGTCGCTTCGATCTTGCCGGCGTTGCGGAGTTCGGGAGTCGTCGCACCGCTGCCGATGCGGATTGCGGTTGCCGCCGTGTCTTTCGACAACGCCGTCACGCTGCCGGTCGTACCGATGCCGATGCCGCCCGCGATGGTGACCGCACCGCCGAGGCCGCCGATCTGCATGCCGTTGCCGTCCTTGCCGGCGTAGAGTCCGTTACCGAGCACCGCGCCATCGATGATGAGGCCGAGGCCGGTGCCTGTTCCGCCCACCGGGCCGATCGTGACGGCGCGGTCGGTCGAGCCGATGCGGATCGCAGCCGCCGAACCGAAGGAGCGCACGACGGCGTTTCCTTCCTTGTCGTCGTCGATGCCGTCCTTGTCCTCGTCCTTGTCGTCGGGCTTCGTGTCCTTGGGCGCGACGGCGAGGACGATGCCGCCGGAGACATCGACTTCGATCGACAGCGCGCTGCCGCCGATCAGCAGGTCATCGGCGTCGAGCTTCGACGGATCGGCAGGCGGCGTCGTGAAGCGATAGCCGGTGGCGGTGAGGCCGCTCTGAACGACCAATGCGCCGGTGATGTTTCCGGCGATCCGTGCGCCGATCGCATCGACGCCCTGCGCGCTGATCGTGCCGGCCAGGCGGACGTTGCCCGTCACATCCTGCAGCCCGACGCCGAGCGCGCGGTCGCCGATGACGCTGATGGTGCCGTCGTTGGTGAAATTGCCGGTCAGCGGCCCGCCGAGGCGAATGCCCGCCGAATCATTGCCCTCGATCGCGATCGCCCCCGAGTTGACGATATTACCGGTGAAGGCGCCGGCGGTCGCGATGCCGACGCGGTTGCTGCCGATAGCGAATGCGCCGTCGATATCGCCGTCATTGTCGATGTCGGTCGGCGCATAGGTTTCGCCGATGGTGATCTTGCCGGTCGCGCTGTTGGTGATGCCGCCCGTCGTGCCGGCATTCGCGAGGATGCCCGTGGCGCTGTCGACGTTGCTGAACTCGATCGTGCCTTCGTTGACGACCTTGTGATTGCTGTCGATGGTGACGGCCGGCCCGGTGACCGTCGGCTTGATCGAGCCCGCTGCGACGATCTTGATGTCGTCGGCGGCGCCCGATTTGATCGTCGACGTCCGCACCGGCGCCGTGGTGGCGGTGCTGATCGTCGTTTCGGCATGGGCGGCGGTCGAAAGGAGGGTGGCCAGGCAGGTGGAGGCCAGCAAGGTTTTGCGCATCGGGTTCCTCTTGAGATCGGGGCCGGGATGTCTTCCCGGCGACAATCACAAGACGGAGCGGTGTCGGCGCAGCCTTGGAAAAAAATCGCCTCGATCGGGCTGTGCGCGGACGCGTGCCGAGCGCGGCTAATTCCGTGCGGTCACAATCCACGCGGCGCCGTCGATCTGCACCGACGTCTCCCCGGGGCGTTTCGCGAACGCCGCGCGAACAGCTGCCGCCGATTTCGCGCGAATATCGTCGGATTGGTCGGCAAGCGCGCGCGACAGCGGACCCACCTGGAACGCCATGTCCAGGGCATCGTCGATCGCCTCTTCGCGCGTTGCGCCGCGGCCATAGGAAATACTCGTGTCGAAGGGCGCGATGTCGATCGCGGTAAAACCCGCTGCCGAAAGAATATCCGCGACCTTCTGCCGGTCGCCAAAGGCGAAAGGCCCGGGTGCATTCGGATCGGCGGGCGCCGGCTGCACGATGTCGCGGATCGCCGCCATCGGCAGCCGCACCCAGTCATTCTCCTGCGCGCCGCGCCAGCATACGAACGCCAGCCGCCCGCCGGGTTTCAGTGCCCGGCGCATATGCGTGAAGGCCGCAACGGGCTCGTCGAAGAACATCACGCCGAAGCGCGAGAAGAGAAGGTCGAACTTTCCTGCGGGCAGGAGTGCCGTTGCGGCATCGGCGCATCGGAATTCGACCGGCGCACTGCCGGGTGCGGCGGCGCGGGCGATCTCGACAAGCTGCTCCGATATGTCGACGCCGAGGACGTGGCCGCCGGGTCCGACCTGTTCGGCAAGCGGAAAGGTCGATGTGCCCGATCCGCAACCGATATCGAGAATCTGTTCGCCGGGCCGCGCATCGGCCGCCGCGATCGCGGCCTTGCCGAAATCCTCGAGCATCACATCCAGCCGCGCCAGATTCGCAGCCCAACGATCGCCGCTGTCGCCGTTCCAGTCATGCGTGGAGGCGGTCTCGACATTGGACATGCGTTTGCTCCTTTATTGCGAATTATTCGCAACTAGACTGGTCTCCGGAGAAGCGCAAGGGCCGGCGAATAGCTATGCCCTGTTGCATCGCCCCCGGCCATGCGACATTCCCACAGGCAGGGTCGGCCGCGTGGGACCGGCAAGGGAGAGTCATGAGCGAACAAATCGTCACGGTGGACATCGGCGGCACGCATGCCCGGTTTGCGATTGCCGAGATCGAGGGCGGGCGCGTGCTGTCGCTCGGCGAGGCGACGACGCTGCATACCAAGGATCATGCGAGTTTTCAGACGGCGTGGCAGGATTTCGAACGCCAGCGAGGCGAAGCTTTGCCGCGGGCGGTCGCGATCGCCATCGCGGGGCCGACACGCGGCGAGATCATCCGCTTTACCAACAATCCATGGATCATTCGTCCGGCGTTGATCAACGAGAAGCTGAACGTCGACCGCTATGTTCTGGTCAATGATTTCGAGGCCGTGGGGCACGCCGTCGCGCAGGCCGACGCGAGCTATTTCGAGCGGTTGACCGGCCCCGACGAGCCATTGCCCGAGACCGGGACGATCAGTGTCATCGGTCCGGGGACCGGCCTCGGCGTCGCACATATATGGCGCGATGGTGCCGACTATCGTGTCCAGGCGACCGAGGGCGGGCATATCGATTTCGCTCCGCTCGACAGCATCGAAGATGCAATCCTGGCGCGGCTGCGCAAACGCCACCGCCGCGTATCGATCGAGCGCATCGTTTCGGGTCCGGGCATCGTCGATATCTATGAAACGCTCGCCGCGCTCGAAGGGCGCGCGGTGACGCCGCTCGACGACAAGGCGATCTGGACCAATGCCCTGGCCGGCGGGGACAGCCTCGCGGCGGCGGCGGTCGATCGCTTCTGCCTGTCGCTGGGCAGCGTCGCGGGCGACCTCGCGCTGGCACAGGGCGCCGGCGGGGTTGTCGTTGCGGGCGGGCTGGGCTTGCGTATTCGCGACAGCCTTGTCCGTTCGGGTTTCCCTGAACGCTTTATCGAAAAGGGGCGTTTCGAAGGCTTTATGTCCGCGCTTCCGGTCAAGCTCATCACCCATCCGCAGCCGGGGCTGTTTGGTGCCGCGGCGGCATTCGCGCGCCAATACCCCTGAATCCGCAAATTCCGCTGGCATCGGGCCACGAAAATCGGCAGCAATGGAACTTCAATTTCTGAAGGATTCCATCGCCCGTGTCCGCCCGCCCCGTCCTCGGCATCATCGCCTGCAACCGGCAGGTCGGCGCCGAATATGCGCAGGCGGTGATGAACCGCTATGCGAAGGCGGCGATGCGGCATGCCGATTGTGCCGCGCTGCTCATTCCGTCGCTTCCCGATTATATGCGCGCCGACGAAATCGTCGGGCGGCTCGACGGCGTTTTGCTCACCGGCTCGCCGTCGAACGTCGAGCCTGCCCGTTATGGCGAGGATGAGGCGGGCGAGGGGCCGTTCGATCCCGACCGCGACCGCATGATGCGCGACCTTGTCGATGCGGTGATCGCTGCGCAGCGGCCCTTGTTCGGTATCTGCCGCGGGTTTCAGGACATCAATGTCGCGCTCGGCGGGACGCTGCGCCGCGATACCGCGACGAACGGCGAGCTGCTGCGGCATCATACGCCCGACGGCACCTTGTTCGATGCGATGTTCGATCATCGGCATCATGTTGATCTGGTTGAAGGCGGAATGCTGGCGTCGGCCTATCGGGCGGAATCGCTCGACGTGAATTCGGTCCATTATCAGGGCATCGGACGGCTCGCCGATGGCCTATCCATCGAGGCGCGCGCGCCCGATGGGCTGGTCGAGGCATTCAGCGCGCGGCCAAATGGTGCGCCGCTCCTTGCTGTGCAATGGCATCCCGAATGGGCGGTCGACGGCAATTCGGAAAGCCAAACCTATTTTCGCCTGCTTGGTCGGGCGCTGCGGGGCACGCTGTGAACCGCCGCGTAACCCGCTACGACCGCTACCTCGCGCGGCTCTGCTTCTCTCCTTGAGCCAAACCGGAACTCTCGTTTCCGCTCGTGTCGAGCGAAGTCGAGACACCCATCGTCGCAGCGCTGGATCGAGAGGCATCTCGACTTCGCTCGATGCGAACGGTTTATAGAGATCAGGAGTTTTGACATGCCCCGCAATCACGACATCGCCGAACTGCGCCGCCTCGACGTCGCGCACCATCTTCCAGCACAGGCCGACTGGGCCGAAATCGAACAACTCGGCGGCAGCCGCATCATCACTCATGCCGAGGGGTGCTATATCCACGACGGCGACGGCCACCGCATCCTCGATGGGATGGCGGGCCTCTGGTGCGTCAACGTCGGTTACGGCCGCGAGGAGCTGGTCGAGGCGGCGGCGGCGCAGATGCGTGAGCTGCCCTTCTATAATACCTTCTTCAAGACCGCGACGCCGCCGACGGTGACGCTTGCGGCGAAGATCGCGAGCCTGACCGGCAATCGCCTGCCGCATATCTTCTTCAACGCCTCGGGCAGCGAGGCGAACGATACCGTCTTCCGCATGGTGCGCCATTATTGGAAGCTGAAAGGCGAACCGAAGCGGACCGTCTTCATCAGCCGTTGGAACGCTTATCATGGTTCGACTGTCGCGGGCGTCTCGCTTGGGGGCATGAAGGCGATGCATGTGCAGGGCGACCTGCCGATCCCCGGCGTCGAGCATGTCCGGCAGCCCTATGCCTATGGCGAAGGGCAGGGGATGAGTGAGGAAGAGTTCTGCGATGCCTGCGTAAAGGCGATCGAGGACAAGATCCTCGAGGTCGGTCCCGAAAATTGCGCCGCTTTCATTGGCGAGCCGGTGCAGGGCGCGGGCGGCGTGATCATTCCGCCGAAGGGCTATTGGCCGAAGGTCGAGGCCGTGGCGCGCAAATATGGCCTGCTCGTCGTCGCTGACGAAGTCATCTGCGGGTTCGGGCGCACCGGCAAGATGTGGGGACATGAGACGATGGGTTTCACCCCCGATTTGATGCCGATGGCGAAGGGGCTGTCGTCGGGATACCTGCCGATCTCGGCCACCGCGGTCGCGGCGCATGTTGTCGAGGTGCTGAAGACCGGCGGCGATTTCGTCCATGGCTTCACCTATTCGGGGCACCCCGTCGCGGCGGCGGTCGCGCTCAGGAATATCGAGATCATCGAGCGCGAGGGGCTGGTCGAGCGCACCGGCAGCGTCACCGGCCCGCATCTCGCCAAGGCGCTCGCGACGCTGAACGACCATCCGCTGGTAGGCGAAGCGCGCTCGATCGGCCTGCTCGGCGCGGTCGAAATCGTCGCCGACAAGGTAACGCGCGCGCGCTTTGGCGGGGCCGAGGGGACGGCGGGGCCGATGGCGCGCGATGCGTGCATCGCCAACGGGCTGATGGTCCGCGGCATCCGCGACAGCCTGGTCATGTGCCCGCCGCTGATCATCTCCACCGAACAGATTGACGAGATGGTTGCCATCATCCGCAAATCGCTCGATGAGGTGCTGCCGAAGCTCCGCGCGCTCTAAACAGGAAAGACCAAGACCTTATGCCCTCCGGCCTTTTTGCCCTGCTCGACGATATTGCGACGATCGCCAAGGTCGCCGCGGCGAGCATCGACGATATCGGCGCCGCGGCGTCGAAGGCCGGGGTCAAGGCCGCGGGGGTGGTGGTCGACGATACCGCGGTGACTCCGCGCTACGTCACCGGCTTCACGCCCGACCGCGAGTTGCCGATCATCTGGCGGATCACCAAGGGGTCGATCTTTAACAAGCTGGTGCTGATCCTGCCGGCACTGTTGCTGCTGTCGACTTTCGTACCCTGGGCGATCACGCCGCTGTTGATGCTCGGCGGTGCCTATCTCTGCTTCGAAGGTGCCGAGAAAGTGCTGCATTCGTTGCAGGAGGACAAGACGAGCCTGGCCGAGGACGCGGCGATCGTCGCGGATCAGGATCATGAAGAGACGATGGTGAAGGGCGCGGTGCGTACCGACTTCATCCTCTCGGCCGAAATCATGGTGATCGCGCTCAACGAGGTGCTCGACGAACATTTCGCGATGCGCGCCGCGACGCTCGCGGTGGTCGCGGTCGCGATTACCATCGCGGTCTATGGTGTTGTCGGGCTGATCGTGAAGATGGACGACATCGGACTGCATATGGCGAAAGAGGGCAATAGCGCGCGCCGGGCGATCGGGCGCGGGCTTGTCGCCTTCATGCCGAAGCTGCTGGCGGCGCTCGCGCTGATCGGCACCGCGGCGATGCTGTGGGTCGGCGGGCAGATATTCCTTCACGGGCTCGACGAATATCATATCGGCAATATCGGGCACGGGCTCCACGATTTCGCGCATGCCGTGGCGGGGAATCTGCCGGGTGCGGGCGTATGGGAATGGCTGATCAATGCGGGCGGTGCGGGCGTATTCGGGCTGCTGCTTGGCGGTGTGATTGTTGGTGTGCTGCATTTGCTGCCGGGAAAGAAAGCGGCACATTAATCTCGTCATCCCGGACTTGATCCGGGATCCGTCGCGGCGCCGAAGCCATGGCCCCCGGATCAAGTCCGGGGTGACGAAAAAGGGCTTAAAGCCACAAAAGCCCCGCATGCGCGCATCGAAAATGTGTCCTTTGTGGCTTTAAGCCAACGGGCGACGGGGACTGGATTGGACGAGGAGAAAGAGCCAAGCCGAAGGCTCTCACGCCGCGGTAATGTAGGAAAGCGCTTTTTGCTGCGCGATTGTCAGCCGAGCAGAACCACCGGGCTATCCGCGCGCCAGTGCATGCTGACCTTGTCGCCCCAGGTGAAATCCTCCTGATCGTGGCGCGACAGGTTCGGGCGCGATACGCGCAGGCACGCGCCCGATTCCAGCTCGATCTCGAACAGGGTGATGTCGCCGAGATAGCTCATCCCCTTGATCTTGCCGCGCGCGAAATTATAGCCGTCGGGCGCGTCCTGCGCCGCGGCTTTGACGGCTTTGCCCTCGCCAGGGACGTGGAGGTAGATTTTCTCGGGGCGCAGCGCGATCCACACATCGGCACCGTGCGGGCCGGTGACGCCATGGTTGAGATACACCTTGCCCAGCCCCGGACAATCGACAGCCGCCTTGTCAGGATCGTCGAGGGTCAGTTTGCCCTCGAAGATGTTCACCGAGCCGACGAAGTCGGCGACGAAGCGGTTGGCGGGATATTCGTAGAGGTCGGACGGGGTCGCGAGCTGCGCGACCTCGCCCTTGTTGATCACGCCGATCCGGCACGCCATCGACAGCGCCTCGTCCTGGTCGTGGGTCACAGTGACGAAGGTGATGCCGACCTTTTCCTGAAGCTCCGACAGCTCGAACTGCATCTGCGCTCGGAGTTTGGCGTCGAGCGCCGACAGCGGTTCGTCGAGCAGCAGCACCTTGGGCCGCATGACGAGACTGCGCGCGAGCGCAACGCGCTGGCGCTGTCCGCCGGACATCTGATCGGGCATGCGCGTCTCGAAGCCGCCGAGTTTCACCAGTTCGAGCGCCTCAGCGACGCGATCCTTGACTTCGCCGCCCTTCACGCCCGCGATCTTGAGGCCGTAGGCGACATTGTCGGCGACGCTCATGTGCGGGAAGACGGCGTAGCTCTGGAACACCATGTTGACCGGGCGCTTGTTCGGCGCGATGCCCCCCATGTCCTGCCC
>NZ_DATFFD010000186.1:0-41943 GCF_035250425.1 Sphingopyxis sp.
GGTCCAGAATTTTACCCCCCGCCAGCGCAAGGTGCGCATCCTGGCGACCCTTGGCCCCGCGAGCGCCAATCCCGAGATGATCGCCGCGCTGCACCGCGCCGGCGCCGATGCGTTTCGCGTCAATATGAGCCATGGCGACCACGTCGGCCACGCAAGGGTGATCGCGGCGATCCGTGCGCTCGAAAAGGACACGGGGCGTCCGACGACGATCCTTGTCGATCTTCAGGGGCCGAAGCTGCGCGTCGGAACCTTCAAGGACGGTCCCGCCGAGCTGGTGAACGGCAAGAGCTTCACCCTCGATACCGACAAGGCACCGGGTGATGCGACGCGCGTTTACCTGCCGCACCCCGAATTGTTCGCTGCGCTCGAAGCGGGCACGCGGCTGCTGATCGACGACGGCAAGCTGGTGCTGCGCGTGAAGAGCGTCGCGCCGGACAAGATCGAGACGGTGGTCGAGGTCGGCGGCAAGATTTCGGATCGCAAGGGCGTCAATGTCCCCGACGTCGTCGTTCCGCTCGCGGCGCTGACCGAAAAGGACCGCAAGGACCTGACCTTCGCGCTCGAACAGCATGTCGACTGGATCGCGCTGTCGTTCGTGCAGCGCCCCGAGGACGTCGCCGAGGCGCGCACGCTGATTGGCGGCAAGGCGGCGCTGCTCGTCAAGTTCGAAAAGCCGTCGGGCGTGCAGCGGATCGAGGAAATCCTGGAACTTGCAGACGCGGCGATGGTCGCGCGCGGCGATCTGGGGGTCGAACTGCCGCCCGAGGCGGTGCCGCCGCTGCAGAAAAAGATCGTCGCGACGGCGCGCCGCATGGGCAAACCCGTCGTCGTCGCGACGCAGATGCTCGAATCGATGATCGTCTCGCCCTCGCCGACGCGCGCCGAAGTGTCCGACGTCGCGACCGCGGTTTACGATGGCGCCGACGCGATCATGCTGTCGGCCGAAACCGCGGCGGGAGCCTTCCCGGTCGAGGCGGTGACGATGATGGATTCGATCGCGCGCTCGGTCGAAAGCGACCCCGATTATTTCCGCCGCCTGCATTTCACCGAGACCGCACCCGACGCGACGACCGCCGATGCGCTCGCCGAGGCGGCGGGCAGTATTATCACGACGATCGCCGCCGACGCGATCATCTGCTTCACCGCATCGGGTTCGACTGCACGCCGCGTTGCGCGCGAGCGGCCCGGCGCGCCATTGCTCGTCCTGACCCCGAAGAAGGAAGCGGCGCGGCGCATGGGCCTTCTGTGGGGCGCGCATGCGGTGCCGACGAAGGATATCGGCAGCTTCGAAGAGATGATCGCCAAGGGCAAGCGCATGGCGCTGCGCCACGGCATCTGCAAGGCGGGCGCGAAGCTGGTGATGATGGCGGGGGTTCCGTTCGGCACCCCAGGATCGACCAATGTGCTGCATGTGGCGACGCTGACCGGCGACGAGCTGCGCGGCTACAGCTGACGATCAGATCCTCCCTGCCGCGAGGCGGCGGGGAGGGGGACCGCGCCCGCAGGGCGTGGGAGGGGTGAAGCGTCCAAGCCCCCTCCGTCAGTGGCTTCGCCGCTGCCACCTCCCCATGGCTTTGCCACAGGGAGGATCGATTCACCGTAGATCGATTCAAATCGGCACATAAGTTACCGGCTGATTCACAAAATTTTCGGCGTGATTCAGAACGGGACGTTTAAAAATGGTAAATGGACTTTGCACCATTGACGCTGCGCGGCATAATTGGTGCAAGTAGCGCGTCGGACCCGCGTTGGGGGGCTCCGCATCGCCAGTCCGGAGGTTTTTCCCGCGTGTCCGCACCGTTCCGTTTTCCGCGCTTTTTTGTCACCAGCCCGGCGCCCTGTCCCTATCTGGCGGGCAAGACCGAGCGCAAGGTGTTCACCGAACTCAGCGGCAATAGCGCGAACGAGCTGAACGACGCGCTGGGCCGTATCGGCTTCCGCCGCAGCCAGTCGGTCGCCTATCGCCCGAGCTGCGCCGATTGCTCGGCGTGCGTGTCGGTGCGCGTCTGCGCGAGCGAGTTCACGCCGAGCAGCTCGCAGAAGCGCAACCGGCGCCGCAACGGCGATCTCGTCGCCACCGCATGCAAGCCGTGGGCGACCGAAGAACAATATGCGCTGCTGCGCTCCTATCTGGGTTCGCGCCATCCCGATGGCGGCATGGCCGATATGGACGAGCAGGATTTCGCCGACATGGTCGAGCAGACCCCGGTCGACTCCTATATGATCGAATATCGCGAGCCGGCGGCGGATGGCGGCAAGGGCCGCCTTGTCGGCTGCTGTCTGACCGACCGGCAGGGCGACGGTCTGTCGATGATCTACAGCTTCTTCGACGCGGCGCATCCGATGCGCGAGGGACTCGGCACCTATATCATCGTCGACCATGTCCAGCGCGCGGCGCGGGCGGGCCTGCCCTACGTCTATCTCGGCTATTGGATCGAAGGGTCGGCGCGCATGGCATACAAGGCCCGCTTCCGTCCGCTCGAACGGCTCGGCCCCGACGGCTGGTCGCGCTTCGAGCCGGTCGCGTCGGATCGCATTGCTGCGATCTTCGAGCTTGCCTGAATAACGCTCGGTTTAGCCGTCGCCCCTGCGAAGGCAGGGGCCGCTGGAGGTTTACACTGCCGTCGCCGAGAAAGGACGCCAGCGGCCCCTGCCTTCGCAGGGGCGACGGTCAGTTGCGAACATCTCGCAACCACCAGAATCTCCGCCTCGCCGGTTGACCTTTCCCCGCTTTCAAGGGCATAGCTTTGCGTCCAGGACATTAGTCCGGGTCGCATCCGTTATGAATTCGCCGGGGGGCTGGCGAGAGGGGGAAAGGATGCCCGTGCGCGCGTTCGTCAGCATCATGGCCAGCGACTGCAAAAGCGGCTTCCGCCGCGCGGTGGTGCGCGCATGAGCGAGCCGGTCCCCCTTGATCGCGTGAAGGTCGCGATCATCGGTTCGGGCCCGGCGGGGCTCAGTGCCGCATCGCGCGCCGCGCAGCTCGGGCTCAGCCATATCCTGCTCGAAAAGACCGACCATCTTTCCGATACGATTTTCAAATATCAAAAGGGCAAGCGTGTGCTTGCGACGCCCGAGCGGCTCGACCTGCGCTCCGACTGCCGCTTTGCCGAGGGCGCGCGCGAATATATCCTCGGCAATTGGGACGAGGATGCCGCGAACAACAAGGTCAATGTGGCGTATCACGCCGAGGTCGCCGAAGTGACCGGCGAAAAGGGCGCCTTCGCGATCAGGACCGCCAAGGGCGATATTTATCACGCCGAGAATATCGTCCTTGCGATCGGCACGCAGGGCAATCCGAACCGGATGCGCTGCGAGGGCGCCGACCTGCCGCACATCATCTATCAGGTCGACGATCCCGAGGATTTCAAGGACAAGCATATCACCGTCGTCGGATCGGGCGACGCGGGGATCGAAAATGCGCTCGGCGTCGCCGAGGAGGCGCTCGAAAACACCGTCACTATCCTCAACCGCTCAAAGGATTTCGCGCGCGCCAAGGCGAAGAATGTCGCCGACATGACCGAGGCGGGCGAGAACGGCTTCATGTCGATCCGCACCGAGACGCAGCCGAAGAAGGTCGAGCCGGGCTGGCTGACGCTCGAAACCCCGACCGGCGAGGAACGGATCGAATGCGACGTGATCGTCGCGCGCCTGGGATCGGTCGCGCCGCGCGGCTTCGTCGAATCGATGGGGATCGAGTTCACCGGCCCCGACCGCGAAGCCTTTCCCAAACTGTCGCCGACCTTCGAAACGACCGTCCCCGGACTCTATGTCATCGGCGCGCTCGCGGGTTATCCGCTGATCAAACATTGCATGAACCAAGGCTATGACGTCGTCGAATTTCTCAACGGCAACAAGGCGCTGACCCCCGCCGACGAAAAGGATCTGGCGGCGATTTTTGCGGCGCTGCCGCAGCAGAAATCGGTTAGCGAGTGGCTCGAATTTCTGCGCACGCGCATCCGCATCTTCGCGGATGTGTCACCGCTCCAAATGCGCGAGTTCATGCTCGATTCGAAGGTCGCCTTCTACCGCAAGGGCGATGTCGTGTTCGAAAAGGGCGAGCCGGGGTCGTCGCTATTCGCGATCGCCGACGGTCATGCGCTCGTCGAGGTCGGCCCCGACTTTACGGTGCCGATCGAAGAGGGGTCGATATTCGGCGAGGTCGGCCTGATTTCGGGCCGCAAGCGCGGCGCGACGATCCGCGCCGGCGAGGACAGCATTTTCGTCGAGGTGTCGCGCACCGCGGCGCTCAAGCTGATGGCAGCGGTTCCGGGTGCGAAACGCGTGATCAACCGCATCTCGCTCGAGCGCCAGCTGCTCCAGATTTTCAAGGGCGGGCTGACGGTCGAGGACTTGGAGCCGATCGTCGAGGACCCTGCGATCGAGCGCGTCCCCGCGGGCAAAGTCGTGCTGTCCGAAGGCGACGAGGGCGATGACGTCTATGTCATCCGCTCGGGTTCGATGGTGGTCGAAAAGGACATCGGCGGCAAACCGATCTTCCTCCGCTACCTACCCGCGGGCAGCTTCTTCGGCGAAATGGCGATGCTCAGCGGCGAGCGGCGCAACGCCACCGTCAAGGCCGCAGTCGCGAGCGAAATCATCCGGCTGAAGGGCGAGCAGTTCAAGGCGATGCTCGCCAAGCGGCCGCAGGTGCGCGAGGCGACCGAGGCCGCGGTCGCCGAGCGCGCGGCGATGAACAGCTTCATCGAATCGCGCAAGGCGAGCTATTCGAGCGCGGTCGATCTCTATTCGGACACCGCGAGCTTCATCATGAAGGAGGGGCTGGGCGAGGCGACCGACGCGCTGCTGATCGACGAGAATCTGTGCGTTGGCTGCGATAATTGCGAGAAGGCGTGCGCCGACAGCCACGAAGGCCTGTCGCGGCTCGACCGCGAGGCGGGCAAGACCTTTGCGCATCTGCATGTGCCGACGAGCTGCCGCCACTGCGAGCATCCGCATTGCATGGCCGACTGCCCGCCGAACGTCATCCACCGCGGCCCCGATGGCGAAGTGTTCATGGAGCCGGGCTGCATCGGCTGCGGCAACTGCATGCGCAACTGCCCCTATGGCGTGATCCGCATGGAAGCCGCGCCGCCCGAGAAGCCGAGCCTGCTGCGCTGGTTGCTCACCGGCTTTGGCCCCGGGCCGGGCGAGCCCTCGCCGAAATGGACGAAGAAACAGCTCGGTGATGAGAAGCCCAAGAAGATCGCGGTCAAATGCGATATGTGCAAAGGCATTTCGGGCGGTCCCGCGTGCGTGCGTGCGTGCCCGACGGGCGCCGCGATCCGCGTGTCGCCCGAAGAATTCCTGTCGATCGCGCGGCTCGAAGAGGACGCGGGTTGATGGCCAGCCTGTTTCAGCGGCGCCGGTCGAAGGCGACCCAGACCGAACGCGTCCGCGAACGCAAGCATGAGGGTTTCCTTCGCTACGCCGGTTTTCGCTGGGCCAAGATTTCGGGCGGGCTCTGCCTGCTGATCATCGTGAGTTATGCGCTGGTCGATGTCACGCCGCGGCACAATGGCGGGAGCTGGTACGGCTATACGCTGGGGACGATCGGCGCGGGACTGATCCTGTGGCTCACCGCGCTCGGCTATCGCAAGCGCAAGATGACGAGCACGGCCTGGTCGCTGAAGGCGTGGACGTCGGCGCATGTCTATCTCGGGCTCAGCCTGATCGTCATCGGCACCTGGCACACCGGGTTTCAGCTCGGCTGGAACGTCCATACGCTCGCGTGGGCGCTGATGCTGCTGGTGATCCTGTCGGGGCTTTACGGTGTCATTGTCTATGCGACCTTGCCCGCGGCGCTCTCGAACAACCGCGACGAGATGACGCAGATGCAGATGCTCGAGGCGATCCGTGCCTTCGACCGCCAGCTGCACAGCGCCGCGCAGCCGCTGACCCCGGCGGACACAGCGCCGGTGCTCGCGGCGCTCGACGAGGATCCGTTCGCGGGCGGTATCGCCGCGCGGCTGTCGGGCCGCTATCCGAACTGCGCGACCGCGGCCGCGCTCCGCATGCTGTCCGCCTCGCACAGCAGCGATGCGGAGGCGCGCGCGAAGGTGGTCGGGCTGCTCAAGCAGAAGGAGGCGGCGTTGACCCGCCTGCGCCGCCATCTCAGGATTCGCGCGCAGCTCGAAATCTGGCTTTACGTGCATGTGCCGCTGACCTTCGCGCTGATCGCGGCGCTGTCGGCGCACATCATCAGCGTCTTCTTCTACTGGTAAGGCGGGGAGGGGGACCATGAGCTTCATCCTGCGCCGTATTTCGACGACGAAGACCGGCAAGCAGATCATCCGCGATACGCCGCTGCCCGGCGACGCGATCACGCTCGGGCGCGAGGGCAGCAATGTCATCCATGTCGCCGACCTGGCGGTGAATCCGCATCATGCGACGATCAGCAGCACCGACGGGCGCCATGTCCGCGTCGCGGCGAACGAGGGGCTGGGCTTCGATTTTAATGGCCGCTCGGTCGAAGCCGCCGATATCGACAGCGGCGCGGGCGGTGAGCTGCGCTTTGGCGGCCACCGGCTGACGATCGCGCGCGAGGGCGAGAATATCATCCTGCTCGTCGAGCGCATCGACGAACTGTCGCAATCGTCGAAGGATGTCGACGAGGCCAAGGCCTTCTCGCTGCAGGGCGTGATGCTGGGCAAACGCATGGGGGCGTGGCTGTTTGGCCTGCTGATGCTGCTCGCCTTCCTGATCGGTCCGATCTGGGCGTGGTACAGCTACAAGAATGTGAACGAGCGCCCCGAAGGCTATCATGCCGACCGCGCGTGGCTGTCGGGGCCGCTGTCGAGCGCGCATGCCAGTTTGAAGAACGATTGCCAGTCGTGCCATGTCGAGCCCTTCGTCGCGGTGACCGACAAGGCATGCGTCGGCTGCCACACCGGCGAGCACAAGGCGATGAGCATGGCGCACGCCAATGCGCCGGCCGCGATGCTGCTCGCCGCGCGCCATCCGCCCGGGATCAGTGAAAAGATACTGGCGGGCTTTGCCAAGACGTTCAACAAGCCCCAGGGTCGCTGCGTCGAGTGCCATACCGAGCATGAAGGGTCGGGACCGATGCCCGCGACGCCGCAGAAATTCTGCGCCGACTGTCACGATGGCATGTCGGCGCGGCTGAAGAGTGCGGGGCATCCGACGATGCTCGCCGACGCCGCCGATTTCGGAACGAGCCATCCCGAATTTCGCCCGCTCGTCCGCTCGTCGCCCGGAACGAAGCTGGCGCGCGCGACGTTGGCCAAGGGAAGGGTCGATTACAACGGCCTCAAATTCCCGCACGACGTGCATCTGCAGGCGACCGGCGGGGTGGCGCGCATGGCGGCGAGTTTCCGCGGCCGCTATGATTTCGGCAAGAAGCTCGAGTGCCAGAATTGCCACCGCGTCGAAGCCGACGGGGTGCGCGTCAAGCCGGTCGAGATGGGGCGCGACTGCGCGATGTGCCACAGCCTCGCGTTCGAAACCGTCGGCGGCGTGACGCGGACGCTGCGCCACGGCGAGCCCGACCAGGTCGTCGCCGATCTCACCGCCTATTACCGCTCGACCCCGCCCGCGCGGCCGCTTCAGCTCGGTGGCATGGCGCGGCGGCGGCCGGGCGCCTATGCCGAGGGGCAAGTCTACAACATCTATTTCCGCGAGGTCGCGGTGCGGCCGTCGCGCGCGCAGGACGCGGTGCGCGCGGTTTTCTCGAAGGGCGGCGCCTGTTACGACTGCCACACGATCTTTGCACCGCAGGCTGGTAATAGCTGGCGCGTTGCGACGGTTAGCCAGACCCCGCGTTTCCTGCAAAAGGGCTGGTTCGACCATGACGCGCACCGCGAGACTGACTGCGCGGACTGTCATACCGCCGCACCGGCATCGAAAGCGTCGACCGACCTGCTCGTGCCGGGCCTGCGCCAGTGCCGCGACTGCCATGTCGGTGAGGGCGGCGCGCGGGTGGTGAAGGTGGAAACCGCGACCGAATCGCCCTGCGCGATGTGCCACGAATATCATTCGGACGGCGGCAAACCGTGGATGCCGCCGCGCAGAGCCAAGAAAAATACCGCGGCAATCACAAATAAACGTCTTGGCGCTACCTATAGTGTGAGCATGATCACAGGAACCGGGGGGTGGGACCTTTACGATGTGACGTGGCGCACACCTCCCTTGCACGGGGCAAGGCGAGGCGGGTGAGGTTTTATGGGTCGGGACCAGCCGACCGGAACGGGGGACGGATATGCTGATCGCACAGATCACAGATATCCATATCGGGTTCGATCCGGACAATCCGGCCGAATATAACCGCAAGCGCCTCGACGAGGTGCTCGACGTGCTGATCGAGGGGCCGAACCGTCCCGATTTGCTGCTCGCGACCGGGGATCTTTCCGATCGCGGCGACGACGACAGTTATCGCCGTCTTGCGACCGCCTTTTCGCGCTGCCCCTTTCCGGTGTGGCCAAGCGTCGGCAATCATGATTTGCGCGACAATTTCCATGCCCGCTTCCCCGGCTTCGATGACGGCAACGGTTTCGTTCAGTACACGATCGAGCTTCCTGAACTGCGGCTTGTAACAATAGATACGCTGGAAGAAGGGCGCCACGGCGGCGCCTTTTGCGCGACGCGCGCGGCTTGGCTGGAGACTGAACTGGCTAAGGACAGCGCCAAGCCCACCTATATCGTCATGCACCACCCGCCGATCGAAAGCGGGATCGAGTGGATGAACACCGACCCCGACGAACCATGGGTCGCGGTCTTCACCGACGTGGTGCGCCGCCACCCGCAGGTCCGCGGGTTGATCTGCGGCCATCTCCACCGCAGCGTCACCGTCGCCTGGGAAGGGCGCACCATCGCGATCTGCTCGTCGACCGCGCCGCAGGTCTCGCTCGACCTTCGGCCCATCGACGAGAACAAGCCCGACGACCGCCCGATGATCGTCGCCGAGGATCCGGCCTATGCCCTCCACCGCTGGAACGGACGCGAACTGGTCAGCTTCTACGATCACGCCGGGGCACACACGATGCTCGCCAAATATGACGAGCGGTTGCAGCCGCTGGTGCGCGAGTTGAAGGCCGAGCGGCCGCGTTAATAGCCAAGCGTCAAATCGACCCGCGGCTCGACAGCTTCGCCTTTCTTCCAGCGACCGAGATTTTCGAGGAAGCGCTGCGCCGATCGGACGAACATCTTGTCCTGCGCGCGGCCCGACAGGTGCATCGTGATATGCGCGTTGTCGAGGCTCCACAGCGGATCGTCCGAGGGGAGCGGTTCGGGGGTCGCGACGTCGAGGAAGGCCGAGGCGATCTGCTTTTCGTCCAGCGCCGTGACGAGCGCGTCCTGATCGACGACGCTGCCGCGGGCGATGTTGATGAGTGTCGATGTGGGCTTCATCGCGGCGAGCTCCGCCGCGCCGATCATGCCGTCGGTTTCGGGGGTCGCGGGAACCGCGAGGATCACCCAGTCGAACTCGCCAAGCTGCGCGCGCCACCGGTCCGGTGTGAGCGTGTTCGGACCGGGTGAGCGGCGCACGATCGTGACGTCGACCGCGAAGGCGTTCAACCTTTCCTCGATCAGCTTGCCGATCGCGCCATAGCCGAGCAGCAGCGCCTTCGATCCGAACAGCTCGACCTTGCCGGGCGAATCCATCAACCATTCGCGGCGCTCCTGCGCGCGGACGACGTCGCGATAGCCCTTGGCGACAGTCAGCATGCCCATCACGACATATTCGGCGATGGTGATCGCGTTGATTCCGGCGCCGTTCGTCAGGACGGTGCCCCGCTCGCGCAGCAGGTCGAGCGGCATGCCGTCGACTCCGGCATAGATCGAATTGAGCCATTTGAGGCCGGTCGCCGCGGTGATGATCGCGGCCATGTCTTTCTTGTCGTACATGTCGAACCAGCCGATCTCGGCCTGCGGCGCCAGTTCGAGCGCTTCTTCCTTCGACGCGAAGAAGCGGGGTTCGATCCAGTCGGGCAGCCGGTTTTCGACAAGCGGGCGGATGAGGCCCGACAGGACGGTGACGGTCTTGGTCATAATTTTCCTACTGCTGAAATGCGTGCCAGCCCGCCCAAGCGAGCGGGACAAGGCCGATGAGATCGACGAGCGCGATGGTGCCGAGCGCTGCGGGGCGCCCATAGGACTGATACAGAAACAGGAAGCTGAGCATCGAGATCGCAGCGAGCAGCGTCGCGATCTTGCGCCCGCCGGGATCGAATGCCGCCCAGAGGCATGCAACGAGCACCGCGAAGAACAGCGCGGCGCGGTGGTGCATCAGCAGGAAGATCGGGCTTCCCGGCGCGAGACCATAGAGCCGCGTGATCAGCGCCGGCCGGAACAAAGCCAGCGCCGGGATCAGGTGGACAAGACCGACAAGCAGCCAGCAGATCAGTTGCGACATGCAACGAGGCTAGCATCCCGCGTGCCTGCGACAAGCCTCTAATTGGCTTGCGGTTGCCAGTCCCATCCGAGCGGATCGCCGTCCATCACCTCGACCCCCGCCGCGATAAGTTTGTCGCGGAGCACATCGGAGGCCGCAAAATCCTTGGCCGCGCGAGCCTCCTTGCGGCGCGCTAGCGTGGCCTCGATTTCTTCCTCGCCGATGGTCGCGGTCTTCGGGCGGACGCGCAGGTCGGCGCGTTCGGTCGTCAGCAAGTTTAGGCCGAGCACGGCATCCATCGCGGCGAGAGCTGCACGTTTTTGGCCGGCGTCGATCTTTTTCATCGCCGCCGTTTCTTCGAGCAGCGTGAGCGCCACCGGCGTATTGAGGTCGTCCGACATTGCAGCGTCGAACTTTGCCAGCAGGTCCGTGAGCCGGCGGTCGGTCGGTTCGGCCGGTCCGGCATCGCGCGCCGGGGCGGCCGCCATCACCAGCCGCTTGAGCCGCGTCAGCGCGGCGCCAAGACCGCCCCAGCTGAACTCCAGCTCGCTGCGATAATGCGCCTGCAAGCACATCAGGCGATAGGCGAGGGGGTGATAGCCTTTGTCGATGAGGAGTTGCACCCGCAGGAACTCGCCGCTCGATTTCGACATCTTGCCGCTGCGGTCGACGAGGAAATTATTGTGCATCCACATCCGCGCGCCGCTGTCGGTCGAGCAGCTGTGCGCCTGGTTCTGCGCGATCTCGTTCGGATGGTGAATCTCGCGGTGGTCGATCCCGCCGGTGTGGATGTCGAAGGGGAAGCCGAGCAGCGCCTCCGACATCACAGAGCATTCGAGGTGCCAGCCCGGCGCGCCGCGGCCCCACGGCGAATCCCATTCCATCTGCCGCGTCTCGCCCGCGGGCGTCTTGCGCCAGATCGCGAAGTCGGCGGGATGGCGCTTGCCGTCGACCGGATCGATGCGGCTTTCGCCCTCATCGGTGCCGTGGCGCGCGAGGCGGCCGTAATCGGTCACCGTCGTGGTGTCGAAATAGAGGCCGCCCTCCAGCTCGTAGCAATGCTTGCCCGCGATCGACTTGGCGAACGCGATCATCGCCGGCACATAGTCGGTGGCGATCGACCAGTGCGCGGGCTGGCGGATATTGAGTGCCTTCACGTCCGCCCAATAGGCTTCGGTATAATGTTTCGCGATGTCCCAGATCGACTGCGCGCGCTCGGCCGCTGCCTTTTCGAGCTTGTCCTCGCCCGCATCGGCGTCGTCGGTCAGATGGCCGACGTCGGTGATGTTGATGACGTGGGTGAGCTTGTACCCCTTGTACGACAGCGTCCTGCCGAGCGTGTCGGCAAAGACATAGGCGCGCATATTGCCGATATGCGGGTAATTATAGACCGTCGGGCCGCAGCTATAGACGCGCGCCTCGCCGGGGTGGACGGGCTCGAACTCTTCGAGGCTGCGCGTCAGGCTGTTGAACAGCTTGAGCGGGGAGGCAGGGGCGTCGGTCATAACCGCGCCCATGCCTTGCTCCGCCCGCTGGCGTCAACCAAAAGGCGGTTTACTGCGCCGGCGGCGTCCACAGATCGTCGTTGCCCGCGCCGGTCACCGGATCGTCGAGCAGCGGCTCGCCCGTCATCGGATCGATATCGCGCATCGTGATCAGCGGCTGCGGCAGGTTGTTGCCGTCGCCGCCGCCATCCTCGTCGGCCTTGATCTCTTCCTCGATCACATCCTGCACCGGGAAGCTATTTTCAAAGTCGGCGGTGATGCAGACGGCCGGGCTGGCGATGAAACAGCCGTTGACCGTCGAGCGGCGGTCATAGCTGCCCGTCACCGGCGCGCTGCCTGCGATCGTCAAAAGCTGGAGCGCGTCCAGCCCGGTAACCTGGCCGTTCGGGCCGAGCTGGATGCCGTTGATCGCGATACGCGACGGTCCCTGCGTGAGCACGTCCAGCCCCCCCCCGCCGAAGGTCAGCCCGCGGCGCTGCGCCGCATCGGTGCCCGCACCGCTGTTCTGAACATAGAAGCCGCCCGATATGTCGGCGCGGATGCCGCGGGCGAAGAGCGCGCCCTCATCGAGGGCAATGCCGTCATTCTCGGCCAGCCGCCTGTTGATCGCGTCCATGTCCGTCGCCGCGCCCACCGCGGCAATGGCGGCCGGGGTGGCGACGATGATGTCGTCCGACGCCATGTTGAGTTGTCCGGCGGGAGCACTGTCGTTGACAAGGCGGACGGTGCCCTGGCCGAGGATCACCTCGAGCGCCTCGTCGGCGAGCAAGTTCAGCATGTTGGCATCGGTCAGCCCTGTGAGCTGGACATTGCCGATCACGCGCATCTTGCCCGGTGTGCGGATCCTCAGCGCGCCATTGGCGCCGAGATTCGAATTCGACGCGCCGCCGGTCATCGTGAAGCCGTCGACGATAACGTCGGGCGGTGCGGCCGACCCGACCGAGGAGCCCCCGGCCGCCTGGACCTCCGGTGCGACAATCTCGATCCGCGTGCCATAGAGGCGCGTCATCTCGTCGGCACTGATATGATAGCTGCCGGGCGATCCGGTGCCGCCGACGAAGGTCTGGTTGGCACTGTTGTTGTTGGCGACCGACAGTTGTTGGGTAACTCCCGCGGTGCCGATGCGGCCGGCCGAGCCGATATCGATCGCGCCCGACGCGAGCGAGATCGATTGGCCCGTAACGACGCCGTTGACGCCGAGCGAAGTCCGCGCCGTCGCGGCGAGGTTGCCCGTGACGGTCACGCTGCCGAGAGTCAGCGAGCCGCTGCTATTTTCGAGCGTGGCATTGGCCGCGGCAAGGCTGCCGATATTCATCGTCGCGCCCTGCGTGCGCAGGTCCGCGGCACCCGCGACATTGGCGTTGCCGACCGTCAGATTGCCGGTTCCCCGGACATAGGCATCGCCGACATCGGTAGTGAGCGCCGCGAAATTCATGCCGCTCCCGCCTTCGATGCGGATCGCATTGGCACTGGCGTTGATGGCGCCCGCGGCGGCAAGGGTGCCGATCCGGACATTGCCGTTGCCGCTGTCGAGGCTGGTCGTGCCGAGGGTCGTGACCATATTGACGTCGATACCGTTTGTGCCGGTCAGCGCGACATTCTGGCCCTCGATCGCGGTGATGCCGATCACCGTCGCCGCGGTCAGCGTCGCATTGCCGAGCGCGCGGACGCCGCCGCCCGCGATGCCGGCGGACGAATTGACGACGATGTTGCCGCCGGCGCTCAATGTCGGGGTCGCAGCGCCGCCCGTCCCGGTCAGCGTCGCGAGGCGGACGTCCTGCGCATTGATCGTGATGTCGCGGCCTGCCGCGACCACGCCGGTGAGGTTCGCGAGGGCCGCTGCGACGACGACATCGCTGAAGGCATCGAGACCCGCGAGCGTCGTCGCGCCGCCTTGCGTGCGGATGCTGCTGTCTCCGCCCGTCGCGCCGAGGCCGAGTGTGGTGGCGCCGTCGACGGCGATGCCGCCCGCCGCCGTGAGCAAAATATCGTCGCCCGCCGACAGAGTGGCCGCATCGATCGTGCCGTTCGTTGTGGTCATCACGATGTCGGCGCCGGTTCCGTCGCCGGTAACGATCGTAAAGGTCGGGCTGCCCGATGCCGTCGAAAAGTCGAGGACGCGCGTGTCGGCGCCGGCGCCTGTCGTGCGGACGTTGCGCGTCGTGATGTTGCCCGGCGCGCGGACGGTGATGTCGTCGCCGCCGGTGAGGTCGTTCAGGTTTGCGGTCGTGCCGGCGAGGATCAGCATGTCCTCGCCCGCAGCGCCGCCGGTTACCGATGCGGCCGCCCCCGCGTTGACGCCGAACATGCGCGCCGCGGAGCTGTCGGTCAGCGTCGCATTGCCCGCGGCGATGACGAACAGATTGCCTTCCGCTGCGCCACCGTTGCGGTCTACATAACCGCCGTTCGCTTGTCCCGAGGCGTTGATATTGGCGTCCGAATTCAGGAAGATATTGCCGCCCGCCACATAGGTGCCGGAAAGGTCGGCGGCCGAGAAGATCGAGATGTTGCCATCGACGTCGGCGTCGTTGACCGCAACCGCGCCGCCGGTGCCGAAGGCGAAGAAGGACGCCGCGCCCGTGACATTGCCGGTGAGCGCGATGCTGTTGGCAAAGAGGTTGATGTCCTCGCCCGCGGCGATCGACCCGCCGCGGATGCCTTCGGCGCCCGCCGCCGTCCCGTCCGCCGAAAGCCCGACCGAGAGGCCGGCGGTGATCGCGTTGAAGGCGATCGACTGGCCCTGGACCTGGACAAAACCACCCGCGGTCGAGTTGCCGAGGTCGACGGCACCCGGCGAGGTGATCGAGATGTCGCCGCCGGTGATGATCGAATTGAGCCCGGTGCGGAAGCTGGCGGCGCTCGCGGTGAAATCATTGACCGCCTCGGCATGCTCGACGCTCGCGGCGCCGCTGCCGTTGATCGCGATGTCGGTGGCATCGAGGCGATCGACGCCGATCGTCGTGGCCGGACCTTCGCCGGTCAGCGAGAGCGTGCCCCTTGCGGCAAGCAGGCTGCCCGCCGCGCCGCTGATGCTGGTTCCCGCTATGAGGAACAGGTCGCCGGCGGTCTCGAGCGTCGGTGCTGCATTGGCCCCGCGCAGATCATGGCGGATATCGATCTGGTCGCCCGCCTGCAGCTGCGCCGTCTCGCCGACGGTCACGCGTCCCGCACCCTCTGCATAGAGGCCGATCGAGCCGTCGGTGCCGAGCGTCAGGCTCGCGGCCTCGATCGTCCCGCCCGTCGCGCCGAGAAAGATGCCCGCGGGCGCTGTGCCGGTGTCGTTGTTGGTCGGATTGGCAAGGCCGCGCACCTCGACGTCGAGGCTGGCGAAGTTGACCCGGCTGCCGCTGCGAATTTCGACGCGGCCTGCATTATCGCCGCTGGCAAAGATATTGGTATTGCCAAGATCGATCAGGCCGGACCCCACGGTGGTCGTCAGCGCATCGATATTGACGCGTCCGCCGGTGGTGCCTGCAAAGCCGCCGTTGGAGCCGGGCTGGCTGCCGCCGCCTCCGCCGAGGCCGGCGTTGCCGCCGCTGCCAGATTGACCGCTGACGTCGATTCCCAAGGCCTCGCCGGCCGTCGTGATCGTGCCGCCGTCGGCGATCAACCGTACCGATCCGCCGACGCCGCTGCCGCCGAGACCACCATCACCGCCGCGATTGCCTTCACCGAAATCGCCGGTGCCGCCCGCGCCGCCGTTGCCACCGGTGCCCGTGCTGCCGAATGCTACGGTGCCGCCGGAAGATGAACCGAGCGTCATCGCCGCGCCATCACGCGCGATGACCTCGATCGCGCCGCCCTGCGCGCCGCCTCCGTCACCGCCCGAAGGCGCGATCGCTGCCGACGAGCCGAAGCCGAGGCCGCCGTCGCCGCCGTTGCCGCCGGTCGCGCCGGTGATGAAATTGGTCTGCGTGACCTTGACGTTCGCATTGGCGCCGTCGGCGAGGACGCTTGACGTCCCGCCAAAGGCATTGCCGCCGTTGCCGCCGCGTCCGTCGCGGCCATCGCCGCCGCCGCCGCCCTGCGCCGTCGAATCGAGTCCAATCGCAAGCGTGCCGGCGTCGAAATCGTCGACGATCGCCTGCGCGATGCCGCCATAGCCATCGCCGCCGTTGCCGCCGACATTGTGCGTGCCGCCCAGGCCGCCGATGCCCTGCGCGACTGCGCTGACATCTACGATTGCGCCGGTCGCCGTGGCCACCCCGATCGTCGCGCGCCCGCCCCGGCCGATGCCGCCCGTGCCGCCGACACCGACGCCCGTCGCGCTGCCCGAGCTGCTCGAGTAGAAGGAAGAGCCGCCTTGGCCGCCGATACCCGATGCATCGGCGTTCACGCTGCTCGCCGTGACCGAGCCGCCCGAGAGGTTGACGCTCGCGGTGCCGCCGGACCCGTTCCCGCCATTGCCGGGCGTTCCGGGCAGGGAGTCGAAACCCGCGTTGACGAAGCCGCCGCCGGTGCCGCCGGTCCCGTTGGCATAAGCCTCGATCACGCTCGCATCGACGACGGCGGTGCCACCGATATTGATGACGGCATTGCCGCCGACGCCCGCGCCGCCGGTGCCGCCCGCGGTGATATTCGCCGGATCCTCATCATTGCCGTCCAGCCCCGGACGGCCTACGCCGCTCGCCGATGCGGTAAGGTCGGCGGCGGTGATCGTCCCGCCCGACAGGTCGATCGTCGCGACACCGCCGGTGCCGGTGCCCGACGCGCCCTGCGCGACGCCCCCGAAGCCATCGGCGCCGATGCGCATGTCGCTGACCGAAATGTCGCCGCCCGTCTGGGTGAAGGTCGCGGTGCCGCCGGAGCCGTTCGCGGTGCCGCCGCTACCGGAGCCGTTCGCCGACAGCTCGATGACGCCGCCCGACAGGGTGCCGCCCTGGACATCGAGGGTGATGGTGCCGCCAAGTCCGTTTCCGCTGGTCTCGATCGGTCCGCCCGGAACCTCGAGTTCCACCGCTGTGCGGCCGTCGGTCGACGCCAAAAGTTCGCCATAGTCGATCTCGCTGGCCGGATCGGCGGCTGTCTGGATCAGGATGGTTCCGCCGGTGCCGGTCGGGTCGGTCGCTCCCGCCGTTAACGCGCCGCCCGACGTGCCGGTCGCGGAGAGGCTGGCGCCGACGCCGAGGTCGAGGCGGCCGCCAGCGGCGATCAGCTGGATCGTCCCGCCCGTCGCCGCCGCGCCGGCGGCGCTGCTGCCGGAAGTCGCGCTGGCGTTGAGCTGGTTCGTCGCGTCGAGGGTCGACCGGATTTCTCCGCCATTGCGGGCAAACAGGTCGATCGTTCCGCCCTGCGCGGTGCCGCCCGTGCCGACGACATGGGCCGTGCTGCTGCTGACATCGACCTCATAGACTTCGGCCACGATTGTTCCGCCATCGGCCACGAAGTCGACATTGCCGCCAAGGCCGTTTCCGGCGCTTTGCTTGACGGCGTTGGACATGCTCCCGCCCATCGCCTGCGTCCTGAAAATATCTCCGCTGCTGATCGTGCCCCCGGCGGTCGCGTTGACGGCGATATTGCCGCCGGTCCCCGCTCCAAAATTTTCGCCGGCCGGGGTTGGCGGAAAGGGATTCATCCCGACTGCGAAGAGGTTGATGAGGCCGCTGATGTCGATGGTCGATCCGTTGGTTGCCGCCAATGTCACATTATTCGCGCGGGCAGTGCCCGACTGGCCGGTCGTGCCGCTTGGCGTGAGGGCGATCCCGGCGGCGGCGGACGCGTCCAGAGTGATGGCGGTGAATTGCGCGGTGACGCCGCCATCGACGGTCAAGCTGGCCGTGCCGCCCAGAGCGTCGCCGCCGGTCGTATTTTCGACGCCGCTGGCATTGCCGCCGCGGCCGATCGCGAAGACACCGACCGAGCCCAGCGAGACGGTCGAAGCCGCATCGGTGTTGATCAGTATCTCGGCGATGCCGCCGGTTCCGTCGCCACCATTTTGCGACTGGAAAAAGCCCGCATTTCCGCCGCCCCGTCCTTCGGCGTCGACGAAGCTTTGCGTCGCCGACAGGGATGATCCCGCGCCCGACACCTGAATGCGTGCGGTGCCGCCAGTGCCGGCGCCCGACTGGGTGAGGCCGATGCCGCCAATTCCCTGCGCGTCGAGCGAAAGCAGGGCAGCCGGCCCTACGCTGCCGCCATTGGCCACGGTGAGCGTCGCGGTGCCGCCCGTCCCGCTGCCGTTGACGGCGGGCGGAGCGCTGGGAAAGTCGAAATCGCCGCGTCCAAGGGCGTTGATGGAAATATTGCCGGTGGTCAGCGTGCTGCCGGCGTTGCTGACGGTGATGCTGGCGTTGCCGCCCCTGCCGTTGCCGCCGATGCCGTTCGTTCCGGTATCGGCGATGCCATTGGCTTCGACCACAACCACCGGCGCGGTTACACTGCCGCCGGTGATCGTAAGGCTGGCCGTTCCGCCTTGGCTGTTCCCCCCGGCCGCCGCCTGCGGCTCGCCGTCCGCATATATTTCCAGGCTGTTTCCAGCCGAAAGCGTACCGCCGGAGACGTTGATTGCCGCGTTGCCGGCGATGCCGGCGGCATTGACCGACTCGATGATCAGGCTGCCATCGGCGCCGCCTCGCTGACCCGTCCCGATGGACAGGGTCGCGCTGCTGTCACCGACGAAGATGCCGTTGCCCTCGACAAAGAATTGGCCTTCGGAGGACAAGGGCGACGGTGATCCCGGCAACTGCAGCGTCGGGGCACCGACGAAGGCGCCGCTGGCGCGCGCAATCGTGTTGCTGCGGAACAAAACGTCACCCGCGGCTATATTGGCGGCAGTCGCATTGACCGGCGTGGTCGCCAGTTCGCCGCCGACGATGTTATAGCCCGCCGACAGGCGCACCGCGCCATCTTCTTCCGTTGCCGAGACGGCGTCGTCATAGCCGATCGCACCCGATACCAGCATCGTCACGGCGTCATTTTTAGGAATGGCGACCATATAGATGCGGCTCTGGTCGGTATCGCCATCCTGATGCGCGGGGCCGGTGGTCGTGCCGGTGTGGGTGATCGCGTTGCCGCCCTCGACACCCCGGGTGACGTTGATGTCGAACAGACCGCTGTTGATGCGGATGTCGACCTGTTCGGCGGCGACATAGGCGGCCGATCCGTCGACCCGGACGGCACCCGCCTGGACGACGCGCGGCGCGACGAGCGCGATATAGCTGCCGCCGGGGTTGCCGACCGCGCTCGCGTTGATCGCGCCGTTGACGGTGATCGCCGACGGGCTGCCCGCCACCCCGTTGAACCGGATCTCGCCGGTCGGCCCAAACAGGCCGTCCGTGGTGACGATGTCGTTGGCGGTGAGGACCAAGCTGCCGACGTTGATTACGCCGGACGCGCCGATCAGGATGCCGCCGGCGTTGTAGAACCAGATATTGCCGCCGCGCGGGCCGGTGGTCGAACCGACATAGCTGTTGACCGTGCCGTTGAGCGCGATTTCGCGGCTCAGCGACCCCCCGCCGCCATTCACGAAGCGGTTGAGGACGGTATAGTCGCCGGTGCCGGTGAAGGTCCAGTTCTCGCCGACCGGCAGGAAATCGATCGCGCCCCCGGTTGGCGCGGTATCGGTGGGAATCCAGTTGATGATGCTCTGGGCCTGGGTGACGTTCACCGTCGTGGTGTCGGTGCCGGGGTTGCTCGAGACCGACGTGCCGACGCCGGCGTTTACGAAGAACGAGCTGCCATTGACCTGCGCCAGCGCGGGTCCGCCATAGGCCAGCGCTGCCATTCCGGCGGTGATCGCACAGCTCGTGAGCAGGCGCCGCTTGCCGTTGCGGATCGGCGTAGAAGTGGCGGTGGCACGCATGGCAGTTGTCCTCGATGCAAAATTCATGCTCAGCGCGCCCTCACGCCAAATTGGGTGGTCAGCGACACGAGCAACCGCGGATCGGGCTTTTCGGTCAGGAAGCCGCCGCGATTGAGCGGGACGGCCATCGTGACGTCGAGTCGCGCCAGATCGCCATAGGCGACGCGCACGCCGCCCCCGGCCGAAAAGAGTTTCTGCGGATCGAGCCCGTCGAAGGCGCTATCCTGGTTCCACACCCACGCGGCGTCGAAAAAGACGAAGGGCTGGAAAGCGAAGCTTTCGGTATTGGCGGGAACGAACGAGCCGTAACGCGCTTCCAAAGCCACGCCGATGCCGCTGTCGCCGATTACCGTGCCGGGGTCGAAGCCGCGTCCGACGGTGAAATTGCCGCCCGAAAATTCCTCATAGGCGAGCAAGGGATCGTTCGCCCACTGCGCGCGCGGCGCCGCCGACAGCGTGAAAAGCTTTGCCGGCCGCCATTCGGCGAGCGCGTTGGCGCGGACGAGAAACGCATCGGGTTGCCCCTCGACGCGCGTCAGCGGGACCGCGCCGGGCAGGAAGCACGCCGTGCCGCCGGGGCCGCAATCGTCGCTGGCGCCGAGGAAGGAGGCGCCCTTGCGGGCTTCGAGCGACGTGGAGAGCGACCAGCGCGGTTCGCTGGGGCTGTAACCGCCGCGCCCCGCGATCGAGCCGGGGTCGATCCAACTCGCATCCGCGCGCACATTGAAGACGCGCAGCCGGTCGCGGTTGATCGGGAGGCTCAAGTTAATGTCCTGATCGATGAAATCGAGCCCGCCGCCGATCGTCACGCGCCGCGCCTGCGTCAGCACGAGCGGATAGGCGGTGAACAGGCTGACGATCTGCGTGTTCGACTTGACCGGAAAGCCGGTGATGTCGGGGCGCGTCCAGGCATAGGTATAGCTGGCACCGAAGCGCAGCCCTTCGCCGCCAACGCGAAACTCGTGCGACGCCTGCACGACCTTTTGCTCGTCGAGATCGGGGGTCGCATAAAAGCTGACCGTCGTGAGGTCGCCCATGCCGGTGAGGCCGGCGAAGCGCGCGCGCGCGATGCCGCCCCAGCGGCCGACGTCGCGCGAGCCGAAATTCTGCGCGTTGAAGTCGAAGGTGAAGGGGGTGCGCGTGACGGTGACTTCGCCGACGACTTCGCCGGGGGCAGCGCCGGGGCGCAGCGTCAGGCGCGCGTCCATCCCCGGAATGTCGCGCGCAAGGAGCAGATAGCGCTCGGCATCGACGATGTTGAACACCGGCTGGTCGTCGAGCCGCGACAAATAGCGTTGCAGCAGGCGTTCGTTCGCGCCCGCGTCGCCGCGCACCTCGATGCGCGACATGCGCGCCGACAATATATCGAGCCGGACGACGCCGTCGCCGATCGTCTGCGGCGGTACGCGGACCGCCGCCAGATAGCCCTTTGACCGCAAGATCGTCGCGGCGCGGTCGCGAATGTCGCACACCGCCGAAATCGGCAATTCCTGCCCGACGCGGTCGGACCAGCTCGGCGCCAGCAACGCATTGTCGATGCCCTCGACGCTCGAAAACTCGACCCCGCGCAACGTGAAGCGGACGTTGGCGAATTCGGGATTGGCGAGCGGGCAGGGCGCGCGTTCGATGCCGTCGTCGACCGCGACGACCTGCTCATTGGGCTGGATCTGCGGCGTCGGCGGCGGGCGCTGGATTTCCTCGCGCGTCGGGATTTGCGGGGTCGTCTGCGCCCACGCCGCGGCGGGCAGAACCGCGGCGATCAGCGCCGCGGAACCGGCCAGCGCGCTGCGGATCGCGGCGCGCCTCGGCCGAACAAACGCACTATGTCCCATATCCCCCGACACGGTCATCATCACCCCTTGCTTATGGGCGCGCCGCGACGATCGCGATGCGCCGGCTCCATTGGCCCTGCCGCAAAGCGGCAGCGCAAATTTCGACCCAAGGAAATGTTCCGTCACGCGACCGGCGGAATTTCCTCAGAAGATTATCAGACGGATAGGGCGGGGACAATGGCCGCCGCCCCATCCATTTACCTTATCCCGCTTCAGCTTCCGACATCGTGTCGACGAGGCGGTTGAGCTGCGGCGAGCAGCCCTTCGCCATCAGCATGTCGATCGATCCCTCGACCGTGTCGGGCGCATTTTCCATCGCGGCGAAGCGCACCGTCACCGGCTTGGCGAGGCCGCCGCCCGACAGGCGATAGTCGGTGCCATATTGCACCGGCAGCACATCGGTCGGCCATTTGCGGAAATTCGCGCCGTCGACGATCGCGACGGTCGCCTTTTTGCCGGCGCTTTCGATCTCGAGCGCGGTGTCGCCTTCCATGTCGGGGCGCCACAGCATCAGCACGGCCGGATCGAGGACGCAGAAGGTCCCGGCCTCGCGATAGTCGAGCAGCCACAGGTTCGGGGCGCGGACATTGGCGGGCGTTTCATCGCCCGGACCGCGCGAGAACCCGCCGCGCGACCGCATCGTCGGACCTTTGGCGAGCATGCGCGTGACGTTGCCGCCGAGCGACTGGCTCGCCTGCACCGTGCCGGTGGCGCCGAAGGTGCCGGGCCCCGACAGTGTGCGCGTCTTGCCCGCCTGCATCAGCACGATCTTGTCGCCCGCGACGAGGGTCAGCTTGTCGGCGGACTTGAGCTTGGCCCCGGCGGGATATTTGCCCGCCGACGGGCCGGTCGAGCGGACGACCATCGATTGCGCAGCGGCAGTGCCGACGCAGGCGATGGCGGCGATGGCCGCGGCGGCGGAAAGGCCGATGCGGCGCATCCGGAAATCAGGAAAGGACATAGCTTTCTCCCTCTTTTGTCTCGTTCAGACGTTCTATCAGAAACATGATGGCTGCATCCTGATCGAAATCCGCCTGTATTGCTGTGGCACAGGTCACAAAGGCTTTTTTATCGCCCGCGGTGTGCGCGGCGACCAGCGCGGCGATGCGCGCGCGCTGGTCGGGGGCAAGGTCGGGGCGCGGGTTGAAGACATCGACGGGTTGCGCGCGGCCGCGCAGCGTGACCCGGCCCATCGGCACAAGGTCGTCGCGGCCCGAGCGCGCGGCCGCCTCGGCCGAGATCAGCACGCCCGTTTTCAGGCTCTTGTTCGCGGCCTCGAGCCTCGATGCGGTGTTCATGCTGTCGCCGAGCGCGGTGTACTGGATGCGCCCTTCGCCGCCGAAATTGCCGACGATCGCGTCGCCGACGTGCAAGCCCACCCGCGTCATCCCGATCGGCGGGACGTCTTCGGCGGCCAGGTCGACGCGATATTTCTCGCCCGCCTGATACATGGCGAGCGCCGCGGCGGCGGCCCGCAGGCCATCGTCGGGGCGGCTGAGCGGCGCGCCCCAAAAGGCGACGATGGCGTCGCCGACGAACTTGTCGATCGTCCCGCCATGGTCGAGCACGATGTCGGACAGGCGGTCGAGATATTCGTTGAGCAGCCGTGCGACGGTTTCGGGCGTCACCGCGTGGCTGAGCTTCGTAAAGCCTTCGAGATCGGTGAAGACGCAGAAGATATTGCGCCGCTCGCCGTGGAGCGAGAGCTGGTCGGGGTCACGCATGATCTGCGCCGCGACGTCGGCGGGCAGATATTTGCCGAGCGCCGACTGCGCGAAGGCGCGCTGGCGCGACCCGATCGTGCGTGCGGCGGTGCCGACTGCAGCGTATCCGAACAGCCAGCCCACCGCCCAGCCGAAGGTCGGGAGCGTCGTCGTGTCGATCCCGCGTCCCTGCAGCCAGAAAGGGAAGGCGATGAAGAAGGCCATTTGGCCGAGGAAGGCGAGCGCGACCCAGCGGGCGCGCAGGTCGATGAGGCTCGTCAGTCCGCCCGCGAGAACGATCAGCACCGCGAGTACCCACAGCGTCGGCGCGGCGATCGGCCGCGTCCACGCCCTGTCGAGCTGCTGCGCCAGCATATGCGCGTGGACTTCGAGCCCGATCATCGTTTCATGCTGCCCGGTGATGGCGTCGGGAAAGCGGCTCAATGGCGTGTTGAACTGGTCGTTGTCGATGATGTCGCCGCCGATCAGGATATAGCGGCCCTTGACCAGCTCCGAAAAACCGGCGCGCATCTCGGCATCCATCGGCAGCGCGAAGGTGTCGATCGGGATGTTGGCGAAAACGGGTTCTTCCTGCCCCGCGGCGGCGCGCGCGGGGACGAGGAAGCGGATATTGCCCTGGAAATTCTCATGCGCCGCGTCGACCGGCGCCAGCGCATTCGACATCAAAGGCGGCAAATTCTTCGGCCGGTCGGGCCAGTTGCGGATCACGCTGTCGTCGTCGGTGCGGAACAAGACGCTTGTCGGCTTCGTCTTCGCGGTCGTGACGTCGGCGATATAGGATTGGAGGAACTTCTGCTGTTCGTAGAAGATCGTGTTCGGGTTGCTCGCCTGTTCGGCATAGGCGAGCCAGGTCGGGGTCTTCATCGCGCGCAGCTGCGTCTTCAGCACATCGTCGTCGGGGCGCGGCGAATCGAACGCAATATCGATGCCGATCGCCTTCGCCCCCATCTGGTCGAGATTGCCGAGCGCATTGGCCAGCAAGGTGCGGTCGAGCGGCGAGCGGATACCTGTATTGAACAGAGTCTCGTCATTATAGGTGACGAGGGTGATACGTTTATCCTGCTCGACATGCGGCGCCATCAGCGTCGCGCGCGCGTCGTAAAGCGCGCGTTCGGCCGCGTCGATCAGCGGCATCTGCCAGCTGAAGCGCGCGATCAGGATCGCGACCAAGAGGAAGACGATCGTCGCCGCCATCCGCGACGGGCCGAGCTGCATGACCAGCCGGCGCACCCGCTTGCGCAGGGGCACGGCGGCCTGCCGGCCGTCCTGCGCGGGCGCGTCGGCCGCGGGAACAAGGACGTCGGGTGCGTTCATCGGTTTAGCGAGCAGCGCGCCCGGCAGCCTCGCCGTCTCGGGCGGCTGTCGCGCCGCTGTGGAGCAGCGCTTGGCCGCCATCGCCGATGATCGCGAAGCCCGCCCAATAATAGGGATGCGACGTTTGCTGGTCGTCCATCAGGCGCAGCTGCGTTCCCCATAGGGCGTCGGCGACGCTCGTGCCCTGATTGGCGGCGAACAGCCCGCCGATCAGCCGCTGGGTCGCGTCGAAATCGTCGGGCGCGGGCCAGTGGCTCGCGATCACCGACCGGCCGCCCGCACCGATGAAGCTGCGCACCAGCCCGTCGAGGGCGTTGCCGCCGCCCGAAAGCCCGGCTTCGCGCGTCGCCGCGACGCTCGCAGCGCCCGCGGTGTCGCACGCCGACAGGATGACGAGGTCGGCGTCGATCTTGAGGTCGAAGATTTCCTGGAAGGTCAGCAGCCCGTCCGAATCCTGTCCGCCAAACGAGGTGACGAGCGCGGGGCGCGCGGGACAGGCGGCGCGCGGCGCGGTAACGAGGCCGTGCGTGGCGAAATGGATGATGCGATAGTCGCCAAGGTCGGCGCGATTTTTCACCGCGGTGTCGGTGAAGGCGCCGCCGGTGAGCAAAGTGCCCGCCTCGCGGCCTATCGCGTTGCGCGCAGTGACGAGTTCGTCGGCCGAGATCGGGCGTGCCCATTGCGCGGCATCCCACAGGCAATCGCCATCGACGCCGCCCGCAACGGCGCCGCGGGTGCCGAGCGAGGGCAGCCGTCCGCCGACCGGCAAATTCTCGCCGAGGCCGAAATATTGGTTGGCCGCCTTCGACGGCGCCGCCTGCCGCGCGTTGCGGAAGCCGAGCGTCGAGACCGCGGTGCTCGGCCGTGAGGTCCGGCCGAGCCAGGCGATCTGGCGCATGTCGAACGGATCGGCGTCGGGGTCGAGCAGGCGCTGCTCATAGGCGGCCAGCCCGGTGTCGGCGGTGACGAGAAGGTTGATCGGCAGCCGCAGCATCGCACCATCGGGCTCGAAGACCAGGTGCGCGATCGTCGGCAGGCGCGCCGCGACCGGGCCGAACAGCTGGCCATACAGCTTGTAGGAGGTGGCGGCGTCGAATGGATAGGTGACGCGGCGGCCATTTTCGACGAGCGAAATCGTCGAGCGGATCGTGTCGACCGCGGTGTCGAGCCCCGACGCGCTGATGTCCGATTTCCAGAGCTGCGCCGCGCCTTGCTCGACCAGCATCGCATAAACGCCGTCGCCGACGACGAGCATCTTCAGATAGGCTTCGCCCGGACGCAGAACCTGCTGCAACTCGGCAAGGTCGAGCTTGCCCGGCGCGACGACGCGATATTGCGGGAAAGCCGACAGCGCGACGACGGTTTCGGACTGCTGGACCGACAGATTATCGAGCTGGGCCTTGATGTCGGCGCGCAAGGCGTTGATCTCGGGCGATTCCGGCAGTTGGGCTAGCCGCGCATCCTCGATCCGCGCGCGTTCGAGATCGCGACCCAGCGTCGTCGCCTGACGGAACAGGCGGGCGCCGTCGCTGCTGCCGCCCGACAGTTCGCGCGCGAGCACCGCCTGCGTGTCCGCGACACCGGGGCGGATCTGGAGCTGGCTGGCGACGAAGAAATCCTCGATCGCCTTGGGATCGGTCGCCGAACGCGCGGCGAGCAGCCGGTAATAGGGCGCCATCATGTTCGCCATGCCCGCGGTCGAGCGCTGCGTGCTGGCGAGCGCGGTGACGACCTCGCGATAAATGCCCATCGCCCTGTCGTCCTGCCCCTCACGGGTGAGGAAGGCGGCATAGCGCGCACGCGCCGAGGCGAGCGCATTGGTTTCGGGATATTCGACCGCGAGCAGGTTCACCGATTCACGGAAACGTGCGTCGGCGGCGGCCTTGTCGCCGCTCGCCTCTTCGGCCAGCGCGAGTTCGCCGAGCATCTGCGAACGCAGGCGGATGATCGAGGTGACGCGACCTTCGCGCACCGCGATCGCGTCGGTCAGCCCCTTGAGCTGCGCGGTCTTCGACGCCTGCGCATTGCCGCGCAGCCGTTCGACCGTGCCCAGCAGATGGATCGCCTGCGCATCGATGATCTGCGCGCGTTCGAGCGGCGACAGGCGTTCGCGATCGCCCGCCTGGCGGATGACGCGGGCATTGTCGCCGCTGTTGACCCCGGCGACGATCTGCGGGGTCAGCGTGACCGCATCGCCCGACACCGTGATGCCGGTCGTGAGCGGCGGGATGGGCGTCTGGAGTCGCGCGGCGGCTCCGTCATAATCGCGCTGGTTGAGCGCGTGGATCGCGCGGAAATTGCGGCGGAGACGCAGTTGGACCGGGTCGCCGGTCGGGATTGCCTCGGCCTCGGCGAACAGGCGCTCGGCTTCGGCGAATTCGCCAAGGTTCGAGCGTTGCAGCGCGCGGTTCAGCGTGACTTCGGTCGGGTCGATGTCGGCGGCCGACTGTTCCTCGGCGGCGCGGCGCGACAGCGTTTCGAAAAATTCGGCCGCCTCGGCATAATCGCCGCTGTGGTTGCGGCGGTATCCCTCGGCCAGCGCCTTGTCGACGTCGATCGTCCCGGCGATCGTCCGGGCAAAGCCGTCGTTGCCGCCGACTGAGGTCGTGGCGACCCTGATCACGCCCGGCATGACCTTATGCTCGCGTACCGAATCGAGCGCGAGGCCCAGCGCGTCGGAATAGGCGGCGAACCCTTCGACGCTATAGGCGACATCGCCCTTGGTCTCGATGCGTGTTTGCCACGCGATATTGCTGCCCTTGAGGGTGCAGGCGCCGCCGGCCGAGCAGATGATCGTGCCGGCGCGGGCCTGTTCGATCCGCGCGAGCGCCTCGGCCGAAGTCGCGCGCAGCTCGCGAACGGTGCCGACCGGCTGGCTCGCATCGCGGCAGACGATCGTCCATGCGCGGTCGAACATGCCCTTGACGACGGCGTCGCGGACGGTTGCCTGCACCTCGCAGAGCGAGCCGCCCTGATCGCCGATCGAAAAGCTGTCGCGCAGCGTCGGGTCCATGCCCTGCGCGAGTGCGGTTCCGGGCGCGGCCAAAGCCAGCAACGCCAGAATCGGCACAAGTTGCGGACGTCGAACGGTCATCACAAATCCCCCAAACACAGACGCAGAGACGCCATGCCGATGCGACACCGGCAAGGCGGAAACTTTATTGCTGCGGTGCGACCCATTCCCTTGGGACGAAACCCTAAACCCTTCGCAGGCGAAAGGGAAGTGATCTGCCGCACAGGCGGCTTGCGCCGCGGGGATGCGCGACCTATCTGCGGGGAGGACATTCCATTCGGACGAGGACAAAATGAGCGGATTCGACGATCGTGAACGCGCCTTCGAGGCAGAATTTGCACGCGACCAGGAGGTGCAGTTCCGGATCATCGCGCGCCGCAACCGGCTCGTCGGCGAATGGGCGGCCGAGCGCATGGGTCTGACCCCGGAGGAAACCGATGCCTATGCCAAGGCGGTGGTGCAGGCCGATTTCGAGGAAGCGGGCGACGAGGACGTCATCCGCAAGCTCGCGGGCGACCTGACGGCGGCGCAGGTCGAGATCAGCGACGCCGAAATACGGTCGGTGCTGAACGACAAGACCGCCGAGGCGCGGCGCCAGTTCATCGACAGCCAGAACTGAGGCGATTGCAATGGGTATGCGCGAGGATGATTTGCGGGCGATGATCGTCGCGGCGTTCCCCGATGCCGAGGTCGCGATCACTGACCTTGCGGGCGACAACGACCATTATGCCGCGCATGTCGTCAGCGAATCTTTTCGCGGCATGACCCGCGTCGCGCAGCACAAGGCGGTCTATGCCGCGCTCGGCGGACGCATGGGCGGCGAACTTCATGCCTTGCAATTGACGACCGCCGTACCTTCATAGGGGCATATCCATTTTTTTTCGGCGCGCCAACGCCGACCGGAGACACGACATGACCGACCCCGCCACCCACGACCGCATCGCCAAGCTGGTCGCCGACAATCCTGTGCTGCTGTTTATGAAGGGTACGCCCCTCTTTCCGCAGTGCGGCTTTTCCTCGCGCGCGATCGCGATGCTCGACCGCCTCGGCGTCGAATATGAAACGGTCGACGTGCTGCAGGACATGGAAGTCCGCCAGGGTATCAAGGAATTTTCCGACTGGCCGACGATCCCCCAGCTCTATGTGAAGGGCGAATTCGTCGGCGGATCGGACATCATGATGGAAATGTGGGAAGCGGGCGAGCTTCACACGCTGATGACCGGAATCCCGGCGCGCGCCGAGTAAGCGTCCGTCGAACCTAAAAAAGGGCTGGCGGTTTTGCCGGCCCCTTTTCATTTTCGCTTACGGGACTTAACGGCAGCGCAACTCGCCGCGATCGATTGCCCGGCCGAGCAGCGCGCCACCGGCCGCGCCTGCGATCGTGCCGACCGTGCGATCACGTCCGCCGTCGAGTTCGCGCCCAACAAGTGCGCCGACCGCGCCACCGATAATCAGGCCCGTGGTGCCGTTGTCGCGGCGGCAGTGATATTGGCCGTCACGGCTGCGCCAGATCCGGTCGTCGCTGGAAAGCCTGCGCGGTTCGTAATAGCGCCCATAGCTGTCATAGATTGCGCGATCCTTCGCGCGTTTGCCGTGGGCCGGCGCCCAAGGTGGCGGATCGGCGTAGGCGGTGGTAACGGGCATGGCGACAGCGGCAAAAAGGGCCGCAGCAATAATTCGTTTCACGTCAATGCTCCTGTATGGCGTTTCATATCATAAGTGCGGCAGTTGGAACACGCGATGAACGATCGGGTTCCCCCGGCGGGGTCTTACGGCTGCTCTGCCCCATTTTCGCCGAATGAAAACCGAGGTCCGGCGGTTCAAGCCGCCTCAGCATCCTCATACGCCTGCGCCTCGGCGGCGATCAGGATGTCGGCGAGCATCCAATAAGCCTCGCCCCACGCCGCGAGCACCTCGTCGGTCGCGACCTCCGCGCCCAGTACATCGCGGATCGCGGGCAGCAGGGCTTCGGCGACATGGGGATAATGCTCCGGCTTCACTCCGGTTTCGATATGCCGGGCGACCATGCGCGACACAGCGGTTCCGAGGTTCTGCAGCTTGTCGATGTTTTTCGCATAGGCGAGGATCGCCGCCGCAAGGCGCTTCGGCTGCTCGCCGCTCGTCTGCGCGGCGCGGTCGAACATCGCCTCGATATCCTTGCTTTCGAACAAGCGAGCGTACATCGCGGTGGTGATCGCGAGGCCGTGCTTTTCGAGGGCGGGGGCGGTGGCCTTGACGACCTCCATCGCGTGGGCGGAAGCGGTACGCATATGATATCCTTTGGTCTGAGGGGGAGGGGAGGCTTCAGGCGGCGCGGCGACCGGCGGGGTCGTCCAAGCGGAAGAAAAGCGCGAGCTGGAGGCTTTCGGCGATGCGTGCTGCCTTCGTCTGCAAGGCGGCCGCGGCGGCGGGCACCAGCAGCTCGTCCGTGGTGTCGGCCCAGATCGCGAGCCAGCGGTCGAACATCGCGGGGGTGATCGCTTGCCTGTGCTTCAGATGCTCGGCGACCGGGCTGCCCTTGTAGCGCCCGCTGGTCAGCATCACCGACGACCAGAAGGCGACGAGCTTTTCGAGATGGCCCGGCCAATCATGCACCGCGGCATTGAACAGCGGGCCGATGTCGGCGTCGGCGCGCACGCGGTCGTAAAAGATGGGGATCAGGCGCTCGAGCGCGGCTTCATCGATCTGACCGTCCTGTTTCACGACTCGCTCCAATCATGCATTTAACGCGCATGTATGATCGCAATTTGAAACATGCAACAAAAATACATATTATGGGGCGACCGACATTTTCGAAGGATCAGGATGCGCCTGACGCGCTACACCGACTATGCGATGCGCGTGCTCCTCTATGTGGGCGCGCAGGATGACGCGCGGCTGTGCCCGATCTCGGAGATTGCGCGCGCCTATGGCATTTCGCAGAACCATCTGATGAAGGTCGTCAACGATCTGGTGAACGCGGCTTATCTTGAAAGCGTGCGCGGGCGCTTTGGCGGGATCCGGCTGGCGCGGCCAGCGGCCGAGATCAATGTCGGCGCGGTGGTGCGCCATACCGAGGAAGGCTTCGACCTCGTCGATTGCGCCAGCTGCATCATCGCGCCGGCGTGTGGGCTGACGGGCGCGCTCGCCGAGGCGCTGGCGGCGTTTATGAAAGTGCTCGACGGCTACAGCCTTGCCGACCTGCTCGCCAAGCGTGCGAATTTCGCGGCGCTGTTCGGCATCGACCAACCGGCCGGCACCTGAAAGACGTCAGCGGCGTGCCCAGCCCTTGTCGCGCGCCTGCCGTTCGGCCGCGGCGTCGAGCGGATCGCCCGTCATCATGTTCGCGGCTGCGGCGGCGAGTTCGCCCGACGACGCCTGGCGATAATCGGTGCCCGCCTGCCCCTGCATCGTCCGTTCAAGATGCCAGCCGCCGTCGTTGCGGCAGCCGATACCGTCCAATGACTGGCTTTCGAAACTGCGGCAATAGCGGCCAGCCTTGTCTTCGAAGCTGAGACCGATCCGCACCGCCGCATTCGTCGCTTGATTCGAGGCAAGCTGCGTGTCGAGCGCCTCGGCAAGCGGACCCGCGGCGATAATCGCGCCATTTGATTCCGTGACGCTTGCGGGCGGCATCCACGGCCGCAGTCCGAGGGTCAGCCCCAGCGCGAGCGAGGCTGCGATTGCGCCCCAATGGATCGGTGCGAAGCGCATTCGCTTTGCCTCGCGGCGTCCGGCGAGGCTGTTATCGACCTTGTCGGACGGCGCGAGCAGCGCACGGAGCCGCTCGGGCACCGCTTCATCGATCACGGGGGCATAATGCGCCTGTAACTGGGCTTTCAACCTACGCTGCCGCGCGATTTCGGCCGCGAGGGCTGGGTCGCTTGTCGCTTCGCGCTCGATGCGGCGTGCGGTCAGGTCGTCGAGTTCGCCGTCGACAAAGGCGGCGACGGTGGCGGGATCGAAACTCATGCGGCCTCTCCCAGCCAATGCATCAATGTTTCGCGCCCGCGCGCAAGGCGCGAGGTGACGGTGCCGATCGGCAGTTCCAATATTTCGGCGGCCTCGCGGTATGCATAGCCTTCGACGAGGACGAGCATCACGACTTCGCGCTGTTCGTCGGGCAGGCGCGCCATGGCGCCATCGACATCGCCGCGCAGCGCGCCGGCCTCGACCTCGGCCGCACCGTCGCCGGCGATCTGCGTGGCGGCGTCGTCGATCGGCGTGTGGATGCCGCGGCGCCCCGCCGCTCGGCGATCGTCGATCCAGAGGTTGCGGGTGATGCGGTACATCCAGCTATCCAGTCTCGTTCCTTGTTGCCACTGTTCCTGCGATTTCAATGCGCGCTCGATCGCCGCCTGGCATAAATCGTCGGCGTCGCTGGCGTCGCGCGCCAGTCCGCGCGCAAAGCGGCGCAGACGGGGCAGCAATTCGACCAGTTCCTCTTCGAAGCGCATTTTCGCCTCAGGGTCCGAACCCATCCATTGCGCATTCGAGGCGTCGAAATGGCAAAGATATAGGCTTCGCGTGGCCGCCGCAGATGGTGGTTCCATCTGCAAGGCCGCGCGGGGCCGATATCGAAGCCATTTCGGCGTCCCTTCGGGATTTGACCGATTTTGCCCATGGCTGCGTCATCGAGTCTTGGAATATGATCATATGCCTGCGCCTCGCTTCCTTGCCCTGAGCAAAATCGCTTCAAACCTCGAATGTGCAATGGATGGGTTCGGACCCTCATTATTCGAGGAAGAAACGAGTGGCTTCTATCGTTTCTTCCGTACCATGCTAAATTTTTTCGGGAACCGGTTGAGACGCCGATCCTTGTGAGACTTGCGATGCGATTTTTGACGACATCATTGGCAATGCTTTGCTTCCTGCTCGGCGGGACCGACGCGCGCGTCGCGGCGCAGATTGCGCTGCCGCAAGTGCAGCTTCCCGATGCCGCGCGCACGCTGCCGTCGCTGCCCGAGGTCGATGCGGGGCGGCTGGCCGGGATCGGTGAGCAACTGCTGGATGTCCGCCTCGATCGTATCACCGCGCTGGTCCGCGGCAATCGCGACAGCATCGAGCTTGACGAGCGCGGCGAACCCGCGGTGCGCGGCGTCCTTGTCGCGAGCGGCGTCGATGCGGCGATGATCGCGCGGGCGGGCGAGGCGGGGTTCGCGCTGATCGACCGCGAGCGCATAGAAGGACTCGATCTCGATATCGCCCGTTTTCGCGTGCCCGACGGGCGCAGCCTTGGCCGGGCGCGCAAACAGCTTGCGAAGCTGCTGCCGGGTGCCGAGGTCGATGTCGACAATCTTTATTTCGCGAGCGGGCCGGGCGGCCTGTTACCGGGCGCGGCGCTCGCGGCCGCCCCGGACGGCGGCAAGGCGAGCCTCGGGCTGATCGATGGCGGCGTCGCGGCGCATCCGTCGGTTGCAGGACGTGTCGAACAGCGCGGCTTTGCGAAAGGCGCGCCGTCGGCGAGCCGCCATGGCACCGCGGTGGCGTCGCTGCTTGTCGGCAGCGGCGCGGTGCAGGGCGCGGCGCCCGGCAAGCGCCTGCTTGCGGCCGATGTCTATGGGACCGACGCGGCCGGCGGCAACGCCAGCGCGATCGCGCGTGCGCTCGGCTGGCTCGCCCAAAGCGGCGTTGCGGTGACGACGATCAGCCTCGTCGGCCCGGACAACAAGCTGCTGTCCGCCGCGGTCAGCCGCGCGCAGCAGCGCGGGATGCTGATCGTCGCGGCGGTCGGCAACGACGGCCCTGCCGCACCGCCCGCCTATCCGGCTTCGTACAAGGGCGTGTTTGCGGTGACCGGGGTCGACGCGAAAGCGCGCGCGTTGCCCGAGGCCGGGCGTGCGCTGCATGTCGATTTCGCTGCCCCCGGCGACGCCGTGCTCGCGGCGACGGGGGCGGGAAGCAGCGACCGGCTGCGCGGCACGTCTTTTGCCGCACCGCTCGTCGCCGGACGGCTTGCGCTTCGTTATCCCGCCCCCGCGATCGATCGCATCGGGTCCGCCGTCGCGGCGCTCGTCATGGAGGCGCGCGATCTGGGCAAGCAGGGGCGCGACAAAATCTATGGCCACGGCCTGATTTGCGGGACTTGCGGAGGCCGCTGAGCCCTCCCCGGAATTTTTCGGAAGAAAATCGAACGCGCCATCGTTCTCTCTCCAGGCCCACCCCCTCCGGGCCGCAAACTCAGGAGTTAGGACAATGGCAAATCGCATCTTCATTTCGGCCATCGCGCTCGCCGCGTCGGCCATGGCTTTTTCGGCTCCGGCCACTGCGCAGCTGCTTGGCGGCAGCGGCGGCGGCTTGGGCGGCGGCTTGGGCGGCAGCCTCGGCGGCACGCTGGGCGGGACGCTCGGCAGTCCGACCGGCCCCATCGGCGGCACGCTCGGTTCGGCTGGCGATCTGACCGGTTCAGGCCGCGGCGACGCCCAGGTCGATCGCCGTTCGGGCCGCGTCCAGGGCAGGGGCAACGCCGATGCAAACGGCAAGGGCTCCGTTGACGGCAACGGCAATCTGCTCGGCAACACGATCGGCGGCAACGCCAATGGCTCGGGCAATGCTTCGGGCAGCGGCAGCCTCGACGCGCAGGCGGTGGGGACCGATTTCGTCGGCAGCACCGCGCGCGGCACGGTTGCTACTGCAAGGGGCGCTGCTTCGACCGCAACCGGCACCGCGCGCGGCGCGGCCGGGACTGCCCGTGACCGGACCGGCGCCGCACTGTCGAACGTCTCGGGCAGCGCCAGCGGCGCTGGATCGGTCGCGGGCAGCTTCCAGGGCAGCCTCGGCCAGCTCGCCGCTGCGGGTAGCGGCGCGGCCAATGGCGCAGGGATGTTCGCGGTCGAACCCGGCATGGCGGTCACCGACGCGCGCGGCAAGGTGATCGGCTATGTTCAGGAATTGCGCCAGACGGGCGGCGGCGTCGTGCAGGCGGTGACGGTCGAGGTCGGTGACCGCGTCGCGACGCTGCCCGCGGCCAGCTTTGCCGGGTCGGGCGACGTCCTCGTCACCGGCATGACAAAGGGCCAGCTCAAGAAAACGGCCGAGCAGCAGGAAGCCGAATAAGCAAGATGGGGAGGCCGCCGTTCGCGGCGGCCATATTCTTCTGGGCGGGCCGCGTTGCGGCCCGTCCGTTTTTTCGTTCGGGTGAAAAGCTTCCGGGGGGGCGGGGCCTTTCGGCCGCTCCGCCCCCCGTCTGCATCGGGGGCAAGTGGGGTTTTCCCGGGTGGGGGCAGGGGACATCAGGGACCAGACCGATGCCCCCCACCGCTCCATTTGAGCGGAACACTCGGGAACATTGGATATTATACAATTGCCGTGCCAATTTACGGCGTTCGCCGATTTTGGCGCGCGACGCTGGTTAGCGATTCCTTACCGGGATCGCGCACTGTCAAAAATCCCGACACTTCGATGTTCAGCTTCGTTCAGGAAGCGTTCAGCCCATTGACTACATTTGTAGTCGTATCGGTGACGACGACGCCAATGGGAGGGGTCCGCATGGCAGAACGAGCAAGCGAGTCAGAGATGCAGGTGCTGTCGGCGCTGTGGGAAGAAGCCCCGCAGACCGCCGCCGACCTGACCTCGCGCATCGGCAAGATCAACGGCTGGACGCAGGCGACGGTGAAGACCTTGCTTGCGCGGCTCGTCCAGAAGGGCGCGGTCACGGCGGAGGCTGATGGCCGGCGCTATCTTTATAGCCCAGCGATCGAACGCGCCGACGCTGTCGGCGAGGAATCGCAGCGCTTTGTCGATCGCCTGTTCGGCGGCCGCGTCAGCCCGCTGATCGCGCATCTCGCCGACCGCGAGGCGCTGACCGACACCGACATCGCCGAAATCGAGGCATTGCTGAAAAGGCTCAAGTCGTGAGCGCCGCGATGCTGCTCCAGGCGTGGGCCGACACGCTCGTCACCACGGGCATTCTCGTCCTCTTGATCCTGATCGTGCGCAAGCCCTTTGCGCGCCATTTCGGCCCGCGGCTGACCTATGCGCTGTGGGCGGTGCCCGCGCTGCGGCTGGTGCTGCCGCCCTTGCCTTTCGCCGACCCGGTGGTCGTGACGCCAGCGCCCGCGGCCGAGATCGCGGTGATGGTGCCGGTGGGCCTGCCCGTCGCGGCGCCCGCGCCGGTCGCCGAACCTTTCTGGTCGCTCGCCGAACTGGTGTCGCTCTTCTTCGCGCTATGGGCGGTAGGCATGATCGCCGTTCTCGTGATCGCAATGGTGTCGCATCAGCGTTTCCGCCGCGCGGTGCTGGGCGAGGCGGTCGAGCTCGAGCCGATCGGCAAGATTCGGCTGGTGATGTCCGACGCGGTCGACGGCCCCGTCGCCTTCGGGCTGTGGCAGCGCTACGTCGCCGTCCCGCACGATTTCTTCGCGCGCTATGTTGCCGAGGAGCGCGCGCTGGCGATCGATCATGAACTGTCGCACCACCGCCACGGCGATTTGTGGGCAAACAGCGCGGCGCTGCTGCTGCTCGCCGCCCAATGGTTCAACCCCTTCGCTTGGCGCGCGATCCGCGCCTTTCGTTTCGACCAGGAAGCCGCGTGCGACGCGCGCGTGCTGACGATGACCGACTGCGACGAACGGGGCGAGCGCACCGCGCGTTATGCGACCGCGATCGTCAAGGCGGCGGTCGGCCCGCGCCTGTCGCTCGCTGCGCCGATGGCGGTCCACGATAATCTGCAGGAGAGGCTGGTTATGTTGACGCAAGGGGATATTTCGAAGCAGCGCGGCCTTGTCGGCCGGTTGCTGATCGGCAGCGCGACGCTGGCCGTGCTTGGTGCGACGGCGACGCTCGTCCCCGCGGGGATCGTCGTGGCGAAGGCGCAGACCGTCGACCTCGGCGAACCGCCTGTACCGCCGGCACCCCCCGAACCGCCGTTGCCGCCCGAGGCACCCGATGCGCCCGGCATGATGGTCTTCACCGAAACGAGCGACGAGGTTGCGACCGACGACGACGGCAAGAAAAAGCGCGAAGTCCACCGCATCGTGATCCGCCGCGATGGGGAGGGCGAGGGCAAGGCGCCCGCGGCGATGGATGGCAAGGACAAGCTACGCCGTATCGAAATCCGGTCCCCCGGCGGCTTGTCGCGCGACGATGTCATCGCGACACTGAAGGAACAGGGCATCACCGGCAAGCGCGCCGAGGCAATCGCCGACAAGCTCGAGGCGAAGCGCAAGGAACGCATCCGCACCGTCATGGCACCGATGCCGCCCATGCCGCCCCTGCCGCCCCTGCCCCCAATGCACGGCACCTGGAGCACGTATGGCAAGGCGATGGTGTTGGGCAAATGCGGCGACGGCAAGGCAGCGCCGATCGTCAATCGTGACGAAAGCGACGGCAAGAAGTTCAGCCACGTCTATATGATCGCGTGCGGCAACACGCCCGAGGCCAAGGCGGCGCGGCTGTCGGCGCTCAAGAAGGCGCGCGAAGCCTTTACCGAAGGCGAACGCGCGCGCGGCCTGTCCGACGACATGCGCGCCAAGGTCGCCGCCGACCTCGAAAAGGCGATCGCCGAGATCGAGAAATCGGGCCACTGAACCCGAACAGCTTCGACGTCGGCCCTTCTCCCCGGTGGGGCCGGCGGCAGGGGCGGGGAAAGGGGGCGGCCCATGTCGCTCCCTTTTTCGCGTTCATCCCTTTTCCTTCGCCCCCCGCGATGCCACATGGGCAGCATGAGCGAAGAAAAGCCCTGGCCCGACAGCATCCGCGCCGGCGAGTGCGAGCAGCATGAGCCGCTGGTGCGCCGCGTGCTTGCGCCCAATCCGTCGCCCTACACCTTCACCGGCACCCAGACATGGATCGTCGGCGCGGGCAGCGATGTCGCGGTGATCGACCCGGGTCCGGCGGGCTCTGGCCTGAGCATTGGCGATCCTGCTGACATCAACGGCACCGGCCATGTCGATGCGATCCTCCGCGCGGTGGAGGGCCAGCGTGTTGCCGCGATCCTCTGCACCCACACACACCGCGATCATTCGCCCGCCGCGGCGCCGCTGAAGGAGGCGACTGGCGCGCCGATCATCGGCTGCGCGCCGCTCGCCTTGCGCGACGACGGCCCGCGCGCCGATTCGGCCTTCGACCCCGATTATGCGCCCGATCGCGTGCTGATCGATGGCGAGCGCATTTCGGGCGACGGCTGGACCCTCGAAGCCGTCGCGACCCCCGGCCATACCTCGAACCATCTTTGCTTCGCGCTTGTCGAAAGCGGCGCACTGTTCACCGGCGATCATGTCATGGCCTGGTCGACCAGCGTCGTCAGCCCGCCCGACGGCGATATGGCGGCCTATATGGCGAGCCTGTCGAAGCTCTACGATCGCCAAGACCGCGTCTATTATCCCGCGCACGGCCCCGCGGTGACCAAGCCGCGGCAACTGGTTCGCGGGATGCTCGGCCACCGCAAGCAGCGCGAGCGGCAGATTTTGCGCGAGCTCGAAAAGGGGGCAAACGTGATCCCCGAGATGGTGAAGCATATGTACAAGGGACTCGACCCGCGGCTGAGCGGCGCCGCCGGCCGCTCGGTGCTCGCGCACCTGATCGACCTTCAGACGCGCGGCGCCGTGCGGGTACAGAATGACGAATGGACGCTCGCCTGATGCTGCTGCCGCTTTTGATCGCCGCCGCGCAGCCCGCCGCCGCCAATCCCATTGTCATCGATCTGGTGGCGGGTGAGGGCGAGAGGAAATGCCTGCCCGACAAGAGCCTGTGCCTCGACGTGCCCGGCAGTGCCGAGGCGAGCGGCGGCGGGCTGGTTCTGAGTGCGCCAGTCAAGGGCGAGGCCGACGATCTGGCGCTGCCTTTCAGCCGCGACGACGGCCAGTCGCTGAGCCTGTGGCCGCATTTGATCGCGGTGCCCTCGCCGGGCGGCGCGGAGACCGGTTCGCGCCAATATCTGATGGGCATCGTCGTCGGCACCAGCACGATGTATTCAGGCGGGGGTGGCAACGGCAGCCGGCTGCATCTGCTGCGCCTCGACACGCTGCCGTCGAATACGCGGCTCGGCGACGAGGTGCTCGATGTCGTCTGGGACAGTTCGCTGATGATCCGCGCCTGTTTCTCCGAAAAGGATATGAAGGACCGGCGCGAGGCGTGCCACGACGAATCTAGCTTTACCGGCTCCCTCGCCGCAGGGCCGGCCGAGCCCGGCGAGCTTCCCGCGCTGACCTATCGCAGCGTCGCCACCGCTTATCCGAAGGGCTCGCGCCGGTCGGGGGATAATAGCGGCCTGCGCCTCAAGGCGAGCGACCTGGTCCACGAAAAAGATCCCGAGTGCAGCTATGAACGCACGCTGCGCTACAACCCTGCGACGTCGCGCTATGAAATGGACCGGCCGGCGCCCGAATGTTCGGATTACACAACACCATGACCACGCCAGCCTCTCCGCCCGCGCCGCGCCTGTTGCCGCGCCTCATCCTGCTCGCCGCCGCCGCACTCATGCTCGCTGCCGTCTGGTGGGCGGTCGCTGTGTGGCGCGATTGGCAGCGTGGCTATGATCCCGAAACCGTCGTTGCGGCAAGCCTACAGGGATTGCAGGAACAGAATGTCCTCGTCCCCTTCACCGCGCGCTATGTCGCGGTGGTGACCTCGACGCAGAGTCGCATGGGGCTGAGCGCGAAAAAGACGCTGATCATGCCGGGCACGGTCCGCTACGAACTCGACCTCGGCAAATTGAAGCAGTCCGACCTCGATTGGGATGCTACCACCAACGCGCTTACCGTCACCTTGCCGCCGCTGCGGCTCGCGGGCCCCGAGATCGATATCGACGCGATCAGCGAATATCGCGACGGCGAGATATTGCTGACGCTGACCGACGCCGAACGCACGCTCGACGCCGCGAATCGCAAGCGCGCGCAGGAAGAATTGATCGTGCAGGCGAAGGGCGCGACGCCGATGCGCCTCGCGCAGGGCGCGGCGCGTACCGCGGTCGAGCAGAGCTTTGCGATGCCGCTGAAGGCCGCGGGCATCGATGCGAAGGTCACCGCACGCTTTGCCGACGCGCCGGCTGGGTAAATAACTGGCCTTTCGCATTTTCGAGGTTGCGCTATTCTTGCCCCCGGTCGGGCAGGGGGAACAGGCATGGCTAGCACCGCAGAGGGCGCCGCGCGCGCCGAGCTTTTCTGGCATCGCATGGCGATCGGCCTCGCGACCTTCATCGTCCTCGGTTTCCTGCAATTCGCGCTGAGGGGGTTTGTCGATCCGGTCGCGGCGCCTTTCTGGGTGCATCTGCACGGGGTGGCGATGCTGTCCTGGCTTGCGCTGCTTATCGTCCAGCCGACGCTCGTCTCGCGCGATAATCTCGCGCTGCATCGGCGGCTGGGATGGATCGGCGCGGGGCTCGCGCTGTTCATCACTTGCCTCGGCATTTTTACCGGCGTCGCATCGCTGGTACTGAACCGTTTCCCGCCCTTCTTTTCGCCGCCCTATTTCCTTGCGCTGACCACCGTCGAATCGCTCGTCTTCGGCCTGATGGTGTGGGCGGCGATCCGGCGGCGCCATACGACAGCGTGGCACCGACGGCTGATGATCGGGGCGACGATCGTCATCCTCGAACCCGCGCTCGGCCGCATCCTGCCGATGCCGCTGATGATCGGCTGGTCGGACATTCCGATCGGGCTGATCCAGCTTGGCGTTGTCGGCATCATCGCGCTGTACGACCGGCGAACGCTGGGCCGCATCCATCCCGCGACAAAAGCGATTGCGGCGATTGTCATCGCGGTGCGCATCACCATCTATCTTTTGGCGATGACGCCCCCTGTCATCGCGCTCGCGGAGCGGCTTACCGGTTGACAGCCGAATTGCCCTGCCGCGGGCAGCGGTGTAGGGGGTGCGCCAAGGCAAAAGCCATATAAGGAAACGCCATGACTGCTCCCATTCGCGAGAATCTCTCGGGCCTCGACCTGCGCGCCGAAATCGAGCGCCTGCGCAAGGAACGCAACGCCGTCATCCTCGCGCATTATTACCAGAAGCCCGAGATTCAGGACCTCGCCGATTTCGTCGGCGATTCGCTCGAGCTGTCGCGCAAGGCCGCCGACACCGACGCGGACGTCATTGCCTTTTGCGGCGTCAAGTTCATGGCCGAAACCGCAAAGATCCTCAGCCCCGAAAAGATCGTCATCCTGCCCGACATGGACGCCGGATGCAGCCTCGAGGACAGCTGTCCGCCCGAACAGTTCAAGCGCTTTCGCGAGAAGCACCCCGACCATATCGCGCTGACCTACATCAACTGCTCGGCGGCGGTGAAGGCGCTCAGCGACATCATCGTCACCTCGTCGAGCGCCGAGACGATCATCAGCCAGATTCCCGAGAGCCAGCCGATCATCTTCGGTCCCGACCGCCATCTCGGCGGTTATCTCAACCGCAAGTTCGGGCGCGACATGCTGCTGTGGCCCGGCGTGTGCATCGTCCACGAGGCATTCAGCGAAACCGAGCTTTTGAAGCTCAAGGCGCGGCATCCCGGCGCCCCGGTCGCGGCGCATCCCGAATGCCCGCCGCACATCGTCGACCATGCCGATTATGTCGGGTCGACGAGCGGCATATTGCAGTTCGCGAAGAGCTTCCCGGGCGACACGCTGATCGTCGCGACTGAGCCGCACATCATCCATCAGATGGAACTCGCGCTACCCGAAAAGAATTTCATCGGCGCGCCGGGCGCCGACGGCAACTGCAACTGCAACATCTGCCCATACATGGCGCTCAACACGATGGAGAAGCTCTACATCGCGCTGCGCGACCTGAAACCGCAGATCGAGATGGAGGAGAGCCTCCGCCTTGCCGCGCGCAAGAGCCTCGACCGGATGCTCGAAATGGCGTCGGGCACGGTCGGCAAGGGCGATCTCGGCAAGCGATAGCCCCGATTTCCCGCCGCGAGGTTTGCTTTCGCGGAAAATGATATAAGTTCCGCCTCCTAAGACGCGAGTCTCGCCCCCCGTGCGAGCGTCCGAAGACGAATCCTTGCGTCTAAGCAGGAGGAAAATCGCATGGCAGAAGATTGGCTGGCGGATGTCAGGAAATATGTCGCGGACGCCGATGAAAATGTGGTGTCGGCGATCGTCAAATATCTCGGCATCGCACTCAGAAACCGCGATTCCTCTCTCGTTTCCTTTACCGACAAAAAAGAAACCGACCGCGTCCGCGAAAACTTCCTCAAGAAGAAACTGGGGCTGACCGACGACGACGCGACGCTCGACGCGGCGATCGCCGGCGTTGGCGAACGGATGAAGGAGGACCGGACCAAGAACCGCGTCACCGTCTATTATCTCCTCGCGCAGCATTTCGGCCTGCTCACCCTCTTTGGCGGCGCGGCTGGTGCCGCGGGCGCTGCCGCGGGGCTCGCCGCCGTCGGCGGGCTGGACAGCGATTCCGGCAAAGACGACGACACTTCGGCCGTCCCGCTGGCAGCAGCGGGCCTGGCCGGCGCATCGGCCATTCCCGCCGCTGCGG
>NZ_DATFFD010000187.1:0-5061 GCF_035250425.1 Sphingopyxis sp.
CCCGAATATCTCGCCTTCTTCGGCGGCCGGCGTTTTGTCCCGATCGCCAGCGGGGTCGCGGGGCTGCTGCTCGCCGCCGTCATCGGCTATGGCTATGCGCATATCAGCGGCGCGATCGATAGCGCGAGCCGCACCGTGGTCGAAAGCGGCAGCGCCGGTCTCTTCGTCTATGGCGCGCTCAACCGGCTGCTGATCGTCACCGGGCTCCACCACATCATCAACAACGCCGCCTGGTTCCTCGTCGGCGATTTCGGTGGCGCGACGGGCGACCTGCGGCGCTTCTTCGCGGGCGATCCCAATGCGGGCGCGTTCATGTCGGGTTTCTTCCCGGTGATGATGTTCGGCCTGCCCGCAGCGTGCCTCGCCATGTATCACGAGGCGCGGCCCGAGCGGCGCAAGGCGGTCGGCGGCATGCTCTTCAGCCTCGCCTTCACCAGCTTTCTGACCGGCGTCACCGAGCCGATCGAGTTCACCTTCATGTTCGTCGCGCCGCTGCTCTATGCGATCCACGCGCTGCTGACGGGCGCCGCGATGGCGCTGATGAATGCGCTCGACGTCAAGCTCGGCTTCGGCTTTTCGGCAGGGCTGTTCGACTATGTGCTGAACTTCAGCCTCGCGACGCGGCCGTGGATGCTGCTGCCCATCGGCGCCGTTTATGCCGCGCTCTATTACGGCCTGTTCCGTTTCTTCATCCGCCGCTTCGACCTCGCGACGCCAGGACGCGAAAAGGGCGTGGTCGCCGAAACCGCCGCAGCATCGGCGGGCAGCGCACGCGGCGAGGCTTTTGTCGCGGCGCTCGGCGGCGCGGCCAATCTGGTCAGCGTCGATGCCTGTACCACCCGTCTGCGCCTGATCGTCGCCGACCAGCAAGCCATCGACGACGACGCACTCACCGCGCTCGGCGCACGCGGTATCATTCGCCCGTCGGAGAAGGCCGCGCAGGTCGTGCTCGGGCCGATCGCCGACCTCGTCGCCGAGGAAATCCGCGGCGCGCTGGCGTGGAGCGGCGCCGCGGCGGCGGCGACGCTCAAGCCGGTGGTGGCGGGCGGCACCGACGCCTCGGGGCTCCCCGCGGAAATTGTCGGCGCGCTCGGCGGCGATGCCAATGTCCGCACCGTCCACACGCTTCACGGCCGCTTCCGGGTCGAACTCGCCGATGCGGGGCGCGTCGACGAAGGCGAGCTCGCCCGGATCACGCGCGGGATCGTCCGCCCTCGACCCGGCATCTGTCACATTTTGCTATGATATAGGGCGGTGGGCGCCGCGTCCCGACCCGGCTCAGGCGGGCGAGGACAGCTTCATCAGCAACAGGCCGCTGACGATCAGGATCGCCGCACCGATGCGCATTGCATTCGCCTGTTCGCCGAGGATGAAGATGCCGACAAGGAACGCCCCGACCGCACCGATCCCGGTCCAGATCGTGTAAGCGGTGCCGAGCGGCAGCGACTTCATCGACAGCGACAGCAAGGCGAAGCTTATAAACATCGCAACAATCGTGATGACGGTCGCGCCGGGACGCGTGAAGCCATCGGACTGCTTCATCGAATAAGCCCATATAATTTCGAAAATTCCGGCAATCGTCAGATATATCCAGGCCATGACAGCCTCCTTCAAAGGCTGCCGGGCCGTCCCGGACTTGCAAGCCCGCGTGCCCGAAGAAAGGGGACGCAGGCGAGGACGTGGCCTCTTTTTCGCGGCCTGGCAGGGGCAGCAGGACCCAACAGGCACTTGCAACTATTTGAAATATAACAGGTACAGGCCCCAAAAAGTGCGATCTACCGCAACTTCGACCGTCAATTTCATGGGCTGTAGTGGGACTTTTTGGGATGATTTCGGTGTTTTCGACCAAATGATTCTGGCATGCGACGAGCCGTTTAAACTCGTCTGAAAAAGACGTCGCTTTGTGGAGTCGGCGCTCCAAATCGCTGCCGATGTCGTCGCGCTGAAACCAAGAAATGCCGACCCACGGCGTCAGGCGAATTTCAGCCCTTGCCCCGATTCTGCGCTATTGTGTTTCTACTGGTCCGAGGCGGGTTCAGCCGGACCGAAGTCGTGGGGGAGTTCCCGTCGACACCCAACTCGTCGGCTGCTCGGGCCCATCCTGCCAAATGCCGTCGCTCAGTTCACCGACATCGAAATCATACTCGTTATCGCGCTCCCAGAGCAGAACGAGCGTCTCGTTATTCGGGGCACTTGCGATCGGCTTGCGGTATCGGAAGTCGGGTTCGCTCATCCACCAGTCGGGCTGGGGCCCCGGACCATCGATCCATTCCCCTGCGTGCAATTGTCCGGCAGCGATCAGATAATCGAACTCCTCATCGCCCTCGCTCCAACCCAGCAGAATATGCTGGTCGTCGGGCGCCGTAGCAATTGGCTGCCACGTTGACGGCTGGTAGAGCGGCACCGACTGCCCCTCCATCATGAACCAGTCACGAAACTTTGACAGCAGGCCCATATCGATACTTCCTCCAGTAAATAGGGGTCCGCGCCGCGGATCGCGCTCCGCGGACGGGCCAGCTCAAAACACAAGATTGCGCGGTGCCGGCGGTGACGAGTTCAAGACATGCGCTCTCAGCGAAGAATGGACGCGTCGGCGCCGCAACAACAATGCCGCAGCAGGAGATGCTGAACGGCCTCGCCGTCGAGAATAGCAGGTCATGCAGTCCTCTTGAGCGCATAGCGATCCTCTCGCATCGCGGCGTCGCCGCCGCAGACTCAGTCGAGAGCTCGATAATTGACCGGGTCGGCAAACCATCGATCCACCTCGGTTTCGCGCCATCCCGAACTGTGCGAACTAATTCGAATTTGCGTTGGAAAGGTGCCGTCTGCCATCTTCCTGTAGATCGTCGAGCGCGAGAGACCGGAGCGGACGATCACGTCTGGCAGACGAAGAATCCGGTCCGGTTTATCGACAAGCATTGCCTCGATTATCATCGCTATCTCCGCCGGTTACGCATGAAGCTTCGGTCGCTCTCGAGGAAACTCTCAAGCATGGAGGGGATGAGGTCGGTGACGCTCTCCTTTGTGCCATATGCCGCCTCATAAGCGGCGGCATAGTCCGCCAGCGCCGCGTCCAGATCCGGCAAGACCTGAATCACAAGTTTCACCGGTCTCCTGTCGGGGAGTTTTGCCAGTTTGAGGTCAGGCACCGCCCCCTCCCCACGGTTTGAGTATCAGGTCCTGATGGACCACGATCCGGAGCGGCCAGCCAGGCCGAACCTTGAGCGACGGCTGCACGTCGAGGTTGCGAACGACCAGCTGATCGCCGGCGCGGGCGCCATTCTGCTGGGCAGATTCGCGGATGGCCCGCACAAGGTCGCTCTCGCTACTGCCCCATCCAAGCTCCGTGCCGACGCCGAGCAGGGTCGAAAGTACGACCCCCTTGAGCAACTGCCACGTATGGCGATCGATCCGGTCGGCAAGCCCGGCATAGCCTTCGGTGTCGCTCGCCGGGACGTTGTTGATCCGGATCGAGGAGCCGTCGGGCAGAATGATCCGCTGCCAGACGACGAGGGCGCGGCTCTGCCCGAATGCCACGACGCTGTCATAGCTCCCGATAATCCTTGCCCCTTGCGGAATGAGGAGCGTGTTCCCGGTCACGCTGTCATAGGCATTCTGGGTTACCTGTGCGGTCACGATGCCGGGCAGGTCCGAATTCAGGCCCGTGATGAGGCTTGCGGCAATGACGCTCCCGGCATGAAGGGTCCAAGGTGACGCCGGCGCGGTGAGCAGATGCGGATTCACCTGATCGCTCTCGCCGGGTCGTCCCACGAGACCATTCTTGCGCTGCTGGCCGCCCGCGTCGGCGCCGCCGGTCATTTCGCCCTTAACTGCCGCCGGAATGCTTTTCGCTTCCGCAGACTCGGGCGCAGCGGACGCCGCATTCGCTGTTTGAAGCATGACGCCCGACTGGCGCGCTGCACGGACCTCGGCCACGAGGCGCTGGCGCTCGGTTTCGGCGTCTTGCGCAGCGCGAGCCGCCGCATCTGCCTGAGAATCATCGGGTCCTGCCATCCCCGTCTCGCGCTGCTTCTCGAGAATGGGTCTCCCCAGATCTCCCGGCAGTTTCGGGCCGAGCAGCGGAACATCGCCGTAACTCAAGGGCGCGCCAGCAAGAGCGTCCGATGGCGGCTTCGCCGCAACTGCGCCGCGGTTGTCATCGAAGCCGACCGGCCCAATACCGACAGGCTTCAGCGCGAGCCAGGCTGCGCCCGCAATGATAGTAGCTCCCGCACCGGCGATCGCCACGATCGCGCCGCGCCGAAAGCGAGTTGCGCGGGCGGGACTGGCGCGCAGCACCAGCTTTTCCGGGTCGATCTTCGGCGGAGCGCCCGTGGCGGGCGGTGCGACCTCGGTCATGCGCCTGCCCTCCGGCCTGCCGGCTTCTTGCCGAGGTGGGTGATACGGACGATCTTCTGCTCCTTCGCCCCCAGCCGAAGCTCGGCGGCTGCGAACAGGCGATCGACCACATAATAGCGTCCAGCGACACGGTAGTTGACGAGTTCGGCCTCGCCCTTGTCGCCAAGGACGAAAAGCGGCGGCGCTTCGCCCGTCCCGAGATCAGCGGGAAACTCGATCCAGGTCTGGCGTCCATCGTCGAACGCCCGGAGCGGTCGCCAGGCGGGCGTGTCGCCGCTGATCCGGTAGTGGAACCGCAGCTGCTCGACGGCGATGCCGGTCGACACCGGTCTTGCCGCCTCCGCTTCCGCGCGCTGGCGTGCCAAGGCCTGCATTTCGTCCAGCGGATAGGTCCAGCGGATCGAGGTCATCGCCGTCGACACCGTGCTGGTCAGCTGGACATGATAGACGCGCCTGTCGGTGGTTATAACGAGATTGGTCGACAGCCCGGGCGCGAATGGCTTGATCAAAATATGCGTGCGGCGCCCCGCGCCGCTCCCGCTCGTCGTGTCACCCACGGTCCAGCGCACGGTGTCGCCGGCGGCGACCGAGGTCAGCGTCTCGCCGGGCTGCAACGCGATATCGCTGACGCGTCCAGGAGCTGCGAACAGCCGGAACAGCGCGCCTTCGCTATATGGATAAACCTGAACGGCATTGAGGAAT
>NZ_DATFFD010000188.1:0-5240 GCF_035250425.1 Sphingopyxis sp.
TGATGATCCTCGGCGGGCTCGACGAGGGCCGCTGGCCGCAGCAGCAAAGCCCCGACCCTTGGCTCGCGCCCGGCATCCGCCGGATGCTCGGCCTCGCGGCGTCCGAGCGTCAGCAGGGCGCGGCGGCGCATGATTTCGCGGGCGCCTTTGCAGCGCGCGAGGTGGTGGTGACGCGCGCGATGCGGAGCGGCGGTGACCCTGCGGTGGCGTCGCGCTTCTGGCTGCGGCTCGCGGCGCTGGCGGGCGAATTGCCCGAGGCGCGGCTGGGCGAGCAGTCGGTGGTGGCGCTTGCGGGCATGCTCGACGTACCGCCGGGCGTCAGCACACCCGTCGAAAAGCCGTGCCCCGCGCCGCCGCTCGCGACGCGCCCCGACCGGATCAGCGTGACCGGAGTCGACCAGCTCGCGCGCGATCCTTTCGCCTTTTATGCGGCAAAAATATTGCGGCTGAGCGAACTCGATCCGCTGAGCAGCGGCCCCGACGCCAAATGGTTCGGCATTCGCGTCCATAAATTCCTGCAGGACTGGCAGACGGCCGGACTGACCGAGGCTGCGTTCAATATCGAACTGGCGGCGCTGCGGGCCGACCCGGCGCTCGATTCGCTGGCCAGCGCTTTCTGGTTGCCACGGATCGAGCCGTCGCTGCGCTGGGCGGCAGAACGCGTCTGGGCGTCGCGCGACGAACGCTGGCCGGTGGCCAACGAAGTGCGCGGCGAACATATCGTCGACGGCATCCGGCTTTTCGGGACCGCCGACCGCATCGACCAGACCGCCGACGGCACGCTGGCGATCGTCGATTACAAGACGGGTGCGGCGCCGTCGGCCAAGTCGACGGGCGACGGGCTCAACAGCCAGCTCGGCCTTCTGGGCCTGCTCGCGCAGGAGGCGGGGCTCGGCGACCTCGCGCCCGAAATCGTCGACGCGTTCGAATATTGGGAGCTGAAGCGTGACCGGAACAAGGGGGTCGATGGCGCCGTGAAGGCGATCCGCGGGCAAAAGCCCAAACCCGCGACGGCGGCGGCGGTGGTCGAGCGTGCGCGCGAAGTATTCGGCGACCTGATCGCGCGTTACCTGTTGGGGCAGGAGCCTTTTGTTCCGGGCGATACGGGCAAGCGCTATGCCGATTTCGACCATCTGATGCGCCGCGACGAATGGTTCGGGCGGGGCGACGCCGACGCCGATACCGGCGAACGCGCGACCGACGCGGGGGCGGCATGATCGATCCCGACAAGCTGCTAAAAATGCTCGATATCGGGCAACGCGCTGCGGCGCAGCCCGACGACCATGTCTGGCTGGGCGCGTCGGCGGGGACGGGCAAGACGCAGGTGCTGTCGGCGCGCGTCCTGCGCCTGATGCTGGAAGGCGTGTCGCCCGAGGCGATCCTGTGCATCACCTTTACCAAGGCGGGCGCCGCCGAAATGGCGCATCGCATCCACGAGCGGCTCGTGATGTGGGTGCGGATGGACGACGGCGACCTGCGCACCGAACTCCGGGCCTTGGGATTGGACCTTGAACTCATCGGTTATGATCGCGGCGTTCCGGCGCTGATCGAACGCGCGCGATCTTTGTTCGCGACGGTCATCGACAGCCCCGGCGGCGCGGTTCGCGTTCAGACCATTCACAGCTTTTGCCAGACCTTGCTCGCCAGCTTCCCGCTCGAGGCCAGGATATTGCCGGGGTTCCGCGCACTGGAGGATAGCGAGGCGCGCGCGCTGCAACGCGAGGTGCTGGGCAAGCTCCTGTCGGGGCAGGGGGACGACGGCGATCATATGCGAAGCATCGCCGCGATGTTGTCGCGCCGGCTGGGGCAGGATGCCGCCATCGCCTTCCTCGCGCGCTGCGCGAGCAGCTTTACAGCGGCGAATGCCCCGCGCCTTGCACCGCGGGCATCCGACCTGCGGACCGCGCTCGGCCTGCCGCAGGGCGACCCCGCCGACTGGCGGGCGGCGGCGATTGCGGGCGGCGCCATCGCCGATGCCGATATCGCGGCCGTGGCGCTCAGCGGCCGCGACTGGGCGACCAAGACCGGCGATGCGCGCGCCGATATCATGGACGACTGGCACCGCGCCGATTCGCATGGGCGCGCGGCGATGCTGGCCGCGGTGCGCGGCTGCTTCCTGACCGGGACGGGCGATCTGCGCGCTGACTACACCAAGGAAAAAGGGGCAATGCGCGGCTGCCTCGGCGCCGCCGAGCGGATCGTTGCCGCCACCGGCGATCTTTTGGCAACCGCCACCGCGATGCAGGTCGCCGACGATCTGGCGGCGGCGTGGGATTTGGGCAGCCGCTTTGCCGAGGCCTATGCCCTCGCCAAGCGCGACAAGGGTTATGCCGATTTCGATGATCTGATCAGCATCGCCGGCCGCCTGCTGGCCACGGGCGATTTCGGCGACTGGGTGCGCTTCAAGCTCGACCAGCGCACCGACCATATATTGGTCGACGAGGCGCAGGATACCAACGCGCGGCAATGGGCGATCATCCTGTCGCTGGCGGCCGAGTTTTTCGCCGGGCTGGGCGCCAAGGACGACCGCGTCCGCACGATGTTCACCGTCGGCGACCGCAAGCAGGCGATCTTCGGCTTTCAGGGCACCGAACCGGCGGCGTTCGAGGCCGCGCGAATCCGCTTTGGCGAGCGCGCGATGGCGGGCGGCAGGCCGTTCGAGGATGTCGATCTCGACACCAACTACCGGTCGAGCCCCGCGGTGCTCGACGTCGTTGACGCGTGGATCGCGGCGGGCGCGCCCGAACTGATGGGGCTGGAAAGCGATGAGCCGCCGCACATCCCCGCCGATTTCAACCGCGACCGCGCGGGCCGCGTCGAACTGTGGGAGCCGCTCCCGGTCGGGAAAGCGCTCGATGCCGCCGCCGACGACGAGAGCGATCGCGAGGACGGCGAGGAAGACGCGGGTCCGGGCGAATCCTCCGCGGCGGCGAGCGACCCCGCGAGCCTGCGCCTGTCGCGTGCGATTGCCGACGAGGTGCAGGACTGGATCGAACATGGCAAGGACGGGCGGAGCGTCGCGCCGGGCGATATATTGATCCTCGTCCGTCGCCGCCGCGACCTTGCGGCGCGGATCGTCGCGCGGCTGCAATCGCGGCATGTGCCCGTCGCGGGGGTCGATCGTTTTTCGCTGACGCAGTCGCTCGCGGTGCAGGATCTGCTCGCCGCGATGCGCTTCGCGGTCCAGCCGCTCGACGATCTCAATCTCGCCGGCTTGCTGGTCTCGCCGCTGCTGGGCTGGACGCAGGGCGATCTGTTCCGCTTTGCCCATGGCCGCAAGGGCCGCGCCCTGTGGGAACAGCTTCGCGCACGCGAAAGCGACGCGCCGCCCGAAACGATGGCGGCGCTGCGCGGCTTGCTCGGCATGGCCGACTTCACCACGCCCTTTCGTTTCCTCGACGCGATCCTGTCGGGGCCGCTGGGCGGGCGGCGCAAGCTGTACCGCCGGCTGGGCCGCGAAGCGCGCGATCCGATCGACGAACTGCTCGGACAGGCGCTCGCCTTCGAACGGCGGGAGGCGCCATCGCTGCTCGGCTTTCTCGCCCACATCGCTGCCAGCACGACCGAGATCAAACGCCAGACCGAGGCGCGCAGCGACGTGGTGCGGGTGATGACGGTGCACGGGTCCAAGGGGCTGCAGGCGCCGATCGTCATCCTTGCCGATGCGACCGACGATCCGCGGCCGCGGCGCCTGACCTTCGACCTGTCGATGGGCGCGTGGGAGAAATTGCCGGTCTTCGGGCTGGGCAAGGACGAGCGCCACGGCGCGATCGCCAAAGCGTATGACGACAAGGAAGCGGCCGAGCGCGAGGAACATTGGCGATTGCTCTATGTCGCGATGACGCGCGCCGAGGAATTGCTGGTTGTCACCGGCACGAGAAAATCTGACGAACTTCCCAAAGATAATTGGCACAGCGCGGTCGATGCGGTGATGGCCGACATGGGCGCCGATTGGCAGGATGCCGGGCCGCGCTGGGGCCGCAAGCGCGTTTATGCGGTGCAGCCGAAGAAATGGGCGCGTCCGCCGAAGGACGAGGCTCGGCAGGGCGCGCCGACGGTTGTCGTGCCGCCTTGGGCGCTGAAACCCGCGCCCGAGGAGGCGCGCCCGCCGCGGCCGCTCGCGCCCTCGGCGCTGGGCGAGGACGATGTAGCGACGCCGCCGCAGGGAGGCGAGCGCGCGGTCGCGGTCGAGCGCGGTTTGCTCCTCCACTCTCTGTTCGAGCGATTGCCGCCGATCCACGCCGCGCGCCGGCGCGCGGCCGCGTTGCACTGGCTCGCGGTGCAGGCGGCGGCGCTCGATGAGGGCGCGCGCGCGGCGATGGTTGACGAGGTGCTGGCGGTGATCGAGGATCCGGCGCATGCGGCGCTGTTCGGGCCCGGGTCGCTCGGCGAAGTACCGTTGTCGGCGGTCGTCGACGGGGTGGTCGTCGCGGGGATCGTCGACCGGCTGCTCGTTGCCGATGATGCGGTGATGGTGATCGACTATAAGACCGGGCGGCATGTGCCGACACGCGCCGCCGATGTCGCGCCCGCCTATCTGCGGCAGATGGCGGCGTATCGCGATGCGCTGCGGGTGATCTTTTCCGGCCGGCGCGTCGAGACGGCGTTGCTCTATACGGCCGGGCCTCGGCTGATCATGCTCGGCGATGACCTGCTCGATGCGCACAAGCCGGGCTTGCTCGCAACGAAGGCGAATTTGCCGGGTTCAACCCTTGAGCCGGACGCACCAACGCCTTAGTTTGGAGGCAAGGATATTTCAGGAGTTCAGACTATGAGTACCAAAGCGATCACCGACGCGAGCTTCCAGAGCGACGTGCTCGACAGCGACACCCCCGTGCTCGTCGATTTCTGGGCCGAATGGTGCGGTCCGTGCAAGATGATCGGCCCCGCGCTCGAGGAAATTTCCGACGAACTCGGCGAAAAGGTCGTGATCGCGAAGCTGAACATCGACGATCACCCGAACGCCCCCGCCAAATATGGCGTGCGCGGAATCCCGACGATGATCCTGTTCAAGAATGGCGAGATCGCCGACACCAAGGTCGGCGCCGCGCCGAAGAGCGCGCTCAAGGGCTGGCTCGAAGGCGCGCTGTAAGCTTTATATCGTCACCCCGGACTTGATCCGGGTGTGGATTCACATTTGAAGTGCAACATCAGGAAGGTTTCGGCTGGAGTTTTGAAGCCGAGGCATTTTCTGGGGGTATTGTTGTAGTTTGCGATGATGGCGTCGAAGGCGTTGCCAG
>NZ_DATFFD010000189.1:0-47589 GCF_035250425.1 Sphingopyxis sp.
ATGCTCGTCGAGGGCGTAGAAGTGGACGGGCTGGTCGGCGGTGATGATCTTGGCACTCATCGCATCAGGCTCCGGCCGCCAGCTGGCGGGTCCGCGCGTCCTCGACCGCGGTGACCGTCGCCGCCGGAATGTCGAAATCGCGCTTGTAGTTGAAGGTGTGATAGATCGCGCCGACGATCGTCGCGGCAAAGCTCAGCGCGGCGAGCCACCAGATGTGCCAGACCAGCGCGAACCCCATGACGAGGCAGAAGCCCGACAGGATCATCCCCGTGCCGGTGTTGCTCGGCATATGGATGTCGCGAAAGCCATCGACCGGCCGCCGATGCCCGCGCGTCTTCATATCGTACCACGCATCGAGATCGTGGATCACCGGCGTGAAGGCGAAATTATAGTCGGGCGGCGGCGAGCTGGTCGCCCATTCGAGCGTGCGCCCGTCCCACGGATCGCCGCCGGTCGTGTCGCGCAGCTCCTTGCGGCGCCAGATGCTCACCGCGAACTGAACCAGCATCGCGCCGATGCCCGCGGCGACGATCAGCGCGCCTATCCCTGCGATCACGAACCATATTTGCAGGCTCGGGTCGTCGAACACGCGCATGCGCCGCGTCACGCCCATCAGGCCAAGGATATACAGCGGGGTGAAGGCGACCCAGAAACCGACGACCCAGCACCAGAAGCTGATCTTGCCCCAGAACACGTCGAGCTTGTAACCGAACGCCTTGGGCCACCAATAGTTGATCGCCGCGAACAGGCCGAACAGCACGCCGCCGATGATCACGTTATGGAAATGCGCGATCAGGAACAGCGAGTTGTGGAGCACGAAATCGGCGGGCGGCACCGCGAGCAACACGCCGGTCATGCCGCCGATAACGAACGTCAGCATGAAGGCGACCGTCCACATCATCGGCAATTCGAAGCGGATGCGGCCGCGGTACATGGTGAACAGCCAGTTGAAGAGCTTCGCCCCCGTCGGGATCGAGATCACCATCGTCGTGATGCCGAAGAAGCTGTTGACGCTCGCCCCCGACCCCATGGTGAAGAAATGGTGCAGCCACACCACGTACGACAGGATCGTGATACAGATCGTCGCATAGACCATCGACGTATAGCCGAAGAGCCTTTTGCCCGAGAAGGTCGAGGTGACTTCGGAAAAGACCCCGAACAGCGGCAGCACCAGGATATAGACCTCGGGGTGCCCCCAGATCCAGATCAGGTTCACATACATCATCGGCGAACCGCCGAGATCGTTGGTGAAGAAATTGGTGCCGACATAACGGTCGAGCGTCAGCAGCACGAGCGTCGCGGTCAGGATCGGGAAGGACGCGACGATCAGGATGTTCGCGCAGAGCGAGGTCCAGGTAAAGACGGGCATTTTCATCAGCCCCATGCCCGGCGCGCGCAGCTTCAGGATCGTGACGATCAGGTTGATGCCCGACAGGGTGGTGCCGACGCCGGCTATCTGCAAGCCCCAGATGTAGTAGTCGACGCCGACATTGGGGCTGTAGGCGATGCCCGATAACGGCGGATAGGCCAGCCAGCCGGTCTGTGCATATTCGCCGATAAACAGCGAGATCATCGTCAGCACCGCGCCCGCGGTCGTCATCCAGAAACTGAAATTGTTGAGGAAGGGAAAGCTGACGTCGCGCGCGCCGGTCTGCAGCGGCACGACATAGTTCATCAGCCCGGTGATGAACGGCATCGCGACGAAGAAGATCATGATCACGCCGTGCGCGGTGAACACCTGGTCGTAATGGTGCGGCGTCAGATACCCCTCGGATCCGCCGAACGCCATCGCCTGCTGCAGGCGCATCATGATCGCGTCGGCAAAACCGCGCAGGAACATGATCAGCCCCAGGATCATGTACATGATCCCGATGCGCTTGTGGTCGACGGTGGTGAACCATTCGGTCCACAGATAACCCCAGAGACGATATTTGGTGATCAGGCCGAGCACGGCGATGCCGCCAAGGACGACGCCGATGAAGGTGATGACAAGGATCGGCTCGTGCAGCGGCAGCGCCTCGAGCGACAGCTTGCCGAAAATCGGGTGAGTTGCGGGTGCGGGGTGCGGAATACTCATGAGAATCTCGGGCTTCGCGTTCAGGACATCGGGCGGACGGCGGGCGCGTTCAGCGCGGTGCGTTCGGGCTTCGCCGGAACCGGCAGCCCCTCGCCCTTCAGCTTGTCCGGCGCGACCGGCTTCGCGTCGGGGCGGTCGTTCGACATCACCGGCGAACTGCAAGCGGCCGCGACATAACGCATGCTCCAGCGCGCCGCGTCGACCGTGCCGCGCGCGGCGAACTTGTCATAGGTGACCTGCCGGACGTTGCCGATGCCCGCGATGCCCGCGCCGCCCGCGGCGTCGAGCGACATCATATCGTGCATGCACATCTTGCCGGGCTCGACGCACATGTTGACGACCGCGTCGAACAGCTGCGGATCGCTCGCGGCGAAGCGGCGGACGGGTTCCTTGTGCGTCGGCTTCTCAAGCTCGAGATAGGCGTTGCGGCTGAGGTCGCCTTCGGCCGAAGCTTTCGCGGTCGCGACCCATTTGTCGAACTCGCCCGCGGGCAGGCTCTTCACCGCGAAGCGCATGTTCGAAAAGCCCCAGCCCGAATAATTGGCCGAGAAGCCCGTAAATTCGCCGGTCTTGTCGAACACGCCGTGCAGCTTGGTTTCCATGCCCGGCATCGCGTAAATCTGCCCCGCGAGCGCGGGCACGTAAAAGCTGTTCATCACCGACGAGGAGGAGATGCGGAAACGGATCGGCCGGTTCACCGGCAATGCCAGCTCGTTCACCGTCGCAACGCGCTGTTCGGGATAGATGAACAGCCATTTCCAGTCGAGCGCGACGACCTGCACGTCGAGCGGCTTCGCTTCCGCCGCGACGAGCTGGCCCGGCCCCGTCCGCGCGAGCGGGCGATAGGGATCGAGCAAATGCGTCGCGACCCATGTCACCGCGCCGAGGCAGATGATGATCAGCAGCGGCGCCGACCAGATGACCAGCTCGAGCTGCGTCGAATGGTCCCAGTCGGGCTTGTACGTCGCTTGCCTGTTCGACGCGCGATACTTCCACGCGAAGAAGATCGTCAGCCCCATCACCGGCACGATGATCAGCAGCATCAGCACCGTCGACAGGATGATCAGATCGCCCTGCTGGCGCGCGACGTCGCCGGCGGGATCGAGCACAACCAGCCCGCATCCCGACAAAAGCGGCAGCGCGGCGAGCAGCGGCAAAAGCCGCAATCGGGCGGGAAAACGGGGGAGATTGCTTGGCATGATGCGCGCCTAGGCCTCCTTTGCTGCACTGCACATAGGACATTTTGTCCAATCCCGCGACCGTTCGTGATCGCGCAGGGGCATTTTCATTCGGGGTAATTTTGCCCTATGACCGACTCGTGCCGCCGCATCCTGTCCTGCGGAGGGCGCCAGCTCAAGGATTGTTACCATGGCTGCCGATACCGTGCCCACCACCGAGGTCGAACGCGACGCCCGCGCCCTCCACGGCGCCGACGACCACGGGGGCGGCCACCGCATCGACCCCGCCGAAATCGCGATCGGCGTCATCATCGGCCGCACCTCCGAATTCTTCGACTTCTTCGTCTATGCGATCGCGTCGGTGCTGGTGTTCCCGAAGCTCGTCTTCCCGCACCTCGACCCGCTGACGGGTACGCTCTGGTCGTTCGCGATCTTCGCGCTCGCCTTCCTTGCGCGCCCTGTCGGCACGATCATCTTCACCGCGATCGACCGCGCCTATGGCCGCGGGGCAAAGCTTACCGTCGCGCTGTTCCTGCTCGGCGGGTCGACCGCCGCGATCGCCTTTGTCCCCGGCTATGAATCGGCCGGCATCGGCGCCGCGCTCCTCCTCGCGCTGTTCCGCATGGGCCAGGGCGTCGCACTCGGCGGCTCGTGGGACGGTCTCGCCTCGCTGCTCGCATTGAACGTGCCCGAGAACCGCCGCGGCTGGTACGCAATGATCCCGCAGCTCGGTGCCCCGCTCGGCCTCATCGTCGCCAGCCTGCTCTTCATGTTCCTCATCGCGGCGCTCCCGGCGGAGGATTTCCTCGCCTGGGGCTGGCGCTATCCCTTCTTCGTCGCTTTCGCGATCAACGTCGTCGCGCTGTTCGCGCGGCTGCGCATCGTCGTGACCCCCGAATATGCCGAATTGTTCGAAAATCGCGCGCTCGAACCCGCGCCCTTGCTCGAAACGGTGCGGTCGGAATGGAAGACCATCGTCATCGGCACCTTCGCGCCGCTCGCCAGCTTCGCGATGTTCCACATGGTCACCGTCTATCCGCTGTCGTGGGTATTCCTGTTCACCGACGAAAGCCCGGTCCGCTTCCTGATGATTGAGGCGATCGCCGCGGTCGTCGGCATCGGGACGATCATCGCGTCGGGCGTGCTCGCCGACCGCTTCGGCCGCCGCACGCTTCTCGCCGCCACCGCCGCCGCCATCGCGGCGTTCAGCGGCTTCGCGCCGCAGCTGCTCGACGCCGGCGAGTTCGGCGAAGCGGCGTTCATGATCCTCGGCTTCGCGCTGCTCGGCCTGTCGTTCGGCCAGTCGTCGGGCGCGCTGTCGTCGAACTTCCACCCACGCCACCGCTACACCGGTTCGGCCTTCACCTCCGACCTCGCCTGGCTGTTCGGTGCCGGTTTCGCGCCGATGGTCGCGCTCTGGCTCTCCAGCCAGTTCGGGCTGATCGCCGCGGGCGCCTACCTGCTCTCGGGCGCGATCGGCACGCTCGTCGCCCTCTGGCTCAACCGCGAACTCGCGAGCTGATCGGCTGACCCCGCAGGCACGTCGGCGCCTCCATCGCGCCGGCGGCGCCGCAAATAATGGACCGGTTCCCGGGACGGAAGACTCTCCGCTCATCCCTCAGACAAAGACGCCCAAAGCCCCGGCGCCGTCTCAATCGATGCACCCGTCGTCCACGGCCTCCCTGCCATGGAGACCCGTTGATTCAGAGCTCAATCAAAAATCAACTGCAATGCTAGGGTGCGGCCTCTGGTCGGCGCCCGGCCGGGGAAAGGTCACCCTTGTCGAGCGCCTCGGGCACGAGCGCCAGATTCTGGATCGCAGCCAGGCCCCATTGGGACGCGGCGTTGGTCGAGACATTGCGCCATTCGACCGTGCCGTCGGGCAAGGTGCGCCGCGGATCCCCGCGGACGGTGCCGAGCCCTGCCTGCCCCGAATAAAATTCCTCGGCCGCGCGCAACTCGAGCGCCGGATCCGGCAGGTGGCGCGCGGCATAGGCGGTGAGTCGCGAATGGCCCTCGCGAAGGTTGCGCGGACCAAAGGGCGGGCCGAACCGGGCGAGATAATCGGCCTGCGGCGCATTGTACCAGCGGCAATAATCGAGCCAGGCCGTGCGATAGCGCGGGACGTCGAGGAGCGCGAGCAGCTCGGCGTTGATCTCCACTGCGCCGAACACCGCGTTCAGATGCGAAAGCGAAATCTTGTCGCCGGGATCACGGAAGCGCCCCGAGGCCAGGTCGAACAGCCCTCCTCCGGTCATCCAGCCGCGCGGCATGCGGCCGATGCTGTCCATCCCCGCGATCAACCGGTCGCGCCACCGCTTATCGCCCGTGCGCTCCCATTCCGTGAGCCATGCGGCGGCGAGCGAGCACCAGCTTGTGCCGAAGCTCATCTCGACCATGCCCGGCGGCGGTGGCGGCGGCTGCTTTCCCGGCACCTTGCGGCCGATGACGACGGTCTGGAGCGCATGATCCGAGGCGACGAGCGCGCGCATCAGATCGCCCACGCGCTCGTCGGCGGTGAGGTAATAGAAGATCCGCCGATAGGCGGCATTGCTCACGCGCGGCTGTTTGGAGCTGTCGCTCCAGTGCTGGACGCCGTGGCGCGTCCCCAATCCGGCGAAGCGCCCGATATGATGGACATCGACCTCTCCGGTATGGCGCGTCATGGCCTCGGCAAGGCGAAAGGTCCGCGCATCGCCCGAGCGCAAGGCCGCATACCAGAGCCAGAGATCGGGCGAGAGTTCGCTGTTCGCCCAGGCGAAACCACCGATATCATATCGCCACTGATGCCGGTCGCTGTCATAGCTGTGCATGACATCGCCGTGGTTCCAGAAGCCGTACCAGGAGCGCCGATCGACCTCGCCCGCATAAAAATCCACGAGATTGGCGAGTTGATCCTCGATCACCGCGCGGTTGGAGGTCGAGCGATCGGGCAGGCTCCAATCCCCGAACACCCCCGCGGCATGAATGCGCTCGGGTGCCGCCATCAGCTGCGGCGGTGTCGCCACCGCACGGGCCATAGCGGTGAGCGTTTCGGCGGAGGGGGTCGTGTCACAGGCCCAGAGCGTCAGCTCGCTGGTGCGTGCAATCCCATGCGCATTGTCCCAGCCGGGCTCATAATCTTCATAGGTGACATCGAGCCCCGCATTCTGCGCGTCATAGCCCTCCATTCCCATCACGCCACGATAGGGCCGCAGGTCCATCGGTGCGGCATCGGGCGACCAGAGCCAGGCGGTGAGCGTCGCCGCGTTGCTGGCCGCGGCGCGGATATCGAGCTGCGCGGGATGGCGCTCCCAGAAATAGCGCTGACCGATCGCGACGCCGCCATCGGGGCCGCCGACATAGGCGAGCCCCGGCGCGCGGTGTCCTTCGCCCGCATCGACCCAGCCATGCCCGGTAGCGGTGCGCTTGGCGAGCGTGAAGCCATTGGCCGAAAGCTGGCGCAGCGTGAAGTCCCCCCAGGCGGGGATCGCGTCAAGCCGGTCGCGAACGGCGGGCGCCATCTGCCCGAGCGGCGGCACGGCGCGCCCGGCGACCTGCGCCGCGCGGAAAGCGGCGCCGGGATCGCGGCGCAGCCCGGTGAGCGGACGGACGGCCTCGGTGAAAAGCGCCTTGCCGCCCAGGCCGAAACGCACATGCCGATCATGGAGCGCCGCACGCATCGGCACCTGCGCGCTGATACCAAGCCCCGACACGAAATCGCGCGCGGGATCGCCATCGAAGATGAAGCTGTGGACGATGCGCAGCGCGGTCGCCCCGGCATAGGCATAGAGCCGGATGGTAAAGGGAAGCCAGCGCCGCCCCGCGCCCTCATGCACGCCCTCCACGCGGATCACCGCACGCACCGGGCCGGCCTGCTCGATCACCGTGCGCTCGATCCGGCCGGAATAGCGCGTCTCATCTCCCTTTTCGGGATCGTTGCGGCTTGCCGCGCGCAGCGTTACCGGGCCGAGCACCATCCGGTCGCCGATCCGCGCAGCGCGCAGCAGCGCATCGCCGCTGCGGCCAATTTCCCAGACGAGATCGCCCGACCGGACGATGATGCTGTCGCCCTCGCTCCGCGCGCTCACCGGCACACGGGGCGACGCAGGCCTGCCGGGCGCGACCATGATTTCCTCCGCCCCCCCCGCGCCCGCCGCGAGCGCGTGCGCGCTCCACTTGACCGATCCGTCGGGCCAGGTGGCGAGCGTCCAATGCTGCGACGGCAATTCCTGACCGCCGCGGGTATGAAGCGAAAGCGGTTTGCCCGCCCGCAGCACGCCGCGCGGCCAGGGAATGCCGAAGGTCTGCCCGAGATCGAGCGCGGGTGCCGCGCCGTCGATCCAGCGCACGGGTGTTTCGGGCAGGCGCGTGCTCCCCGCAGCAGCCTGCGCGAATTCGATCGGCAGCGCACCCGCCACACCTGCAAGCAATGTGGCCGAAAGCGCCTCGCGTCGCGTCAGTCTCGATGTCATGGGCGGGAAATCCTGAAATGTGCGACCCGGAGATGGCTCTTGGTGGTGCGGATCGCGAAATGACCGCGGCGATAGGGCTCGGGATCCTCGAGCGTGAAGAGGGGCGCGCCATCGCGCTCGACAGCGATGCGCGCGCCGTCGGCGATCAGGCGAATATGCGTCCAGCGGTTGGGTTGGAGCAGCACTGCGGGGTCGCTTCGATCATGCTGGGGCAGCAATGGCCTGTTGCCCGCCTTGCCGACATAGCGGCGGAAGCGCGTGGTGCTGTTCCGGTTGCCGCCGACGCCGACATAATAGGTCTTGAGGTCGTCATATTCGGCAAAGGCGCCGCTGCGCGGGATGGAGAACACCGCGCTGCCATCGGCATTGGTTGCCATCCAGAAGGCGTTGAGGTCGCTGACAGCATCGTTCGGCCCGCCCTCCGACACCGCCATCGCCTCGAACGAGATGGCGACCGGCCCCTGCAAGGGCGCGCGATACCAGAGCGACAGCCCCTTGGCCGTATCGATGTCGATTATGCCGCCAGCGAAAGAAACGCGCGCCGCTGAATCCTCCGCCTCGATCTGCCAGGCCGAGGATGCAGAACCGCCGGCGCACCCCGCCAGCAGCGCCGCCAGCAAAAACCCACCCGACCGCCACAAGGGCGCCCGGGTGAGGAGGTGGGAGGGGAGGATCATCAGAAGACGAAGCGCGCACCTGCAAAATAGCGTCGCCCAGCATAGGCGATCTCGGTCTCGCGAATATCGCCGGCATAGGAACGCTCATTTTCGCCCGTCAGGTTCTTGGCCTCGACAAACAGCTCGAGCTCGCGCACCGGCCCGACCGAGAAGGTGTAGCCGGCCCGGGCATCGACATAGATTGTCGAGTCACGGAACACCGCATTACCCGAACGCTCCGCAGCGTTGACCAGATAGGGGCTGCGATATTGGACCGGCACGCGGATGCTGATGCCGTGCTTCTCGTAATATGCCGTGAAGTTTGCCGTGTGCTTCGAAAGATATGGATAGGGCAGCTTTTCGCCAGTCAGCTGGTTCACCAGGCCGACATTGCTCGATTCGCCATAGGTATAGTTGACGATCGCGCCCAGCCCATCGAACGGCGCGGGCAGGAAGGTGAAGGCCGATTGAGCCGAAGCCTCGATGCCGCGCTGGACAGCGCCCGTGCCGTTGATCGGCATCGTCACGTCGAAGCGGCGGCCGTCGCCGAAGAAGTCCACATCACGGACCAGCGTGCGCGACAATACGAAGGTGTCGATATTCTTCTGATAATAGCCGATCGTGAACGCGGTATCGCGATTGGGATACCAGCCGACGTTCAAATCCCATTGGCTGGCACGATAGGGCTTCAGATAGGGATTACCCGCGGTGCAGCCATCCAGGATATCGTCGATCGAGCCATCGGGCGTCGTGTCGAACAGACAGTTGGAATTGGGCGCGAGATCGGAGAATTTGGGCCGCGCGATCACCTTGGCCCAGTTGCCGCGCACGATGACCTCGGGCGTTACGAACAGGGCCGCATTGAAGGCGGGCAGATAATCGACATAGCGGTTCTTGAGCGAGATGATCTGCTGCCCCACGATCACGTCCACCGTTGCCGATGGATTGGCGGGCGTTGGCGCCGGGCGCCGTTCACGAATCGTGTTGATGCCCGTGGCGTTGTCGCGCGTCTCGACCACGCGCAGGCCGAAATTGCCGCGCAGTTCCATGCCACCGAGCTGCTGCTCGAAATTCGCCATGACATAGCCGGCGAAGATTTTCTCCGTGATGTCGAACGCCGGCGGCTGTGCATAGCCGTTGCACATGCGGATGCAGTCACGGTTGAAGTCCGACAGTTCGAAGAAGTCATTCAGGTTGTTGAACGACGGCGACAGCCATTTGGCGGGCAGGCCCGAGCGGTCGAAACCGGGCTGATTGTAAAAGGTGCCGGGCGTCAGGTTGGTGTTCTGCTGCAAAAACTCGGCGAGCCGCGCGGGCGACCAGATCGGTGCACGCGGGTTGGTGAGGTTGGTGGGGCCACCCGTGACCGCCGTGTTGATGTTGATGTTGAGCGTCGGCACCGTCGTGGTAGTACCGTCTGGATTGATCGCGAGATACCCGCCGCCGCCATAGCTGAGCGACGTGGCCTTGCGATGTTGCAGGCCATATTCAAGCGACTTGATGAAGGGAAAATCGACTTCGTAATCGAAGTCGATCTTGAACTGATCCTCAGTCGAATCATTTTCGGACGGACGGTACTGCACCACAGGACCTGCGGCGCGAGCGGCGGCCTTGTACTCATAGGCCGCAACGCTGTTCGGATCGAAACCGGCGGGGAAGGTCCAGCTGGGCGTGCCCGTTTCCGGATCGATCTGGAAGCGCACCGAACCAGGCGATGCCGAGAGGCCCAGGCTGTTGGAATCGCTCCGCAGATCTGCCTTGGACAGCACCATCAGACCTTCGACGCGCAGGCGATCAAGCTGCCAGTCAAAGCCCGCATTGATGTAGCGCGACTTCAGATTATAGGCGAAATCGCGCTTGCTCGCGCCAAAAATCGAGCCCGCGCCCTGGTTCGCCGCTCCCGCATTGTTGGTGACGATGGGTGCGGTGGTAAAGCCGATCACATTGCCAGCATCATCCACCTCGACACTGCTGCCGAGCGTGAAGCGGTGCAGCGCGGTCAGGTCGAACGAATAATTATAATCGATCAACCGCTGTTTGCGCTCATTATATTGGAGGCCGGCATAGGCGCGCAGATTGTCGGTGATTTCGGCCTGGACCGTCCCTTCGAGTGACAGGCGCTTGTCGTCGCGCTCCCAAAGGCCGAGCCGTGGGATGCGCGGCGAGAAATCATAGAATTGCAGCTGGCAATCCGCGCGTGTCGCGCCCGCCGCTGCGGAGGTCGAAACGCTGCCGCACTGACTGAGCGACGTGATATTGGCGAAATTGGGGTTCTCGGTGTTCTTGCGCCCGTCCTGGTTAAGATCCCCCAGACGCACCCATTCGGTATTGCGGACGAAATCGCCGCGCGTACGCGCATGATCATAGGTGGCGTTCAGCAGCACGCCGATTCGATCTTCGAAGAATTTGGTGCCCGCCACGAGAGTAGCGCGCGGCTGGACGCCGCCGATCGAATCGACACTCTGGCCCGAGACATTGACAACGAGCAGCGGACGCTTGAGCTCGAGCGGCTTGCGCGTCTTGATGCTCACCGTGCCGCCAACACCGCCCTCGGTGAGGTTGACGACATAGCCCTTGTAAACATCGACCGCAGAGATGAGCTCTGCTGCAAGCTCGCGGAAATCGGCGCCGCGCCCGCCCTGCACGCCCAAGGTCGAGGCACCGTTCACCTCGATACGGTTGAGATCGGGCTCGACGCCGCGGATCGAGACCTGCGTGCCCTCGCCGAAGTCGCGCGTCAGCTGAACGCCGGTGATGCGCGAGACAGCCTCGCCAATATTCTTGTCGGGGAACTTGGCGACATCCTCGGCCACAATCGAATCAACCGTAGTAGAGGCGTTCTTCTTGCGATCGATGGCGGTTGCAAGCGAGGCACGAATGCCGGTGACGATGATTTCGTCGGCGCTGGGTTTCGCCTGAGGCGCCTCCTGCGCCGATACCGGGGCTGCGCCCAGGCTCGCAATCGCAAGCGCCGCGAGCGAAATCGAACGCATATTGGTGGCATGAAACAGTCGCATAACCCCTCCTATTTGCGGGCTCCAAACCCGTCGTTGGGCGCTACCGGCCCTTTTCAATTGTCCGATATATTAACACCCAAGACCGACGCCGCAAGAGAAATTTTCATCATACGACATATAGGACCATTATATGGGAATTAATGGAAAAACCGCTACATCTCAACGCGGCACCTGCCCCGGCATATCGCGGGCGCTTTCGCTTGCAAATAAACATTTTCTATATATGATATTGCATCCCATTTATTGGTATTCATCAGCCGCTTTGAGACGGCGCAATTGAGAGGGGATTTCATGTCGTCGATCGGTTCCGCGATTCTGCCTTTGGCCGCTGCTCTTGCCAGCAGCCCGCTTGCCGCAGCGGAACGCGCGCCGGTGGCTGTTTCCGCCAGTGGCGGCGGCAACCACATCAGCTGGCGGCTGCTTCCAGGCGATGGCCCGCGGCCACGCTTCATCCTCAAACGGGACGGTCGCACGATCGCACGAACCTCGATACCGAGCGTGATCGATCGCAGGGGAACCGCCGCGTCACGCTATAGTGTCGCAATCGAAGGCCGGCCGGCGTCGGCATCGATCATGCCGTGGCAACATGGCTATCTTTCGATCCCGCTCGACAAGCCCGCCGACCGGATGACACCCACAGGCGAACGCTACAGCTATACCGCAAATGACGCGAGCGTCGGCGATCTCGACGGTGACGGTCTTTATGAGATCATCCTCAAATGGGATCCCTCCATATCGAAGGACAATGCCTTCGGAGGCTATAGCGGCGAGACGCTGATCGACGCCTACACGCTCGGCGGCAAGCGGCTGTGGCGGATCGATCTTGGCCGCAACATCCGCGCGGGTGCGCATTATTCGCCCTTCATGGTCTATGATCTGGATGGCGACGGCCGCGCAGAAATCGCGATGAAGACCGCAGATGGCACGATCGACGGCACCGGACAGATGATCGGCGATGCCGCCGCGGACTGGCGCGGGCATGGCGGCGAAGTGCCGCAAGCCGACCGGACGGGCGCGAAGACATTGCCCAACGGCCGCCGCGTGGCGCCGCTTGCCGGGCGCATCCTCAAGGGCCCCGAATATCTGAGCATCTTCGACGGCTGCACGGGCAAGGTGCTTGCCACCGCCCCTTATGCCCCGCCCCGTGCGCCCGAAACGCACAGCCCGTCGAGCGAGAGGCTGACCGAGCTATGGGGCGACGGCTATGCCAACCGTTCGGACCGCTATCTGGCAAGCGTCGCCTATCTCGACGGCAAGCGCCCCAGCCTGATCTTCGCGCGCGGCTATTATGCACGCACCACGCTTGCGGCATGGGACTGGCGCGACGGCAAGCTCACGATGCGCTGGCTGTTCGACAGCGCCACGCCTGGAAATGCGGACTTTGCGGGGCAAGGCAATCACCAGATGTCGGTGGCAGACGTCGACGGCGACGGGCGTGACGAGATCCTCTACGGATCGATGGCGCTCGACGATGACGGCAAGGGGCTGTGGTCGGCACGGCTCTTCCACGGCGATACGATGCACGTCTCCGATCTCGATCCCACCCGGCCGGGACTGGAGAAATTCGGCGTGCATGAGAACATGCAGGCCAATGGCGGCATCGGCGCAGCGATGCTGGATGCCCGGACGGGCGCAGTGCTCTGGTCGACGCCCGCTGAAAAGGACACCGGACGCGGTATCGCGATCGATATCGACCCGCGCCATCCGGGCGCCGAGGCCTGGGCCTCCAATTCGCCTGAACTTTACACCGCGCGCGGTGCGATCATCCCGGGGGGACGCCCCGCGGCCGCCAATTTCGGCATATGGTGGGATGGCGATGCGCAGCGTGAACTGCTCGATCGCAATCGCATTACGAAATGGAACTGGCAGGACGGCACCGAGACGCTGCTGCTGGAGGCGCACGGCGCGGCGTCGAACAATGGCACCAAGGCGACACCCGCGCTCAGCGCCGATATTCTGGGCGACTGGCGCGAGGAACTGATCCTGCGCAGCGAGGACAGCCGTGAGCTGCGCGTCTATACGACGCCCCATTCTACCGCGATCCGCTTGCCCATGCTGATGCACGATCGCGTCTACCGGCTCGGCGTAGCATGGCAGAACAGCGGCTATAACCAGCCGCCGCACACGTCCTTCCCGCTCGCCGATGCCGTGGGCAAGAACCCGCGCTGACGGCCTTTCCATTCGCAAGGTGCCCGTATGGCCTTTCCGTTCCCCCTCCTCATCGGCGCGATGAGCGCCGCCGCGCCCATGATGGCCTTCGATCTCGGCAACGCCCCCGTCAGGGAGGGGCACATCAAGGTCGAAGCCGGGTCTCCTTATCAGCCCGGCGGCCACGGCTACGAACCTGGTGCAACCGAGCGGGGGTTCCTTTTCTCGGTGGCCGTGCCCGAGGGCAACTACCGCGTCACCGTGCAACTGGGCGATCGCCGGCGGGCGGGCGTCACGACGGTGAAGGCCGAATCGCGGCGGCTGATGCTCAGTGGCATCCGCACGCGCGCGGGCGCCCTTGAAACGCGCAGCTTCATCGTCAACGTGCGCAGCGCAGCGCTTCCCGCCCCGCCTGAAAATGCGCCGGGCGGCCGTGCCGTGCGGCTCAATCCGCGCGAGCAGGGCAGCTTCACTTGGGACGAGAAGCTCACGCTCGAATTTCTTGGCGCGCCGCGTGTTTCAGCGATCAGCATAAACCCTGCCGACGTCCCGACCGTCTATCTGGTGGGGGATTCGACCGTCACCGACCAGCGATTCGAGCCCGCGGCAAGCTGGGGCCAGATGCTGACCGCGATGCTGGATGACGGCGTCGCGGTGGCCAACCACGCCGAATCCGGGCAGACGCTCAAATCCTTCCTGACCGATCTCCGGCTCGACAAGGCGCTATCGCGCATGAGGGCGGGCGACTGGCTGTTCATCCAGTTCGGCCACAACGACCAGAAGGCGCAATGGCCGCAGACCTATGCCGATCCAGCTCATGGCTATCCCGCCTATCTCCGTGCCTATATTGCAGAGGCGCGGCGGCGGGGCGCGCAGCCCGTGCTCGTCACGTCGCCCGAACGACGCAACTTCGCCGCCGATGGCCGCATCACCGATACGCTGGCCGACTATGTGGCCGCGATGAGGAAGCTCGCCGCCGAGGAGCGCGTGCCGCTGATTGACCTCAATACAGCCAGCAAGACGATCTACCAGGCACTCGGCCCCACGCACGCCGCGCGCGCGTTCAACGATGGCGGCGCCGACAAGACGCATCACAACAATTACGGCGCCTGGCTGCTGGCGCGCGCGGTTGCCGAGGGAATTCGCGGCCAAGTGCCTGATCTGGCACCGCATCTGGCACACGATTTGCCCGCGTTCGGGGCGGCGCAGCCACCGCTGCCCGAGCGGATCGCGATTCCTGCAAGCCTTGCACGCAGCGCGGCGCGCCCGGCGGGCAACTGATGCTTTCCGCCTTCCCGGCCCACGCCGCGCTTACGGTCAATGTCACCGATCATGGCGCGCGCGGGGACGGCACGGTGCTCGACAACGGCGCCATCAACCGCACGATCGCCGCGGTCTCGCGTGCGGGCGGCGGAACCGTGGTCATCCCGCGCGGGCATTATCTCTGCTTCTCGATCCGGCTGCTCAGCCATGTCTCGCTGCGGCTGGCCGAGGGCGCGGTGATCGAGGCGGCCGATCCCGCGCGCCATGCCGGCAAATACGACCCGCCAGAGAATAATGGCGAGCAGCTTTATCAGGATTTCGGGCACAGCCATTGGCACAACAGCCTGATCTGGGGCGATGGCATAGAGAATGCTGCAATTACCGGCCCCGGCCTCATCCACGGCGCCGGCCTCACCCGCGATGGCCCTGGCGCGCGCTGGGCGCAGCAGACGGGCGAGCGGCCGCTGTCGATGCACGATATGTCCGCCGAGGAGATCGCGCAGCTGGAACCCGACATCGCGCTTATGCACGGCCGGGGCAACAAGGCGATCGCGCTCAGGAACGCGCGCAATATCCGCTTGTCGGGCTTCCGCATCCTGAAAGGCGGGCATTTCGCGATCCTCGCCAGCGGCGTCGACGGGCTGGTAATCGAGGATTTGGCGATCGACACCGAACGCGATGGCATAGACCTTGATTGCGTGCGCAACGCGCAGGTTGCAAATTGCCGCGTCAATACGCCCAATGACGATGCCATCGTGCTCAAGAGCAGCCTCGCCCTGGGCCGCGCGATCCCGACGGAGCACGTCACCATCCGTGACTGCACCGTCTCGGGATACGATATGGGCACGATGCTCGACGGCAGCTTCCGCAAGACGCAGGATCTCGCGCCCGATCGCGACCGTGTGACCGGGCGGATCAAGCTCGGGACCGAGAGCAATGGCGGCTATCGTCATATCCGCATCGAGAATTGTCGCTTCGAACGCTGCCGCGGCCTCGCGCTCGAAATGGTCGACGGCGGGGTGATGGAGGATGTCGTGGTCCGCGGTATCGCAATGCGCGACGTGACCACCGCGCCGTTCTTCCTGAGGTTGGGTGATCGCCGCCGGGGGCCCGAGGGCACCGGCATGGGTGCCATCCGCGGCATCTCGATCTCCGGGCTCGATGCTGAGAAGATCGACCATCGCTTCGCGGCCACGATCGCGGGGCTGGGCAGCCATGCCGTTGAGGACGTGGAACTCAAGGACATCCGCCTGACCTATCGCGGGGGCGGGACGGCGGCGGACGCTGAGCGCCGCCCTGCGGAACTTGCCGACGCCTATCCCGAACCCAGCATGTTCGGGATATTGCCCGCTTGGGGACTATGGATGCGCCATGCGCGCGACGTCCGAATCGACGGCCTCCATCTGGAAACGGCCCTGGCTGATGCCCGCCCCCCGATCCTGGCCGAGAATGTCGCCGGGCTTACGGTACGGCGGGCGCCATTGTGGCACGCTTAGGATTTGACGTCGCGCCCGCTATTGTCTACCATATAATGCAATATTGTTTCATATATTGAAAATGGAGAGGCGCGTGTCGATTCAGGCTTTCCGGATGCAGCTGAAACCCGGGACGATCGACGAGTATCGCAAGCGGCACGACGAGATCTGGCCCGAGCTTGCGGCATTGCTCACGGAATCGGGGATATACGACTATTCGATCTTCCTCGACGAGACGACGCGTTCGCTCTTTGCGGTGCTGAAGCTCCGACCCGACAACAGCCGCGATGCGCTGCGCAGCAATCCGATCATGCAGCGCTGGTGGGATTATATGGCCCCCCTGATGGAGGTGGAGCCGGGCAACCGGCCCAAGGAATGGCCGCTTGTTCCGATGTTCCACCTCTCCTGAGCGGATATTGCGCATGTTCCGCACCGCAACGGCCGCCCTATTGCTCTCCACCGCGCTCGCCACGCCCGCGATCGCGCAGGAAGCAAAGCCTACTGCCGATTTCACCGCCCCCGTCCAACGCTTCGGCCGCATCTCGTTCGACGCGCGCTCGCTGATGATCGACGGCAAGCGCCAGATCATCTGGTCGGGCGAGTTCCACGCCTTCCGCCTTCCCAGCCCGGATCTGTGGCGTGACATACTCCAGAAGATGAAGGCGAGCGGCTTCAACACCGTCGCGGTCTATTTCGATTGGGGTTTCCACAGCCCCAAACGCGGCGTCTATGACTTCTCGGGCATCCGCGATCTCGATCTTCTGCTCGACATGGCGAAGGAGGAAGGGCTTTACGTCATCACACGCGCCGGCCCCTATGTGAATGCCGAGCTCACCCGCGGCGGCTTTCCCGGCTGGCTGGTCAATCAGCGCAGCCGTGCGCGCACCGACGATCCCGACTATCTGGCCGCTGTCGATGAATGGCTGACCGAGATCAATCGCATCATCGCGCGCCATCAGATCAATGACGGCCGCGGCACCGTGATTCTCCATCAGATCGAGAACGAGCTCGCGCTGACCACTCCGGCGCAGCGGCGCTATATGGATCACCTCTATGCCAAGGCGCGCGGCGACGGCATCACTGTCCCGATTTTCCACAATGACCAAGGCCGCAACGGCTATTGGGTGCCCAAGTCGAGCAAGGTCGCAAGAACCGTAGAGGGTCCTGTCGATCTCTATGCCTTCGATGCCTATCCAGGCGGCACTTGCACCGTTCAGGGCAGGCCCACGCGCGGCTCGGCGGCGCCCGACTGGGGCTTCTACGGCATGGGCGGCGCCAAGGGCGGCGCCTCCGCCTCGCCCGCCACGCCCGGCTTCGCGGCCGAGTTCGGCGGCGGCTGGTTCGATTATTGGGGATCGAACGGCGGCTATGAGTGCAATGCGATCCAGCGCGGCAAGCGCTTCCAGCGCGTCTTCTACGGCACCAACCTCGCCAACGGCATCTCGCTCCAGAGCTTCTATATGAGCTATGGCGGGACAAGCTGGGGCTGGCTCCCCGCTCCCGTGGTGTTCACCAGCTATGACTATGGCGCTGCGATCTCCGAGCCGCGCGCGCTCCGCCCCAAGGCGCAGGAGCTGAAGCAACTCGGCGCGCTGATCGCGGCAGTGCCCGATCTGGCAGGCATGATCCCCGCGGGCGGGGTCGAAATATCCTCGCCCAATATCCAAGCCTATCATAACAAGAGCCCCGAAACCGACGCGCGCTTCCTGCTGGTGACGCACAAGCCATCCAACGGCCAGAGCGACGACGACTTCACGATCACCGCCAATTTGCCCGACGGCCGCTATACGCTGCCGATGCAGCTGAGCGGCTTCGACGCGAAATGGCTGGTGGCGGGCGTGAACCTGGGCGGGCAGCGGCTGGTCTATTCCACCTCGGAGCTCCAGACGGCGCTCCGCATCGACGATGGCGACGTCATGCTGCTCTATGGCCGCACCGGCGAACCCGGCGAAACTTTGTTACGCTATGCAAGCGCACCGGCCGTCACGGTAATCGAAGGGAGCGTCACGCACAGCTTCGATGCCACGCGCGGCGATCTGAAGCTCGGCTATGCGCACAAGGGGCTCGCGCGTGTCCGCATCACCGGCGGCGGGCGCCCGCCGTTGACATTGCTCATCGGCGACGAAGAGGAAGGCACCCGCTTCTGGCGGCAGGAGACCGCCGCCGGCCCCGTCCTTCAACACGGCCCGGCACTCGTCCGATCGGCGCGTGCGACAGGCTCGACGCTTGCGCTTGCCGGTGACACGGCCGGCGAGACGTCGCTCGAAATCTGGGCGCCCAACACGCTGCGCACGGTCACCTGGAACGGCGCAGCGATCGCCACAACGCGCTCGGCAAGCGGCAGCCGCGTAGCGAACCGCGCCCTTCCCGGCCCGGCCGACTTTGCGCTGCCCATGCTCGCGAACTGGCGTATGGCGCATGGCTCGCCCGAGGCGGCACCCGATTTCGACGACAGCGGCTGGCAGGCGATCGACAACCGCGCCAATGCCAGCACTGTGCGCCCGCCCGACGGCCAGCCCAATATGGGCATGGACGCCTATGGCTTTCACGAGGGTGACGTCTGGTATCGCGGCCGCTTCAGCGGCTCCGCCGAAGCGCGGCGGCTTTCCTTGCACTATGGCGCAGGCGGCGCGGGCATGCTCCAGCTCTGGCTCGATGGCAAATTCATCGGCCAGCATGAGTTGGCGGGCGGGCTGCCGCGCCCGATCACCACGGGAACCGTCTCCTTCGACCTCCCTCCCGAGGCGCGTGCACCGGGCGAGCATGTGCTCAGCGTCATGGTACGCAACAACGGCCATAACTGGGATCTCGACGCCGACGATTTCCACAAGGAAACGCGCGGCCTCGTCTCGGCGTCGCTCGAGGCACCCGGCGGGCGCAGCTTCGGCATCCCGATCGCGTGGAAGATCCAGGGCCGCGCAGGTGGCGAGGACATCACCGATCCCGTGCGCGGAGTCCCCAATAATGGCGGCCTTGCGGGCGAACGGCTCGGCTGGCACCTTCCCGGCTTCGACGACCGGAGCTGGATCGCGGCAGCGGTGCCCGCCCAGCAGGCCAAGCCGGGCACCAGCTGGTATCGTACCAATTTCACGCTCAACGTGCCCAAGGGGCAGGACGCGACGATCGCGGTGCAGTTCGGCGATCCGAACACGCCGCGCTCGCCCGTCGCCTATCGCGCGCTCATCTTCGTCAATGGCTGGCATATGGGCCAGTTCGTCGCGAATATCGGTCCGCAGCGCACCTTCCCCATCCCCGAGGGCATCCTCAACCATCGCGGCGCGAATATGATCGCGCTGGCGGTGACGGCGGATGGCGCGCCGGGCAATGCGCTCGAAGAAGTACGGCTCGTCACCCTGCATAACGTCAAGGGCGGCGTGCCCGTCCGCATGGTCGCCGCTCCGCGCACCCCCGCCGAGCTGAAACCGTCCTCAACCCCATCTCAATAGACCGGAGCATTCATGGCCGCGCTTATCCACGACATCCCCCGCCAGCAGGTGACCCAGGCGATCGACCTGCTGATGGACAACCTCGTCAACATCAAGGACGAGACAGGAGAATTCCTCCTCCATCTCGAGGACGGACGCATCATCGACACCAAGGGCTGGGCCGGCTGGGAATGGACGCATGGCGTCGGCCTGTTCGGCATGTGGCGCTATTATGAGCAGACCGGCGACAAGAAGGCGCTCGGCATCATCAAGCAGTGGTTCGAGGATCGCTTCGCCGAGGGCACGCCGACCAAGAACATCAACACGGTCGCGCCCTTCATCACGCTCGCCTGGCTCTACGAGCACGAGCCGAACCCGAGCTACATCCCCTATCTCGACACCTGGGCCGAATGGCTTATGGCGCCCGATGGCCTGCCCAAGACCGAGGAAGGCGGCTTCCAGCACATCGTCTATAATGACGAAAATCCCGGCGAAATGTGGGACGACACGCTGATGATGTCGGTGCTGCCGCTCGCCAAGATCGGCCTCCTGCTGGGCCGCCCGCAATATGTCGAGGAAGCCAAGCGTCAGTTCCTCGTCCATATCAAATATCTGTTCGACAAGAAGACCGGGCTGTGGTTCCACGGCTGGGACTTCAATGGCCGCCACAATTTCGCCGAGGCGCTCTGGGCGCGCGGCAATTGCTGGGTGACGATCGCGATTCCGGAGATCATCGAGATCCTCGATCTGCCCGAAGGCGACGCCTTCCGCACCTTCCTGATCGACACGCTCGCCGCCCAGGTAAAGACGCTTTCCGAGACACAGGACGAAAGCGGGCTGTGGCACACGCTGGTGATGGACCCGACCAGCTATCTGGAGGCTTCGGCCACCGCCGGCTTCGCTTACGGCATATTGAAGGCGGTGCGGAAAGGCTATCTGCCGCGCCATTATGAAGCAGTCGGCATCAAGGCGGTGAAGGGCGTGCTCGCCAATATCGACGACAAGGGCGAGTTGCAGCAGGTGAGCTTCGGAACCGCGATGGGCGACACGCTGCAATTCTACAAGGACATCCGCCTCACCTCGATGCCCTATGGGCAGAGTCTCGCGATTTGCGCGCTCGCCGAGTTCCTGCGAACCTATATCTGACGACGATAGGGGGCGGCGCGCGCCGGCGGCGCCGCCCTGTCCACAACGAAGCCGGCGGCATGGAGGGGCGGCAATGATCGATGGCCGTCGGTGCGGACACCGGTGATTAGGCACGCGCTATTTCTGCTGGCCGGGCTGGTCGCGACACCGCTGCACGCCGCCGGCTGGGTGCGAACGCACGGCGGCGCCGGTGCGCTGGCGATCGCCGCAAATGGCCAGGCAGCGCAGATCGTCGTTGATCCGCAGGATCATGCCGTCGTCGCCATCGCGGGCGCGGATCTGCGCGAGGACTTGGCGACGGTAACCGGCGCCAGGCTCGGCAGCGACACCCAGATCTGGCTCGGCACGCTGGGCCGCAATGCCGCGATCGACCGGCTGGCCGCAGAACGCCGGATCGATGTCACGAAGCTCAAGGGCGCTTGGGAGAGCTTCCTGATCGCGAGCGTCGACCGGCCCGCGCCCGGCATCGCCAAGGCGTTGGTAATCGTCGGCAGCGACCGGCGCGGCACCGCCTATGGCGCCTATGAGCTTTCGCGTGCCATCGGCGTCTCGCCGTGGAACTGGTGGGCCGATGTGGCGCCCGCGCGCCGCCCCAATCTGTTCGTCGCCGCGGGCACGCGCCGCTTCGGCCCGCCCGCAGTCAAATATCGAGGCATCTTCATCAATGACGAGGATTGGGGGCTGCACCCCTGGGCCGCCACCAGTTTCGAACCCGAGGCCAAGGGCATGGGCCCGAGGAGCTATGCCCGTCTCTTCGAGCTGCTGCTGCGCCTGAAGGCCAACACACTCTGGCCCGCGATGCATAAGGTCACGCCCGCCTTCAATGCCAATCCCGAAAATGCCGCGCTGGCGGACCGCCATGCGATCGTCATGGGATCGAGCCACGCCGAGCCGATGCTGCGCAACAATGTCGGCGAATGGCGCGCGCCCGCCGAGCGGTTCAACTATGCGCTGAACCCCGAGGGCGTCGCGGATTACTGGCGCGCGCGCATCCAGTCCAATGCCCGCTATGAGAGCATCTGGACGCTGGGCATGCGCGGCATTCACGATAGCGGGATTGTGGGCGCAAGTACGATGGAGGAGCGCAAGGCGCTGCTCGCGCGTATCATCGCCGACCAGCGCGCCCTGCTGCGCGGCGCGGTCATCGAAGACGCGCCGCAGGTCTTCACGCCCTATAAGGAGGTGCTCGACATCTACAGCGCGGGACTTGCGATCCCCGACGATGTCACGCTGATGTGGCCCGACGACAATTTCGGCTATATCCGCCGCCTGCCCCAGCCCGCCGAGCGCGGCCGAAGCGGCGGGCACGGCGTCTATTACCACCTCTCCTATCTCGGCGCGCCGCTCTCCTATCTCTGGCTCTCGACGACACCGCCTGCCTTGATCGGCGAGGAGATGGGCCGCGCCTTCGATCTCGGCGCGCGGACGATGTGGATGGCCAATGTCGGCGACCTCAAGCCCGCCGAGCTTGCCACCGACTATTTCCTGTCGCTGGCCTGGGATGTTCGGAGCACAAGGCAGCGCGGGGTCGACGGCTTCGTCCGCCAATGGGCGGCGGAGAATATCGATGCCGCACTCGCCCCCGAAATCGCGGCGATCATGGCCGAGCATCACCGGCTCAATTTCGAGCGCCGCCCCGAGCATCTGCAATGGTGGCGCACGGGCGAGAAGGTGCGCGGTTCGCCCTATGGCCCCGCTGAAGCCGCCGGCCGCATGGCGGCGTTCGACGCGCTGGTCGCGCGCATGCAGCGCGTGGCGCAGCGCGTTCCCGCGCATCGGACCGACGCCTTTTTCGAGTTGGTCGCCTATCCGGTCGAAGCGGCGGCGATGGCCAATGCACGGCTGTTCGCGTCCGAGGCGCACGACCGGCTACGCGACGCCGACTTCGCCGCCGCGATGGTCCAGGCACGCAGCGCACACGCCGCCGATCAGCGCATCCGCGCGCTGACCGATGGCTACGGCCAGGTGGCCGGGGGGAAATGGCGCAGACTGATGACGGTCGAGCCTGCCGATGGCCAATGGAAATCCTACCGCGCCATGCCTCCGATACTCCCCGCCATGCCATCGGGCGCGGCCGCCCTCGCCGCACTTCCACGCGGAGGAGCAGCCACGCCGCAGGTCGCGATCGAGGCGGAGCAGGCCGCGGGCAGCTGGCGGCGCGTCGACGGGCTCGGGCGCAACGGCGCGCTCATCGCCTCGGCGAGCGGCCGGGCCGTGTCGGGAAATCTGACCTTTACCTTGCCGCCGGGGCGCTGGCGGCTGTCGGCAATGCTCGTGCCGACCTATCCCGATACCGCGAGCGGCCCTCTCACGCTCGATCTGATGCTGGACGGGCGCGCATTCTCGATCCGCATCGCACGGAATACCGGCGATGCGGCATGGTCACAGGCGGTTCTGGACAATCAGATCAGCATGCCCATCGGCGAAACGATCAGGGGCGGCACGCATCGCCTGACGCTGTCGGCCTCGGAGGGCGGCGTGCTCGTCGACCGCTTCGTCGCGGTCCCTGCCCAGGAATGATGGTCGCCAGGCCGGAGAGACGCATGTCCCGTTACACGCTGCTCGCGCTTGCGATGCTGCTGACGACCACCGCGGCGACCGCCGAAGCGGCTGCACATCGACGCGCGCGAACAGCCCGTGCGCCCGCGCGAAGGCCATCTGAAGATGGGAAGCGCAGCCGCGCCCGGCAGCGCGACGATCGGCATCAACGGCCGGTGACAATCACCGGCTAGCTGCCGCTCGCCTTCGTTACCTCCACTGCATAGACATGCGTCGCGCCCTCGAAATTGCCGCGAAAGACGATCCATTTGCCATCGGGCGTAAAGGTCATGTTGGGTTCGAGCCGATAATCGTGCCTGCGCATGTCGACGAGCCTTTCGGCGTCGAGCGTGCCAGGCACGATCAGCTCATCGGCATTGGGGGCGTGGATGCCCGCGACATCGGGGATCGCCCTGGGACGGAGAAGGTAGAGATATTTGCCGTCGGGCGCCTTGGCGACCATTTCCGCGTCGCCGCCATCGCCTGAAAACAGGGCGCTATCGGGCGACTGATAATAATGCACCGACCATTGGTTGCGCTCGACCTTATATTGGTGGCGCTTGCCCGTCGCGAGATCATAGCCCGCCAGCCAGAACACTTCGCCGCGCGGGGTCTGGAGGTCGTACCAGATCGTCCTGCCGTCGGGCGAGAAGAACTCATGGCCCGCAATCTCCATGTTCATCGTCCGCTTGTGGACGAGCGTCTTCCCCGCGCCGTCGGCACGGATGGTCCAGATGCGGTCGACCTTGTGCCAGGGCCCTTCGTGGCAATACATGATCTGCTGCGGATCGGCGGGCGAGAACTGGATATGGTTGAGCCAGTCGGTCGAGGCGGTGACGACCTTGCGCTCGCCGGTCTGCACATCGATGGTGAAGATCTCCATCGGGATCTTCGCCTCGAGCCGCTCGTTGAGCCGCACCTCCTTGGCCTCGGCAAAGGTCAGCGGCTTCCCGTCGGAGCCGACGGCATTGTAGTCATACTCGCCGGGTCCGACGACACGGCCTGCTGCCTGGCGATTCTGCTGGCGCGTGCCGTCGGGGCGCAGATCCTGATTGCCCAGCGCGACCTGGCCCAGCAGCAGTGTCTCGTCCGCATTGATCGATCCGATCGTGCCGCCCGGCACGTCGGCGATCTTGCGGGTGTGTCCCGTGTCGATATCGACCGCGAAGATCGCCATCCCCTTGCCCGCGTCGTCGCGCGCGCGGCTGCTGTAATAGGCGGTGCGCGTCTTGCGGCCGGTGAAGAGCAGCGAGACGCCTTTCCGGCGCACCAGCGGCTTCACGTCCCAGCTCTTGAGGTCGACCACCGCGATGCCCTCCGGCACGGTCATCACCATCTTGTCGCCCTCGGGCGTATAGCTATTCTGGTGAAAATAGAGGCTGACGCTGTCGGGCACGCGGCTGATGCGGACAATTTTGTGCCCCGTCAGCTGATCGACCCATTGCGCAGCCGGTGCGGCGGCCACCGGCGAGGCGCTTGCCAGCATCGCAATCATGACAGTTCCGATCCCGCGTCCCAAACCCATATATACCTCCTTGCAGCCGCTTGACTGTTCCATATAGTGTGATAGCTACTCACTATATGATCAATAATGCACCGGTGATGCAAGCCGGCGCCTGATGGGAGAGCGATTTTGGCGACCGCAATAGCAAATCCGGGCCGCCCGGTACGCCTCATCAACTATCTTGCCTATGGCTCCAACGACGTGCTTGGCGCGGGCTCAATGGCCGTCATCTCGGGCTGGGTTCTCATCTTCTACACACAGTTCTGCGGGCTTTCCGCGGGACAGGCGGCGGCGATTTTCGCGGTGGCGCGCATCCTCGATGCCATCGCTTCGCCGCTGATCGGCTATATTTCCGATCATTTCGGGGACACCCGGCTCGGACGGCGATTCGGACGGCGGCGCTTCTTCATCCTGGCGGCGATCCCGCTTCTGCCGAGCTTTGCCCTGATGTGGCTGCCCGGCCAGACCTTCCCCTATTATCTCGCCACCTATGTGTTCTTCGAGCTGGTCTATGCGAGCGTGATCATCCCCTATGAGACGCTCGCCGCCGAGATGTCGAGCGACTACAGGACCAAGGCCAAGTTCGCAGGCGTGCGCATTTTGTTCGGGCAGACCGCCGCGATCCTCGCGGGCTTCCTACCGCTCTGGCTCATCAACGCGCTCGGCCATGACAGCGCGGACACCTTCTTCTGGATGGGCTGCATCTTCGCCGCGCTGTTCATGGCGACCGCCGCCTTCCTCTATTTCTTCAGCTGGGAGCGCGATCGCGCGGTGCCCCGGATCGCCGCGGTGTCCGATGACGGAATCGGAGCGGCGCTCACCAATCTCTACCGCAACCTGCTCTCGACGATGCGCATCCGCGCTTTCCGCCTCCACCTCGGCATGTATCTGGGCGGCTATATCAGCCAGGACATCTTCAATGCCGCCTTCACCTTCTTCGTGATCTTCGCGCTGGCGGGCACCACGGCGGTTGCGTCGGGCCTGCTCGGCACCATGTATATCGTCCAGTTCGTCGCGGTGGTGATCGCGATCAACCTCGCGCTTCGCGCCTCGCCCGCGCTTGCCTATCGCCTCGCCGCGCTGTGCTTCGCGGGTGGCGTGATGGTGCTGATCGCGCTCTGGTTACAGGGTTCGACTTCGACCAGTCCCTATATCTGGATCGCGATCGGACTTGCGGGCCTCGGCCGCGGCGCGCTCAACTATATCCCTTGGGCGACCTACAACTATATGGCCGATGTCGACGAGATCGTGACCGGCCAGCGCCGCGAAGGGAGCTTTGCGGGCGTGATGACCTTCGTCCGCAAGGCGACGCAGGCGGCGGCGGTTGCGGGCGTCGGCATGCTGATGGAGGCAGGCGGATTCGTTTCGGGCGCGCAGACGCAGAGTCCCGAAGCACTGAATGCCATTGCCGCCATCCTGGGCCTGGGCACGATCATGGTGCTGGCCGCGGGTATCGTCGTTTCGCTGCGCTTCCGTCTCGACGTGCGTACCCATGAAGTGCTGATGAGCGAGATCGAGCGGCTGCGTGCCAGTGACCCGACCCCGCCCGAGCCCGAGAACAGGGCGATCGTCGAGGATCTGTCGGGCTGGCGCTATGACCAGCTCTGGGGTCGCAACCCCGTCGCGGGGTCTGCGCGCTGATGCTGGCGCTGGCGCTGGCGCTGCTGCTCGCCGGCGCAGGGCAGGACGTCGCTCCCAAACCGCTTTTTCGCGATCCCCTTCACGACGGGGCGGCCGATGCGTCGACGGTATGGGACGCTTCGAGGCGCGAATGGCGCATGTTCTATACCAATCGCCGCGCCGACCTGCTCGTCGATGACAAGGACCTATCCTGGGTTCACGGCACGCATATCGGCGTCGCCACCTCGCGCGACGGCATACGCTGGCGCTATGCGGGCAAGGCACGGATCCCGGAGAGCTGCACGGGCGCGACGCTCTGGGCGCCCGAGGTGCAGCGCTTCGGTGACACCTGGCATATGTGGCTGACGGTTGTCCCCGGCGTGTTCAGGGACTGGAACGCGCCGCGCTTCATCGTCCACCTCACCAGTCGTGACCTTGAGAAATGGGCGTGCGGCGAGCGACTCGAACTGGGCTCGGACCGCGTCATCGACGCGAGCGTCGCGGCGCTGCCGGGCGGCGGCTATCGCCTCTGGTTCAACGACGAACGCCTCGGCAAGGCGATCCGCTATGCGGACAGTGACGATCTTGTCCATTGGCAGGTCAAGGACATGGCGGTCGACACACCGGGCGAAGGCCCCAAGACCTTCCGCTGGAAGGGTCGATGGTGGCTGGTGAGCGATGCATGGAAGGGGCTGCTCGTCATGCGCTCGGACGATGCGACGCGCTGGACTCGCCAGCCCGGCTATATCCTGGCCGACGCCGGTGCACAGCCCACCGATCGCGCCAAGGGGCAGCATCCCGATGTGATTGTTTCCGGTGCGCGCGCCTGGATCATCTACTTCGTCCACCAGTCGGACGAGGGCGAGGCGCTGCGCGATCCGGCATGGGGCCGCCGCACCGTGCTGCAAATCGCCGAGTTGCGCGAAGAGAACGGCGTGCTTTCGGTCGACCGCGAAGCGCCGGTCGCGCCACTGCCTACCCCCTGATCCACCTCCCCGCGCGGGAAGGCTTGCTCATGGCCCAATTGTCTGATATTTACTATGTGATAATAAGTCCCATATAATGGGACATGCAATTTGACCAGAGGATAGGAAGGGGAGGTTCGATGGGCCGCAATCGCATTGCGTTTCTTGCGTTGTCATCCACTTTGGCGCTGATCGCCGCGCAGCCGGCATGGGCGCAAGATCAGGCCGCCGAGCCGGCCGCCGAGGCCGAAGAGATCATCGTCACCGGCTTCCGCCAGTCGCTGACCCAGGCGCTGGAGGAGAAGCGCAACGAGGCGGCGGCAATCGACGTGATCAAGGCCGAGGACATCGGCAAGTTCCCCGACTCAAACCTCGCCGAATCGATGCAGCGCATTCCGGGCATCGCGCTCGCGCGCGGCGACGGCGGCGAAGGCCGCAATATCTCGGTGCGCGGGCTCGGACCGGGCTTCACGCGCGTGCGGATCAACGGGATGGAAGGCACGTCGCAGACGGGTTCGTCCGACATCTATGGCGCTGGCAACAATGGCCGCAGCTTCGATTTCAACGTCTTCCCGACCGAAATCTTCTCGTCGCTCGCGGTGCGCAAGACACCCTCGGCCGATGTCGAGGAAGGGTCGCTGGGCGCGACGGTCGACCTGACTGCGCCCAAGCCCTTCGATACTGCGGAAGACTTCGTCCTTTCGGCCACGGCGCGCGGGATCTACAACGAGCTATCCAAAAAGGTGGATCCCCGCGCCTCGCTGCTGGTGTCGAAGAAGTTCGGCGACGGCATGTTCGGCGTGCTCGGGTCGATTGCCTATCAGAAGCGCAACATCCGCGAGGTCGGCTATTCGGGGGTCGACATACTGCCGACCAACGTCAATGGCGGCTTGTGCTCGCCAATTGGCTATGCGCCGCAAAACCCCGCGAACAACCCTGCCAAGGGCGCCGACGCGCTCAACTGCAGCACCGGCAATCCGCGCACGGGCACCGTTTCCGCCTATGAGACGATCCAGAATCTGCGGCGGGCGGACGCACCCAATATAGCGGGCAGCGGCGCCTTTCTGCCGCGCATTCCGCGCTACGTGAATTCGGAACAGGATCAGGAACGGATCGCCGGGACGCTGACGCTTCAGTTCAACCCCGATGACGATACCGACATCTCGCTCGACATGCTCTATTCGCGCTTCGATGTGACGCGGCGCGACAATTATATTGCGGGCCTCTCCTTCGCACGGTCGATCGCCAATAACGGCCAGCCGATGGTGTCGGTGCGCGACGTCGAGTTCGACGAGAACGGCTCGCTCGTTTACGGCCTGTTCGACGGCGTCGATGTCCGTTCCGAAGGGCTGGTCGATCACTTCGTCTCGACCTTCAAGCAGGCCAATCTGAATTTCAGGCATCGCTTCAACGATTCGCTGGAGCTCAGCGGCCTTGTTGGCCTCAACCAGTCGGTCTGGGACGGCAAGAAGCGCCTCCAGACTTTCATGGACGTGATCGACAGCGACAATTTCTCGATCGACTTCCGCAATGGCGGCACCGTGCCGACGATCGGCTTCGGCTTCGACGTCTCCGATCCCAATGCCTTCACCTATGCGCCGGGCCGCGCCGACGGGACGGTGCTCGGCGGCTTCAGCTTCCAGGGCAAGCCATCGAAGAACACGACCGACAACGTCATGGGCGAACTCAACCTGACCTGGACCGCGAGCGACGCCTTCAAGATCAAGGTGGGCGGCCAGTATCGCGAAAGCGAGTTCCTGAGCACCTTCCTGCGGCCCTTTAACGCCGACACCGCCGTGCGCGCCTTGCCCGCGGGCACGACGCTGGCCGACATAACGCGACAGATCGAAGGCGTTGGCAAGCTCTGGGGGCATGGCGCGCCCAATAGCTGGGCCGCGATCGACCCCGATAAATGGGCCGACGCTTTCGGCTTCGACGATGTTCGCTACTGCGGCGTCGAATGCGGCGGCGGGCGCGCACGCGTGCGCGAGGAAATCAAGAGCGCCTATATCATGGGCCAGTTCGATCTGACCGATATGGTCGGCATCGGCCTGCGCGGCGATGTGGGCGTGCGCTATATCCGCACCGACATGAAGTCGTCGGGCTATATCCCGGTCGCACCGCCAGCGGGCGTGACATCGCCCACCAATCTGGTGGGCCAATATGCCGAGGCCTTCAACGGCTATGACGACTGGCTGCCTTCAGCCAATATCGTGATCGAGCCGATCGACAATGTCCTCATCCGCCTGTCGGGCGCCAAGGTCATGGCGCGCCCCGAACTGGGGCTGCTGACACCCACCAGCGGCGTCAACCCGATCACCCGCGTCGGTAACGTGAACAACCCGTTCCTGGATCCCATCCGCGCCAACACCTTCGACGCGGCGATCGAATGGTATTTCCAGCCCGGCGCGTTGCTCTCGGTCGCCTTCTTCTACAAGGACATCAAGAGCTTCATCCAGACGATCAACAGCCAGATTCCTTTCAATCAGCTCGGCCTTCCCAACGCGCTTCTGGAAAATTCGAACACGCTGCCGACCGAGCTGTTCAACGTGTCGCAGCCGTTCAATACGCCCGGCGGTCCGCTCAAGGGTATCGAGCTGAATGCGCAGGTGCCTTTGACCTTCCTGCCCGGCTTCCTGAGCAATTTCGGCGTGCTGGCGAACTACACGCATGTGACGTCGGAGATCGAATATTGCCTCGCCAGCGTCGCCGGCGAGTGCACCGTGTCGACGACCGCCGACCTGGTCGGCCTGTCGCCCAACACGGCCTCGGGCACGCTCTATTACGAGGACGACAAGTTCAGCATCCGCGGCACGATCAATTATCGCGATCGCTTCATCCGCGGTATCCCGGCCTCGCAGGGCAGCGACCTGCAGGGCAATGCGCCGACCGTCTATGTCGACGCCTCGGCCTCGTACAACATCACCGACGATATCAAGCTGATCCTGGAGGCGCAGAACCTGACCGACGAGCAGAACCGCCTCTACATCGACAGTGTCCGGCAGGACACGCTGTTCGAGACGCGGATCGGGCGGACCTTCTCGGCGGGCATCAACGTCCAGTTCTGAGGGAGCCTCAGGGTTGCAGCGCGGCCGCCGGGGAACCCGCGGCCGTTGTTGTTTTCATATCCGCTCGATGTTGCCCCGGCGAACGCAAGCGATGTCGAGGAAATAGGTCGAACTTCGACACGAGGCTCTGACATTGCTAGGAACCCAGCTTTCGCTGGGACGACATGGGTTAAATACGTCTCAGCAATCGGGCAGCCTGTTGCCGGTGGGCGATTCCTTCGCCGCGCAGGGATGCGTCGGATAGGCGTCGAGGTCGAGCTCGACTGCCTGGCGCACCACCTCAACCCGGTCGCCTGCGTCACGCATCTCGTAAAGCCGACCGAGCGCATAAGTGAAGGGACGGTGGAGGATCATCATCAGTCGCCCGTCAAAGGCGCGGAAGAGCATGCCGTGGCCGCTGTCGCGGCGGACGAGCGGACCGAGCTGTTCCCACGGCCCCTCGATGCTTCCCGATTTCGAGCGCGCGAGCGCCTGGACATAGCCGCGCTCGCCATAACTCGACCACAGCATCAGCAGCGTGCCCGCCTTGGTGCGGTACAGCTCGGGACCGTCGGTGACCCAGACGCTTTCGCCATCGGGCTGGTGCTGGCCGCGCGCCCAATCCGCCTCGTCGGCCTTGAACAGCATGCGCGGCTTGCCCGCGGGCTTGAGATCGCCGGTCAACGGCATCGCCTCGATTGTGCCGACCGTGGTCTGGAGCCATTCATGCGCGTAAACGTACCAAGGCTTGCCCGTCGCATCGACATGGAGCGTGCCGTCGAGCGTCATCAGTTCCTTGGGCGCTATCGGCTCGCCCTTGTTCACTAGGCGATAGGGGCCGTCGACCTTGCCGGCGACCGCGAGCACCGTCCCGCGGCGATAGAGCTTGCGCTTGCCCGTCGCGGGCAGCGGGGCATCGGCATCGTGGAAGGTGGTGAAGAGATACCATCTGCCCTTCCAGTGATGCACTTCGGGCGCCCAGCTGCCGGCCCTGGCCCAGGTGCCGTTTTCGGGCAGCGTGAACACCAGCCTGGGCCTGGTCCAGTGCTTCAGATCCTTGCTGGTATAGACCATCGTACCCAGCCGCGTATCGCCCGTCATCGCCTCTTCGTTACGGGTGAACAGATAATAGGTGCGGCTCTGCTCGTCGGCGACGATGAAGGGATCGTGGAGCTGCATCTGCGGCAGCAGCAGCGGGGCTTCGGCGGGCGCCTGCGCCGTTGCGGAGAGCACCGTGGCGCTGCCCAGCAGCGCGGCGAGGATCAGCGAACGCATAGAATTACTCCGCAAGCAGATTGCCATAGCCGATCACGACGGTCGCGAGCAGCAGAATGCCGACGCCCAGCCAGACAGTGCGTTTGACGCGCGGCGCCGCGTCCTTCCATTCGCGGAAGGCGAAGCCCCAGATCGTGCCAAAGATGATGATGCTCGCCATATGCAGGGTCCAGCTCGAAAAGCCGAGGCTGCCCATCTGGCTTTCACCCATGGTGTAGAAGAAGAACTGGAAATACCAGGCCGTGCCCGCAATCGCACAGAACAGCAGGTTGCGGCCGAGCGGGGCGCCCGCAGCATCCCCCTGCCCCAGCCATTGCGGCGCGGTGCCGTTGCGCGTGATCAGGACCGCGCACCAGACGGCGTTGGTAACGAGCCCGCCGAACATGACGAGGCAGAGCACGGGGAGCCCGGTCCAGAGCGGCCCCGTTCCGGCCGCAGCGGAGAGCGCCTTGATCGGCTCGCCCGCCGCAAGGCCAAAGGCGAAGCAGGCCGACATGATGCCCGCGAACACCGCGACTGCGACGCCCTTTCTGAAGTCGAACTCCTCGACGGCGGCGGCCTTCTGCTCGGCGGTGAGCGCGGCGTCCTTGCGTGCGCCCGCCATGGCGACGACGATGATGCCGGCGAGCGTCAGCAGGATGCCCGCGAGGATGACGCGACCCGACAGGGGTATCAGCAGCTTCGCAGCGAACTCGCCCGCGAAGATGGGCGGGATGAGGGTCCCGAAGACGGTGCATAGGCCAAGCACCACCGCCATGCCGAGCGAGAGGCCAAGATAGCGCATGACGAGGCCATAACCGAGCCCGCCAAAGCCCCAGAGCAGGCCGAAGAAGATCGGCCAGCCGACCACCGGTGCAGGCGTCTGCGCAAGCACGCCGAGCAGATCCTCGGTCTGCAGACTGGCGAAGAACCAGGGCGCGAACAGCCAGGAGAAGAGGCCGCCCGTCAGCCAGTATATCTCCCAGCTCCAGCGTTTCACGCCACGATAGGGCACGTAGAAACTCGCAGAGGCGAGGCCGCCGAGCCAGTGGAAGAAAACGCCGAGCAACGGATTGGCGATCATAATGCGATCCCGAGTCGATAGAGACGATTGGCGTTGCCCGCGAACATCGCGGCGCGCTCGCCCGGCGCAAAATCGGCGGTGAAGGCGGCATAGGCGGAAAGATGCTGGTCGAAGCCGCCGAAGAGCCTGTCGGTAGGGAAGTCGCTCGCGAACATCACGCGATCGGGACCGAAGGCGTCAATCGCCGCAAGCACATATCCGCGGGCATGTTCGCGATCGAAGGGCCGGCGAGCGAACCCCATGCCCGAGAGCTTGACCGCGACATGGGGGATGGCGGCGAGCGCGGCGATGCCGGTGCGCCATTCCTCCTCCTCGCCGGGCACCATCATGCCGGCATGGTTGATCATCACCGGAATATCCGGGTGGCGCTCGATCAGCCTGACGAGGCCGGGGAACTGGACGGGATAGGCCTGAAGGTCGAAGCTCAGCCCATGACGGCCGAGCAGGGCATAGCCGCGCTGCCAGGCCTTATCCTGCGTTATATCGCGCGGCGTGTAGGTGCGGCGGGAATCGGCATGCCAGTTGACGATATGGCGGATACCGCGGACATCGGGATGCGCGGCATGTGCTGCGAGGAGCACGTCGACGTCGGGAGCTGCAAGATCGGCGAAGGCGACGATCGCACTGGGCATGCCGCGCGCATCGGCCATTGCCTGGAGCCACTGCGTCTCCTTGAGCGCATCGGCGGGATCGGCACCGGCATCGACATGGACAACGCCGCGCACGTCCCAGTTCGCGGCGTCGGCCAGATAATCGTCGAGCAGATAATTGGCCGCGATCGGCTCGACCGAGCCATTCGGGCCGTTATCGTCGAAGGGCGGGGTGAGCCACGGATAGCGGATATGCGACAGGTTCCAGAGATGGACATGCGCGTCGATGAAAGCAATGCGATCCATGGCCTCTCCCAAAGCCTGCCGGCCGCGCCTTACCTGTTCCGGAAGGTCGCGGGCATGGGGCCCTCATCAATAAGTGGTCCGGCCGCCCGACGTATCGAAGGTCGAGGCGGTGGTGAAGCTGCACTCCTCCGAGGCCATGAAGCAGACCATAGCGGCGCTTTCATGCACCTCGCCCAGCCGCCCCATCGGGATCTTCGAACGCATGTAATCGACCTGGCTCTGCGGTAGCTGTTCGAGGATCGGGCTCTCGAAGGTCGCAGGCGTCAGCGCGTTGACGATCACGCCCTTGCCCGCCAGCTCCTTGCCGAGCGACTTGGTGAAACCGATCACGCCCGCCTTGGTCGCCGAATAGGCCGAGGCGTTGGGATTGCCTTCCTTGCCCGCGACCGAGGCCACGTTGACGATACGGCCATAGCCGTTCGCCAGCATGTACGGGATTACCGCGCGGTTGCAGTAGAACAGTCCGTTCAGGTTGACGCCCACGACCTGCATCCAGCTTTCGATCGGGAAATCCTGCACGGGTGCGGTTGCCCCCGTGATCCCGGCCGAGCAGACGAGCACATCGGCGCGCCCGAGCGCGGCGGCGCTTTCGGCCGCCGCGGCGGCGACGGCATCGGCATCGGACACGTCGACCTTGACGCCATGTGCGCCGTCAAGACGGGCGAGCGCCTCTTCAAGGCCGCCGTTCACGTCCCAGATCGAGACCTTGCCGCCCTCTGCGAGAATGCGTTCGGCAACGGCTAAGCCAAGCCCCGAAGCGCCCCCGGTAATGATCGCCGCACGCCCGGCGAAGCGTCCTGCGAAACTCATCCGAGCACCGCATCCCCGAGATGGCGCCATGCGACGACCTGCTGCTGCTGCTCGCCGAGCCCGGCGATACCAAGGCGCATGCTGTCGCCGGCCTTCAGGAATATCTTCTCGGGCTTCTTGCCCTCGCCCACACCCGGCGGCGTGCCAGTAATCATCAAGTCGCCCGGATAGAGCGTGATGAAGCGGCTGACATAAGAGATCAGCTCGGCGACGTTGAAGATCATCGTTTTCGTGTTGCCCGTCTGCATCCGCGCGCCGTTGACGTCGAGGAACATGTCGAGATTCTGCGGATCGCTCACCTCATCGGGCGTCACCAGCCAGGGGCCGACAGGGCAGAAGGTGTCGTGCCCCTTGCCCTTGGACCATTGCGAGCCACGCTCCTTCTGGTTGAAGCGCTCGGACACGTCATTGGCGACGCAATAGCCCGCGACATAGGACAGCGCCTCGGCTTCTTCGACATAGCGCGCGGTCTTGCCGATCACGACGCCCAGCTCGACCTCCCAGTCGGTGTGCGTCGAATCCCTGGGGATCATCACCTCGTCATTGGGACCTGTGAGGCTGGAGAGCGCCTTCATGAACATGACCGGCTCGGTCGGGATCGGCAGGTTGGATTCGATCGCGTGGTCCTCATAATTGAGGCCGATAGCGACGATCTTGCCGATGCCCGACACAGGCACGCCATAGCGTGGATCGCCTTCGACCGGCGGCAGGCTCGCAGGATCGACCGACAGGCCCGCGATCGCTTGCGGGGTCAAGTCGGCGATAACGCCCGACAGGTCGCGGATACGGCCGTCTGCGTCGATCAGGCCAGGTTTTTCCTGGCCGCGGGGGCCATAGCGGCAGAATTTCATCGGTTCTTGATCCTCAATGTTCGTAAGGGCGGTGCATGTCGAGATCGCGGTTGAGCTCGACACCAAAGCCGGGTTTGTCGAGCGCAGACGCGCGCAGGCGGCCATTCTCGGGAACGGGCTCGCCGATGAGCTGGGGATGGAACATGGGCACGACCTCGGTCGGGCCGGGATGCATCATCAGAAATTCGGCGAAGGGCGAGTTGTGGCGCGTAATCACGAAATGATAGCTGTAAACGCTCGATCCGTGCGGCACGACGAGTTTGCCGCGCGCATCGGCCAGCGCCGATATCTTGACGAGTTCGGTAACGCCGCCGCACCAGCCCACATCGGGCTGGATGATGTCGCAGCAATCCATTTCCATGAGCATGCGGAAGCCCCAGCGCGTCGCCTCATGCTCGCCGGTGGTGACCAGCATGCCCTTGGGCACGTTGCGCTTCAGCTCGGCATAGCCCCAATAATCATCAGGGCTGATCGCCTCCTCGATCCATTTGAGGCCGTGCTCATGCGCCGCGATGGCGAGGCGCGTCGCATAATCGACGTCCAGTGCCATCCAGCAATCCCACATCAGCCAGAAATCGGACCCGACGCGCGAACGCATCTCGGCCAGCTCGGCGATATTCTTGTGGAGCCCCTCGATGCCTTCGGCGGGACCGTGGTGAAGCGGCATCTTGCCGCCGATGAAACCAAGCTCCTTCGCTACATCGGGGCGTGAACCGGTGGCGTAGAATTGCAGCTCGTCGCGCACGGCACCGCCAAGCATGTGATAGACGGGCTCGCCCCTGAGCTTGCCGAGCAGATCCCAAAGCGCGAGGTCGACGCCCGAAATGGCGTTCACGACCAGCCCCTTGCGGCCATAATATTGCGTCGAGAAATACATCTGGTCCCAGATCTTCTCGACCTCAACCGGGCTTCGCCCTTCGAGGAAGCGCGCCAGATGCTTCTCGACGATGTAAGCTGCAGGTTCACCCCCCGTTGTCACTGCAAAGCCGATCGTGCCGTCTTCCGCCTCGATCTCGACGACCAGCGTGCCGAGCACATTGATGCCGAAGCTCTGCCGCGACTGACGATATTCGGGATAGCGGCTCATCGGCGTCGCGATGTGATCGTCGATCCAATGCCCCGCGCCCTGATCGTGATAATCAGCCCCGCCCCCGCGCACGACAAAGGCGCGAACCACGCGAATTCTGGGCAATTTGCTTATCGTCACTTTCCGTGTCCCTTGACTGGAGCCTCGACACTCCCCGACCGCACACTGAGAAAAATCCGGCGCACAACGTACCATAATGTGATACGCGATTGCGGTAATCGTGCAGTTTTCGGGGAGCGCCGCGGGTGAACCTGCGCAGTTCTCTCCATTGCCTGTTTACTTTCTCACTTTATGGGATAGGATATTACTAGATGAGACACAAAGCGTCAAACGAAGATTTGGGCGAGCGGGAGGAAAAATCCGGACCCAAGGTTCAGGGCAGCCAGACATTGCTGCGCGGCCTCGACATGCTCGACAAAGTGATCGACGGGCCGGTGAAGCTCGCCGAGCTTTCTGCGCGCATGGGGCTGACGCGCTCGACGACGCATCGTCTCGCCAATGCACTGATCGATCGCGGCTTCCTTATTTTCCTGCCGCGCGAGGGTTATCAACTCGGCCCCAAGCTGCTTCAGCTCGGCTTTCTTGCGCAGAGCCAGGCGGATGTGGTGCAGATCGCACGACCGCGCCTCGAGGAGCTTGCAACGCTCACCGAAGACACCGTCCATCTCGGCCGCCTCGACAGCGACCTTGCGCTCTATCTGGACAAGATTTCAGGCCGCCGCCGCGTCGAGATTTCGAGCCGCATCGGCGATCGCCAACCGCTCACCTCGACCGGGCTCGGCAAGGCGCTGCTGCTCGACGACAGCGAGGCCGATTGGCAGCGCCTGTTCGGCGGCGATCGCGCCAGCGGCGCCCAGCAGGTCGATTATGACGTCTGGCTGGAACGGATGCGTGGCTATGCCGAAGCAGGCCATGCTTTCGACCTGGAAGAGAATGAGGATCTGATCCGTTGCGTGGCGGCCCCGATCCGCGATGCTTCGGGCAAGATCGTCGCCGCGATCAGCGTGTCGAGTGCCGCGCAATATATGGACGACGCGCGCATGGCAGCGCTCAGCGAGGACGTGCGCGACACCGCCAGGCAAATCAGCGGCGACCTGGGCTGGACCCCGGACGCCAAGCAATCACGCCGCGCCAAGCGGCAATAAGCGAAAGGACATGAAGGGGTGAAGCTGCTTGAAGGCAAGACCGTGCTCGTCACGGGCGCATCGACGGGAATCGGCCGGGCCGCCGCGATCGGCGCGGCGCAGCATGGCGCGGACGTGGCGATCAACTTCCACCGCGACGATGCGGGCGCGGCAAGTTGCGTCGCCGAGATCGAAAAGCTCGGCCGGCGCGGGCTCGCCGTGAAGGGCGATGTCGCCGCCCCCGAGACCGCCAGCGACTTCATCGCGCGCGCGGTCGATGCCTTTGGCAAGGTTGACGTGATGGTCAGCAATGCGGGCATCTGTCCTTTCCATGCCTTTCTCGACATGCCGGTCGAAACCTTCGAGCGCACGATGCGCGTCAACATGCACGGCGCCTATTTCATGGTGCAGGCGGCGGCGAAGCAGATGGTGGCGCAGGGGCATGGCGGCTCGATCGTCGCGGTTTCGTCGATCTCGGCGCTCGTCGGCGGCGCGTATCAGACGCACTACACCCCCACCAAGGCGGGTGTGCATTCGCTGATGCAATCGACCGCGATCGCGCTCGGCAAGCATGGCATCCGCTGCAACTCGGTGCTTCCGGGCACGATCCTGACCGAGATCAACAAGGACGATCTCGCCGATTCGGAGAAGCGCCGCTACATGGAAGGCCGCGTTCCCTTGGGCCGGCTCGGCCAGCCCGAGGACATGATCGGTCCCATTGCCTTCCTCGCGTCCGACCTCGCCGCCTATGTCACGGGCGCGGCGCTGCTCGTCGACGGCGGCATGTTCGTGAACCTGCAATGATGCGCGCGCTATCCACAGGCATCGCCGCCGTGCTGCTCTTCGCAGCGGGCGGGGGATCGGCTTCGGCTTCGTCTTCAGCGCCGGGCAGCACCATGTTCATCGCGGGCGATTCGACGGCGGCCAACTATCCCGCGTCGCGCTATCCGCAGACCGGCTGGGGGATGATGCTGCCTTGCGGGCTTTCCCCCGATATCCGCGTGACCAACCTGGCGATGGGCGGCCGCAGCACGCGAACGTTCATCGGCGAAGGCCGCTGGGACAGGCTGACCGAACAGCTTTCACCCGGTGACACCGTGCTCATCCAGTTCGGTCATAACGACGCCAACACCGCCAAGCCCGAGCGCTTCGCCGCTGCCCGGACCGACTATCGTGACAATCTGTTGCGCTTCATCTGGACCGTCCGCGGTGCGCGCGCAGTGCCGGTTCTGCTGACCCCGGTGGCACGGCGTTCTTTCGCCGATGGCAAAGCCAAGGCCGATTTCGCCGAATATTCGGCGGTCGTGCGCCAACTCGCGCAATCCACAGGCACGCCGCTGATCGACCTCGAAACGCTCTCGCGCGACTGGATCGATCGGGCGGGCGTCGAGGCGTCCAAGGCCTATTATCTGCATTACAAACCCGAGGACGGCGTTGCGGCCTTTCCGAAAGGCATCGCCGACGACACGCATTTCAGCGAACTCGGCGCGCGCGGTGTCGCCGACCTCGTGCTCGGCGGGCTGAAGGGGCTGGGCCTTGGCATATCGGCCAAGGTTCGCGACGATCGCGCCGACCTCACGCGCACTTTTGCAATGGGCAGCACCCAATGCCGGTGAACGACGTCGATCGGCGCACGCTGATCGCGGGCAGCGCCGCCGCGCTCGGGCTGGCTGTCGTCGCACGCCCCGCCCGTGCCGCAATTCCCGAAGGCTTCGAGCGCTTCGCGCTTTGGCCGGGCGAAGCGCCGGGCGGCGAGCATGTGACCGTCACCGAGGCCGAGGTGCCGCGCTCACCCAACGGCCCCAAGACCGACACTGCCTTCACCCATGTCACGCGGCCGACGCTCACCGTGCTTCGCCCACAACGGCCCAATGGTGCGGCGCTGCTGCTGATCCCCGGTGGCGGTTATCGCCGGGTTGCGATCGGGCATGAAGGCTATGCGATCGCGCGCCGCTTTGCCGAGGCCGGCTTTACCTGCTTCATCCTGCTCTATCGGCTTCCTGCCGATGGCTGGGCGGCGGGCCACACGGCTCCGCTCCAGGACGCGCAGCGCGGGTTGCGGCTGATCCGCCAGCGGGCGGGCGGCTATGGCCTCGATCCCGAAAAAACCGGTGTGATCGGCTTTTCGGCGGGCGGCCATCTGGCTGCCTGGCTGGCGACGCACGCGCATGTCGAAAGCTATCACGCGATCGACGCTGCCGATGCGCTGTCCGCGCGGCCGAAAGTAGCGGGTCTTCTTTATCCCGTGATCCTGATGGAGGGCGCGCATGTCCATCGCGGGTCACGCGAACAGCTGCTGGGCGCCGCACCCTCGCCCGAATCCTTGCGTGCCTGCGCGATGGACACTGGCGTGACCGCGGCCACTCCGCCGACCTTCCTGGCGCACGCGCTCGACGACAGCGTTGTGCCGCCCGAGAACAGCCTGGCGATGCTGGAATCGCTGCGCCGCGCGGGCATCCCGGCCGAATGCCACCTCCTCGAAACCGGTGGACATGGCTTCGGACTCTCGCTGCCCGACCGGACCCCGTCCCCCTGGCCCGAGCTGTTTCGCGGCTTTGCCGCGCGGCACGGCCTGGCATGAGCCCCCCCGCCCCTCCACGCGTCGCGCTGTTCGTTACCTGCCTGGTCGATCTCATGCGTCCGCGCGTCGGCTTTGCCGCCTTGCGCGCGCTTGAGGCGGCTGGCTGCGATGTTGTCGTGCCCGAGGGGCAGACCTGCTGCGGCCAGCCCGCGCTCAATTCAGGCGACCGCGCGCATGCCATCGCGATCGCGCGCCGTACCATCGCGCTGCTCGAACCCTATGCGCATATCGTCGTGCCGTCGGGCTCCTGCGCGGGAACGATCCGCTGCCATTATCCGGAATTGTTCGAAGCCGATCCTGATTGGGGGCCGCGCGCGGCGGCGGTGGCGGCCAGAACCTTTGAGATCATGGCCTATCTGGACGAAGTTTGCGGCTGGCGGCCCGAGGGCATCGCGCTCGCAGCGAGTGCGGCCTATCATGACAGTTGCTCGGGGCTTCGCGAGCTGGGCATCAAGGCGCAGCCGCGCCGGCTGCTCGCCGCAGTGAAAGGCCTCGAAATGAAGCCGCTACAGGGCGCGGAAACCTGCTGCGGCTTCGGCGGCACCTTCTGCGTCAAATATCCCGCCATCTCCAACGCGATCGTCGAGGAAAAAGCCAAGGCGATCGAGGCAAGCGGCGCCGATCTGCTGCTGGCGGGCGACCTCGGCTGCCTGATGAACATGGCGGGCAAGCTCAACCGGCGCGGATCCGCCATTCGCGCCTTCCATGCGCTGGAGATGATCGCTGGCATGGGCGAGGGCCCTGCGATCGGGGAAGAAGCATGAGCGGCTTTATCGAGCGCGCAGATGCCGCGCTCGCTAATCGCGTGCTCAAGATAGCCGTCGAACGCACCGCCGGCCGGGCCGAGGCCAATCGCGCGACCGCAGTGGGCGCTTTTCCCGATTTCGAAGCCGCACGTACCCGCGCCGCCGCGATCAAGGATCATGTGATCGCCAATCTCGGCCATTATCTCCGGCAGTTCGAGGCCAATGCGGTCGCCGCTGGCGCGAAGGTCCACTGGGCGCGCACCGCGGACGAGGCCTGCGCGATCGTCGTCGATATCTGCAAGGCTGCCGGCGCGCGAACGGTAGCGCGCTCCAAATCGATGCTGGGCGAGGAGATCGGCCTGCCGCACGCACTGGCCGCGGCCGGGATCGAACGGATCGAAACCGACCTTGCCGAACATATCATCCAATTGGCCGGCGAACGCCCCTCACACATCGTCTGGCCCGCGATGCACAAGACTCGCGAACAGGTCTCGGACCTGTTCAAGGCACATCATCGCGAGCCGCAGACCGACGAGACGATCGCAGCGATGGCCGAAAGCGCGCGGCGCGAGCTGCGGTCGAAGATGCTGGATGCCGATGTCGGGATTTCGGGCGCGAATTTCCTGATCGCCGACACCGGCGCAATCTGCACCGTCACCAATGAAGGCAATGCGGAGCTTTCGCTGGTGCCGCCGCGCGTGCATATCGTGACCGCAGGGATCGAAAAGCTCGTCCCCTCCTTGCCGCACGCAATCCACATGCTCAGGATGCTCGCGCGCTCGGCGACGGGGGCCGCACTCACGCAATATACCAGCTTCTATGCGGGACCGCGCCGTCCCGGCGACCGCGATGGTCCCGAAGAGATGCACATCGTGCTCGTCGACAATGGCCGCACGAAGATGCGCGCCGAAGGTTTGGCCGAGATGCTTCGGTGCATACGCTGTGGCGCCTGCATGAACCATTGCGTCGTCTTCCGCCAGATCGGCGGCCATGCCTATGGCGGCACTTATCCGGGGCCGATGGGGGCGGTGCTGACCCCTGCGCTCGACGGGCTTGCAGCCAATCGCGACCTCCCCAATGCCTGCACGCTCAACGGCAAATGCCAGGAGGTGTGCCCGGTCAGGATCCCGCTCCCCACGCTGCTGCGCGGCTGGCGCGAGAAGAGCTGGCGCGAGGGGCTGGAACCAGTGACGACGCGCGCGGGCATCGGCCTCTGGGCCTGGGTAGCGCAGCGCCCGCACCTCTACCGGCTGGCCGTGGCAATGGCACTCCCCGCCATGCGCCTGTTTCGGCGCCAGGGCTGGATCGGCCGTCTGCCGCTCGCGGGCGGCTGGACGCGGCACCGCGACATGCCCGCGCCCGCACCGCACAGTTTCTCGACCCTGTATCAGCGGGAGCAACGCCGATGAGCGCGCGTGACGCCATATTGGGCGCCCTGCCCGACACCGATTCACCAGCGATCGCCGCAGAGGCAGCGGCGCTGCTGGTCACGCCCGAGCGCCCGGCGCTCACCGGCCCTACGCTCGAAGCGGCATTTCTGGAGCGGCTCGCGCAACCGGCCGTCGCCGCAAGCCACGATCGTGTCGAAACGCTGGCTGATCTCCCCGCAGCGATCGCACGCTATCTGGGAAAACAGGGGTTGCCCGCGACGCTCTGCCTGCCCCCGGCCTCTGGGCTGCACGGCTGCGATTGGACCGGCTTCGTGCTTCACGAACAATGCGCCCCCGATGAGGCCGCCGCGCTCGGGATCGCGCGCTGCGCGGTCGCCGAAACCGGATCGCTGATCTTCGAAACCGCGCCCGATGCGCCGATGCTTCCCAATTTCCTCGCGCTACACCACATCGTCCTGCTGCGCGCGGACGCGATCGTCGCGCATCTGGAGGATGCGATCCGGCCCGAACCGCAGCCCCGTGCGCATTACTGGATCACGGGCGTTTCAGGCACGACCGACATCGAGGGCCAATATGTGCGCGGGGCGCACGGCCCGCGCTTTCTGCACGTCATTCTGCTTGGATGACGCCTTCCGCCCTGGCCACGTCGATCAGCTCGATCACATCGCCGATGATCCGGCGCGTCCTGTTCCGCGCAGCTTCGGGATCGCCGGCAAGGATGCCCGCGGAGGGCTGTGCTTGGGTCGGATTGTCTCGGACAGTGCCGGACTAGCGAACCATCGCATTCGCCCGGGTTCGATAACGTAACTCGGATTTTATCGGAAGCCCCCGGAGGAGCGAATGGTGGACAGGGCTGGATTCGAACCAGCGTACGGAAACCCGGGCAGATTTACAGTCTGCTGCCTTTAACCACTCGGCCACCTGTCCATGGGGTCCGCTTTGGGAAGCGGTCCAATGGCGAAACGAGGCTTGCCTGTCAATGCCAGTCATGGGAAAGGCGCCGCATCATGCGTCAATTTTCTCGTCATCGTCGCCCCGCCAGCCAAAACGCGCGCGGGCAAGCCATTCGCTTCTGGGGCCGGCACGCCGTTTTGGCCGCGCTCGCCAACCCCGAACGCACCGTAAAGCGCATCTGGGGGACGCGCGAAGCGCTGGGCCAGCTCGACCTGCCGCCGGTGATTCCGATCAGCTACGCCGAGGTCACCGACCTGGCGCGACTCGTCGCGCGCGACGCGCCGCATCAGGGGCTGGTGATCGAGGTCGACCCGCTCGAGGATGTCTTCCTCGGCGATCTGTTGCAGCAGGAGGTCGACGCCGACAGCAAGCGCCCGCTCATCGTCCTCGACCAGGTCACCGACCCGCATAATATCGGCGCGGTGCTGCGTTCAGCCGCGGCGTTCGATGCCGCCGCGATCGTCACGCAGGATCGCCACAGCCCGCCCGAAAGCGGCGTCATCGCGCGCTCGGCGTCGGGCGCGCTCGAAATCGTGCCGTGGGTGCGGGTCGTCAACCTGTCGCGCGCGCTCGAGGAAATCGCCGAGGCGCAATATTGGCGCATCGGGCTGATGGGCGACACCGAAACGACGCTCGGCTCGGCCCTCGACGGCAGCCGCGTCGCGCTCGTGCTCGGCTCCGAGGGCGACGGCATGCGCCACAATGTCATGGAACATTGCGACGTGCTGGCAAAGCTGCCGATCTCGCCGCGGATGGAAAGCCTCAATATCTCGAACGCCGCGGCGATCGCGCTCTACGCGGTGGCGACGGCGGGCAAGTAAGCGTCGCCCCCGCGAAGGCGGGGGCCGCTGGAGACGTTGTTTAAGGCCGACTGCGGCCGCGTTCAGAGGCACGTGACTCTGAAACGCCCTTCGCGGGGGCGACGACTTAATCCTCCGCCGCGATCCGCACCTTCAACCCGTCGAGCGCGTCGCTGAACGGCAGCTGGCACGACAGGCGCGAGCTGTCGTCGCGGTCGGTGGTCGAATCGAGCAGGTCGTTCTCGTCCTCACTCATCGCGGGCAACTGGTCGGTCGCGCCGGCTTCGACATGGACATGGCAGGTCGCACACGAACAGCAGCCGCCGCATAGCGCGAGCAGTTCGTCAAACCCGGCGTCGCGGATATTTTCCATTACGGTCAGGCTGGTGTCGCCCTCGATCTCATGCTCGGTTCCGTCGCGCGTCACGACAATCAGCTTCGCCATGCTAGTCCCCATATCTTCGTTGTCGCTGGCGCTATGTCGCGCGTTGCTTGTCAAATCAAGCGTTGCTATTGGCTACCGAAGGAACAAAAGGAGAATATGCGATGGGCCTCAGCCGGCAGCAGCTGAACGCGGGAATCGACGCGCTTGCGGCGAATGATTCCAATTTCGCGCGCGCGCTCGGCAACGTCGGCTATCCCGAACCGCGCATCCGCGAACCCGGCTATGCCACGCTGCTGCGCACGATCGTCGGCCAGCAGGTCAGCGTCGCTGCGGCCAACTCGATCTGGAACAAGCTGGAGGCGCAATTCGGCGAGGGTTGCCCTGCCGAGGTGATGGCGGCCGCCGAGTTCGACACGCTGCGCGCCTGCGGTCTGTCGGGCCAGAAACAGGGCTATGCCAAAAGCCTCGCGCAGCTGATCCTCGACGGCGAGCTCAAATTCGACGCCCTCCCCGCCGATGACGAGGACGCGATCGCGCTGCTCACCAAGGTCAAGGGCATCGGCCGCTGGTCGGCCGAAATCTATCTGCTCTTTGCCGAGGGACGTCCCGACATCTGGCCCGCCGGCGACCTTGCGGTGCAGGAAGCCGTCGGCCGCATCTTCCAGCTCGGCGCGCGGCCGAGCGAGAAGGCCGCGCGCGAACTCGCCGAACCCTGGCGCCCGCATCGCGGCGCGGCGGCGATCTTCAGCTGGCATTGCTACAATATGGATGTGATCTGAGGCTATATCGTCGCCCCCGCGAAGGCGGGGGCCGTTGGCAACCTTGCGCCACACCGATAGCGGCCCCCGCCTTCGCGGGGGCGACGTGGTATAAGGAAGGCCGGGTGGAGCATCCTCCACCCGGCCTTTTTGTCGATCTTCAGCCGAAGCTTATTTCTTCGCCGCAGCCTTCTTGGCCGGAGCCTTGGCAGCGGGCTTGTCTTCGGCGGCCTTCGCCGGAGCAGCCTTCTTCGCCGCGGCGGGCTTTTCCTCGGCCTTGGCTTCGGCCTTCTTCGCCGGCGCCTTCTTCGCGGGAGCGGCTTCGGCGGCCTCCTCCCTCACGTCGGCCTTCTTGGCAGCCGGCTTCTTCGCGGCGGCCTTCTTGGCGGGCTTATGATCAAGGTCATGGCCGCAACCCGGGCCATGGACATGGCCGCTGTCGTCATCGGCTTCGATCGCGGCTTCCAGTTCCTCGCGGGTGGTTTCGCGGTCGCTGATCTCGGCCTTTTCGAACAAGAAGTCGACGACCTTGTCTTCATAGAGCGGGGCGCGGAGCTGGGCCGCGGCGAGCGCGTCCTGCTGGACATATTCGATGAAGCGGGTGCGATCTTCGGGGCGATACTGCTGGGCGGCCTGCGCGATCAGGCGCTGCATTTCCTGGTTCGAAACCTGCACGCCATGCGCCTGGCCGATTTCCGAGAGGAGCAGGCCGAGGCGGACGCGACGCACCGCGATCGCGTGATAATCGTCGCGGTCGTTCTCGAGCTCGGCCTTCGCCGCTTCGGGATCTTCCTCGTGGCTGACTTCATGCTCGAGCTGCTGCCAGATCTGGTTGAACTCGGCTTCGACCATCGTCGGCGGCACGTCGAAGTCGTGCGCGGCGGCGAGCTGGTCGAGCAGCTTGCGCTTCATATAGGTGCGCGTCAGGCCGTTCAGCTCCTGCTCGACCTGATCCTTCATCAGCTCTTTCAGCTTGTCGAGGCTTTCGAGGCCGAGCGTCTTGGCGAACTCGTCGTCGATCTTCGACGTGGCCGGAACCTTCAATTCCTTCACCGTCACGGCGAATTCGGCCGGCTGACCCTTGAGGTCCGCGACCGGATAATCGTCGGGGAAGCTGACCTTCAGTATCTTTTCGTCGCCGACCTTGACGCCGACGAGCTGGTCTTCAAAGCCCGGGATCAGCTGACCCGAACCGATTTCGACCGCCATATCCTCGCCCGTGCCGCCGTCGAAGGCGACGCCGTCGACGCTGCCGGCGAAGTCGATGATGACCTGATCGCCCTGGGCGGCCTTCTTGGTCTTCGGCGCCTCTTCGAAGCGCTTCATCTGCGCGGCGAATTCTTCGATCTTGGCCATCACAGCCTTGTCGTCGGCGGGAACGGTCAGGCGCTCCAGCTTCAGCCCTTCGATCGACGGCGTCTCGATGTCGGGCAGCACTTCGAGCGCGACGGTGATCTCGGCATCCTTGCCGGCTTCATAATCGTCGGCCAGCGTCACCGCGGGCTGCAACGCGGGGCGAAGCTTTTCCTTGCCCATCAGGTCGCGAACGCCGGCGTCGATCGCCTTGTTCAGCGCGTCGGCCGACAGCGCGGCGCCGTGCATCTTGCGGATCAGGTTCGGCGGCACCTTGCCGGGGCGAAAGCCGGGCATGCGCACGGTCGGCGCGATGCTCTTCACCTCGTCATCGACGCGCTTGTCGATATCCTTGGCGGTGATGGTGACGCGATATTCGCGCTTCAGGCCTTCGTTCAGCGTTTCGACGGTCTTCATTGCCTTGGTCTTATCCTTGCTCAAAATCTCTCGGTTTCCCGGCCTTCGCGCTTGTCACGAAACTGGTGCGGGCGAAGGGACTCGAACCCCCACATCTTGCGATACTGGTACCTAAAACCAGCGCGTCTACCAATTCCGCCACGCCCGCTTGGGAAGCTTCGGCCGGGTGCACGAAGAAGCGCGCAAAGCCGCGCACGCCCGTGCGGGCCGCGCGGGGCTATAGCAGACGCGCGGCCAAGGGCAAGGGCCGGAACGCCCCGAAAGTGCGCGATCCGCGCCGACTTGCGGAACGCGTCCCCGCCCTCGCCCGTTGATCGGGCAAGGAGACATCTTATGACCTTCAACTCCAGCCTGCACGTCCATGCGGCGGACCCGCTGCCCAAGCCCAAGCCCGACGTGATCGACCCGGTCGCGCCGCCCGAACAGCCGGTCCAGCCCACCCCGCTCGAAGATCCCGCCGGCCAGCCGCTCGAGGTTCCCGGCGCGCCCGGCGGCGACGACATCGACCAGCCCGGCCGCGGCCCGAGCGAGGTGCCGCCGCAGCAAAGCTGACGCCAACCGAAGAGCTTAGCGAGCTAATCACTT
>NZ_DATFFD010000190.1:0-5783 GCF_035250425.1 Sphingopyxis sp.
CGAAGTGGCCGCCGAGCAGGAACCCGCTCCGCGTCCCGCGCGTCGCCCGGCCCGCCGTCCGCGTCAGGACGACGGCGCCGACAATGGCGACGCCGGGATCGACACCGCCGTTCTGCCGCCCGCGATCGGCCGTCCCGAACGCAGCGCCGAAAGCGACGCCGAGGGTGAAGCGCCCGCCGCCAAGCCGCGCCGCACCCGCCGCACGCTGGCGACGCGGGGCACCGACGTCGAAGCGGCCGAATAAGCCAGCGATTTCACGCTGGTTTTTCCGATTCGCATGACATAGCCTCCCCGCGGGATATCCTGCGGGGAGGTTTTTTATGCGCGTGCCGGCAATGCTTTGCGTTCCCTTGGCCCTCGCGGCTTTTCCTGCGATCGCGCAGAACCCGGTACAGGGCAATGCGCAGGGCGAGCTGGCCGTCACCATCTACAACGGCGGGCAGTCGCTGGTGCAGGATATCCGCCAGATTCAGTTCCCCGCCGGCCGGACGCGGCAGGAGTTCCCCGACGTCTCGGCACAGATCCGGCCGCAGACGGTATCCTTCGCCGCTGCGAACACCGCGATCGTCGAGCAGAATTTCGACTATGACCTGTTGTCGCCCAACGCGCTGATGCAGAAGGCGGTAGGCGAGATGGTGACGCTGCTGCGCACCAATGTCGCGACCGGTGCCGAAACGCGCGAACGCGCGAAGGTGCTGGCGGTCAACGGCGGGGTGGTGCTGCAGATCGGTTCGCGGATCGAGATTTTGCGCGACGACGGGATGCCGGTGCGCGTCATCTTCGACAAGATACCGCCGAACCTGCGCGCCAAGCCGACGCTGTCGATCACCGTCGACAGCAAGAGCGCGGGAACGCGGCCCGCGACACTATCCTATCTGACGAACGGACTGGGCTGGGCAGCCGATTATGTCTCGCTCTATGACGAGAAGGCGGGGACGATCGACGTCCAGGGGTGGGTCACGCTCTCCAACAGCACCGGCACGACATTCGACAATGCGAAGACGCTGCTCGTTGCGGGAACGCCGTCGGGCCAGACCGCCAATTATCGGTATCGTCCGCCGCAGCAAGGCAATCTGCGCCGCGCCGGAACCGAGACGGCGCCGCGCGAGCAGCTTGGCGACTATTATCTCTACCCGCTCGCCGAACGGACGACGATCGCCAATGCGCAGACGAAGCAGGTGAGCTTCCTCGACGTCAGCGGCGTCCCCGCGCAGAAAATCTACGAATTTACGCTCGGCGGGTTCAACACGATGACCGAGCCGGCGAGCGCGGCGAGCGTGATCAAGTTCAATAGCAGCGCGAAGGGCGGCGGGCTGGGCGATGCGTTGCCCGCGGGGACGGTGCGATTCTATCAGCGCGACCTGCGCGGCGATCCGCAGTTCATCGGCGAGAACAGCATCGGACACACACCGATGGGCAGCGAACTCGGCCTCGCGACCGGCGACGCCTTCGACGTCAAGGTGCAGGCGACGGTGGTGAAGCGCGAGCGCGTTTCCAATCATGTCTGGCGGACGTTCATGTCCTATCGCCTGACCAATGCGCGGGGGAATCCCGTGACGCTCGACCTCGTTCAGCGCGGGCTCGACTGGTATTGGGACGACACGCGCATCATCACCGAAAGTCAAAAGAGCCAGCGACTCGATAGCGACGGCACCCGCTGGCGCGTCGAGCTGCCTGCAAATGGCGAAACGACGGTCGCCGCCACCTTCGAAACACGTTCCTGATCCCCGGCGAGGATGCGCCGCTGGCTGCCCCTGCTGTCGATCGTCGCTGCGTCCCCCGCGGCGGCGCAGCCGGCCGTCACCTCGCTCGCGCCCGATTCGGTGTCGGTCAGCGTGTTTCGCGATCCCGATCGCGATGAAGGCGGCGCGATCGAGCCGGGCTGGCTGGGCGGCTTCGCGCTGATCTCCGAAAAACGGACCGTCGATCTGCCCGCCGGCGAATCGACGCTGCGATTCGAGGGCGTCGCCGAAGGCATGATCGCGGTGTCGGCGATCGTCACCGGGCTTCCCGGCGGTGTGGTGCAGAAGAATCGCGATGCCGCTTTGCTTTCGCCCGCCAGCCTGCTCGACGGGTCGCTCGGCAACCGCGTCCATGTCCGCCGCACCGATCGCGCCACGGGCAAGGTCACCGAGGATGAGGCGATCATCCGCTCCGGCCCGCAAGGCGCGGTGGTGCTGCAAACGGCGGCGGGATTCGAATCGCTGCGCTGTACGGGCCTGCCCGAAACGATCGTCTATGATGGCGTGCCCGCGGGCCTGACCGCGAAGCCGACGCTGTCGGTAACGACGCGCAGCCCGGCGGCGCAGCGCGCGACGGTGACGCTGACCTATCTGTCGACCGGTTTCGACTGGGCGAGCAACTATGTCGCGCGCGTCCGCGACGATGGAAAGACGCTCGACCTGTTCGCCTGGCTGACCGTCGCTAACAGCAATGGCGAAAGCTTCGCCGATGCGGGGCTGGCCGCGATCGCGGGCACGCTGAACAAGGTCAGCGATTTCGATGCGCTGGCCGAGCGCCCCCGGACCCCGCCGCTCCATCTCAGCTGCTTTCCGGTCGGTAGCGGGCGCTATGGCGTCCCGCCCCCGCCGCCGCCACCCCCGCCGATGGCCGCGCCGATGGAGGAGGGTATGGATATCGTCGTCACGGGCGCGCGCATGAAGCGCGCCGAAATGCTGTCGGCGGTCTCGGTCGTCGCAAGCCAGGAGGATCTGGGCGACCTCAAGCTCTACCGCGTGCCGATCCCGGTCACCGTTGCGGCGAACGGGCAGAAGCAGGTGGCGCTGCTGGTCAAGGACCGCGTGCCCTTTCGCACGATATACCGCTTGCGGATGGATGTGGGCGACGAAGGCAGGGTGTTGACCCCCGAGATTTTGTTGCGGATGCAGAACAAGTATGCCGGCGGGCTCGGCGTCCCGCTGCCGAGCGGTCAGGCGGCGGTGTTCGAGCAGATCGGCGATCAGGAACTGCTCGTCGGCGAGGGCGCGATGCGCGACCATGCGGTGGGCGAGAAGGTCGATCTCGTGATCGGTGAGAGCAGCCAGATTCTGGTCGATGTCGAAAATTACGTGGAACCGAAGAATGGCCAGCACGACTATCGGATCACCGTAACCAACGCGAATCGCCATGCGGCCGATTTCGAATTCGGTTTCGATGCCGACGATAATGCGGGTCTCGATCCGCGCATCCGCAAGCTGCCGCGCCGCGACGGGTTGCTTACCTGGGTGGTTCGCGTGCCGGCGAACGGCAGCAAGACATTCCATTACCGCATGAAGGCGGAGGATTAGACGGGCGGCAGCGCCCGCGGCCGGTGATTCTCGTCGAGCGCGACGAAGGTGAACAGTCCCTCGGTCACGCGCTCCTCGGTCCGGCCGCCGTCGCGCGTCGCGACCACTTCGATCCTGATGCCCATCGAGGTGCGCCCCCGCCGCTCGAGATGCGCATAGACCGAGATGATGTCGCGCAGCAGAATCGGTGCGATAAATTCCATCGTCTCGATCGCGACGGTCGCGACCGCGCCCTGCGCTTCGCGTCCCGCGACGATGCCGCCGGCGATGTCCATTTGGCTCAATACCCAGCCGCCGAAGATATGGCCGTTGGCGTTGATGTCGGCGGGGCGGGGGACGACGCGCAGGATCGGGTCGCGCGGGCAGTCGGATTCGGGCTTATCGGTCATTGTTCATATCCGGGTCGTTTTCAAAAGGATCCTCGATCGATTCGTCGTGGCCGCTGCCGCTTGACAGGAAGACGAGTCCCATCAGCGCGGCGCCGAGCATGACCGACAGGCCGACGCCGGCTGCGGTCGCGATGATCATATGAATGGTGAGCGCCTCGCCCATCGTGAAGCGCAGCCAGCCGAGCGCGCCGACGACGGCGAGCAGCGACACCAGTGCCATGCCCTTCATCAGACGGCGATAGCGCGTCCAGGCGACTTTCGACGTGTCGCGATTGTCGAGGGGAGAGCGTTTGACCATGGTGCTTCCATGAACCAAGCCGCCGCCGCGGCCAAGCGCCATTGCGGCGCGCCGGGGCGTTTCGTTCGCCAAGCGAATCATGTTAGGCTGACCTGGCAACAGATACAGACGGGAGCGGCACCTATGACGATCGGAGCGATTCTTCATGGACGGACCGGGACAATCATCTCGGCGGGGCCAAGCGACACGGTGCGCATGGTGGTCGACCTGCTCGCGCAGAATCGCATCGGCGCGGTGCCGGTGATCGAGGGCGATTCGATCGTCGGCATCTTTTCCGAACGCGACATCGTGCGGCTCCTGTCTTCCTATGGTCCCGAAGCGCTCGACCGCAGCCTCGACGAGGTGATGACCAAATCGCCGGTGACGTGCGATCCCAGCATGGCGGTGATCGGCGCCCTCTCGCAGATGACGCAGAAGCGCATTCGCCACCTGCCGGTGGTCGACGGTGGCCGACTCGTCGGATTCATTTCGATCGGCGATCTCGTCAAATATCGTATCGACCGGATCGAGGCCGAGGCTGCGGCGATGCGCGACTATATAGCGTCATAACAGCCGCGAGCTGCCGGGCCGGGCGGGGACGATCCGTGCAAGTCCCGCCGTCCCTTCCACTCTTCTATATATAGGAGGCTTCGTCGGCGACCGGCGAAGCCCCCGATCCGCCCTAGATGGCGGCCCGGTGAATCGAATCGCCGAATTGGCGGACGAGCGTCGGCGTCGGCGCCTTCGCCGGCCAGATTCGCGAGCGGATCGATCGAATCGAATCGTGCGGTGCATGGAATCTGTGACTGCAAAGGCCGACGGGGACCGGACTCGCCCGTTCGATCATCGCCAAAAAGGGAAATTCACCTTCCCGATCGACAGAATCGCGGGTGGATTTCGGCATTCACTGGTCGATCCCCACGCGAAACCCCGCGCTCGCCCGCGGACCTCCATCAGTGGACCGCCACCCATCGAAAGCCTCTGCCTTTTCTTGATTTGCGGCAAAAGCCTTGAATTCTGCGGTTTCGTTCCCATTTCCCTCACCTGGTCAGGGCCGTTTCCGGTGCCGCGAACAACTTTTGAAACAAAATTGCAAAAAGGTTGTTGACGCGAATCGGAGAGGGGCTTAGAGGCCTGTTCACCGGACGGGGCGCGGCGCCAAACGCCACACACCAGCCGGTCGCCAACAGATACGGACAGATGTCCCCCGATAGCAATAGCGGGGAACGACAACTGTCCGCCATTTCTTGTCGGTGAGCTCTTTGAAATTGTGATTGTCGATGAAGGGACATGTGGGCGGCGGCCCTGGGTCTTGCAGCTTTAAGGTGCAAGGTGCTCAGGATAAAAAGCCAAGCCTGACCTACATGTCTTACACGTTTCCATGACGTGGGAGCGGCTCTTCATCATCTTGTGCTTGCACGGGATGAGGTCGGGACCGTTCCAAATTGTGTAGGCCAGGCTCCTTAAAATGAGCGGGTTTGTGAGGGATATTCCACCTTTGCAAATTCGAACATCAAACTTGAGAGTTTGATCCTGGCTCAGAACGAACGCTGGCGGCATGCCTAACACATGCAAGTCGAACGAACTCTTCGGAGTTAGTGGCGCACGGGTGCGTAACGCGTGGGAATCTGCCCTTGGGTACGGAATAACTCAGAGAAATTTGTGCTAATACCGTATAATGTCTTCGGACCAAAGATTTATCGCCCAAGGATGAGCCCGCGTAAGATTAGCTAGTTGGTGGGGTAAAAGCCTACCAAGGCGACGATCTTTAGCTGGTCTGAGAGGATGATCAGCCACACTGGGACTGAGACACGGCCCAGACTCCTACGG
>NZ_DATFFD010000191.1:0-15105 GCF_035250425.1 Sphingopyxis sp.
ACGCCTTCGCGCACCGCGAGGTTGGCGGCGCGGCCGGCCTTGGCTTTCGCGACCGAGACCATCAGCTTCGCGCCCTCGTTGCCCCCACTCTGATTTTCAGCGTCGAGCAGCTGCTGCGCCTTCATCACCGTGGCGCGCGCGACTTCCATCTCGCCGTACAGATGCGCGGCGCGGTGCTGGAGGCCCTGGAACTCGCCGATCAGCTTGCCGAACTGCTTGCGTTCCTTGAGGTAATTGACGGTCATATCCATCGCGCCCTGCCCGACGCCGACCATTTCGGCGGCGGCGCCGGTGCGCGTCGCGGCGAGCAGCGCGTCGAGGATCTCGCCGCCCGCATCGACCTCGCCGATCACCGCATCGGCATCGACCTCGACGCCGTCGAGCGTGACGTGGCTCGCGAGGCTCGAGTCGACGAGACGGCGCGGATCGGCGGTGACGCCCTTCGCGTCCTTCGGCACCGCGAACAGCGTGATCCCGCCGTCGGTCTTCGCCGCGACGATGCTCATGTCGGCGACATGGCCGTGGAGCACGAAGCTTTTCTTGCCGTCCAACCGAAACCCGTTGCCCGCGCGCGTTGCGGTCGTCGCGATGCGGTCGGGGCGATGTTTCGCGCCCTCGTCGATCGCGAGCGCGATGATTGCCTCTCCGCTCGCGATCGCCGGAAGCCAGCGACCCGCCTGCGTCCCGCCCGCCTTGGCGAGCGCGGCGACCGCGCCGACGCTGGTCGACAGGAAAGGCGACGGGGTCAGGTTGCGGCCGATTTCCTCGAGCACGATGCCCGCCTCCATATGCCCCATGCCGAGCCCGCCGTGGTCCTCGGGAACGAGCATGCCGGGCAGGCCCATTTCGGTGAACTGCGTCCAGAGATCGCGCGAAAAGCCCGTCGCGTCGGCACTGTCGCGCAGCTTGCGCAGGTGCGACACCGGCGCCTGTTCGGCCACGAAGGGGGCGACGCTGTCCTTGAGCATCGCCTGGTCGTCATTGTGGTAAAGCGGCATATCTTGTCTCTCTAATCCCCCTCCCGCTTGCGGGAGGGGCTAGGGGTGGGTGCGAGCGGAGCGAGCCGACAGACCCACCCCCGGCCCCTCCCGCAAGCGGGAGGGGAGAAGAATCATGCCCCCGGCAAATCCAAAATCCGCTTGGCGATGACGTTGAGCATGACTTCGCTCGTCCCGCCTTCGATCGAATTGGCCTTGGTGCGCAGCCAGCCGCGCGCGCGGGCGCCGCCCTTGGTCTCTTCGCTGTCCCATTCGAGCGCTTCGCTGCCGCCGCCCGACATCACCAGTTCGTGGCGGCGCTTGTTGAGCTCGGTGCCGACATATTTCATCATGTTCGACGACGCCGGATGCGCGCGCCCGGTCTTCCACATGTCCATGAAACGCTCGCCCATCGCGCGATACGCGAAGACATCGACGTCGAACGCCGCCATTTCGGCGCGCAGAATCGGATCGTCGAGTTCGCCCGCCGCGTTCTTCCCGAACGCCTTGGCGAACGCGCCGCCGATGCTGACCATGTCGCCGCCCGCGCCGCCACCCGAGATCATCTCGCGTTCGTGGCCGAGCAGATATTTGGCGACGTCCCAGCCACGGTTCACTTCGCCGATGAACTGCGTCTTCGGCACTTCGACATCGTCGAAGAAGGTTTCGCAGAAAGGGCTGTTGCCGCTGATCAAGAGGATCGGCTTGGTGGTGACGCCCTTGCTCGCCATGTCGAAGAGCATGAAGGTGATGCCCTGATATTTGTTCGCCTTGTCGGTGCGGACGAGGCAGAAGATCCAGTCGGCCTTGTCGGCGTAGCTGGTCCAGATCTTCGACCCGTTGACGACCCAGTGATCGCCCTTGTCCTCACCAAAGGTCTGGAGCGAAACGAGGTCGCTGCCCGAGCCCGGTTCCGAATAGCCCTGGCACCAGCGGATTTCGCCGCGCGCGATCGGGTTGAGATATTCGACCTTCTGCTCCTCGGTGCCGAATTGCAGCAGCGCGGGGCCGAGCATCCAGATGCCGAAGCTGTCGAGCGGCGAACGCGCATGGATGCGCTTCATTTCCTGTTTGAGGATTTTGGTCTGTTCGGGGGTCAGCCCGGCGCCGCCATAGGGCTTGGGCCAGTCGGGAACGGTATAGCCCTTCGCGACGCACGCCTCGAGCCATTGCTTCTGCGCGTCATTCTTGAACACCCAATTGCGGCCGCCCCAGCACACATCGCCCTCGTCGCGCACGGGCTCGCGCATTTCGGGGGGGCAATTGGCCTCCAGCCATTCGCGCACCTCGGTGCGGAACGCGTCCAGTTCGCTCATCCTTTTGGCTCCTCTTCTGCCCCCAAATCTACGTCCGCTTCGCTGCTTTACGCAAGCGTCAACTTGGATCGACGCACCTGCCGTTACGGCGCCGTAGCGTCGGTTCGACCGCCGTTGACGCGCCCCCTTTGGCGCCTAAGCTAAGTGGCAAAAGAAAACGGGAGAATGGGTCATGCGATTCGCTGGCAAGATTGCCGTCGTCACCGGAGCAGCTTCGGGAATCGGCAAAGCCACAGTTTTGAAACTCGCGAGCGAGGGCGCGCACGTCTTTGCCGCCGACATCGATGAGGCAGGCGGTCGTGCACTGGCCGAACAGTCGAATGGCAAGATCGATTTCGTGCGCTGCGACGTCACCAAGCCGTCGGACATCGAGGCGCTGATGAACGCGGCCGCCGCGAAAGCCGGCGGGATCGACATCGTCTTCAACAACGCCGCCGCCGCGGGCGATCGTGCGCCGATCGACGAGATCAGCCCCGAGGGCTGGGACCTGACAATGGATCTGGTGCTGAAATCGGTCGCGATGGGAATCCGCTACGCCGCGCCGCATATGAAGGGGCGAAAGGGCGCGAGCATCGTCAACACCGCGAGCGTCGCGGCGCTCGGCGCGGGCTATTCGCCGATCGCCTATGCGGTGGCGAAGGCGGGCGTGCTCCACCTCAGCAAGATCGCGGCGACCGACCTCGCGCGCTACGGCATCCGCGTCAATGCGATCTGCCCCGGCTTCATCAACACCAATATCTTCACCTCGTCGCTCGATGTTCCCGACGCGCACAAGGATCAGGCGAAGGCGATCATCGCCGGGATGAGCGCGGCCGCGCAGCCCGTCGCGCGCGGCGGCCAGCCCGAGGATATCGCCAATGCGGTCGCTTATCTGGCGAGCGAGGAGTCGAGCTTCATGACGGGCACGCATATGCTGGTCGACGGCGGGCTGACGATCGGCCAGCGCCACGCCTGGGACCCCGAGGCACCGGGGCTGTTCGATGCGCTTGTCGCAATGGAGGAGGCCGCCAAGGCCGGAGCCGACGCGTGAGCGCAGCGGCCGCGACCGTTCCTCCACCCAAACGCCTGCCCGTATGGCTGAAGGCGACGCACGGCCTCGGCAGCATCGCTTACGGGGTCAAGGACAATGGCTTTTCGACCTTCCTGCTGCTCTTCTACAATCAGGTGATCGGGCTCGATGCGGGCATCGTCGGCGCCGCGATCATGGTCGCGCTGATCGCCGACGCCTTTGTCGACCCGGTGATCGGCGAGCTGACCGACCGCACGCGCAGCCGCTGGGGGCGCCGCCTGCCATGGCTTTACGGCGCACCGATCCCGCTCGCGATCATGTGGATGCTGCTGTGGCACCCGCCCGAAATGAGCCAAACGATGACGATCGCGTGGCTGATCGGCTTTGCGATTATCGTCCGCTCGCTCGTCTCTATGTGCGAGGTGCCTTCGGTCGCGATCGTCCCCGAGCTCACCGGCGACTATGACGAGCGCACCGTCGTCATGCGCTATCGCTTCCTGTTCGGTTGGGGCGGCGGATTGCTGATCTTGCTGCTTGCTTACGGCGTGTTTTTTGGCGGCGCGAAGGGGCTCGTCGATCCCGCAGGCTATTTCCCCTACGCGCTCGCCGGGGCGCTGATGATGGCCGGCGCGGTGCTGGTTTCGGCAGCGGGGCAGCACAAACGCATCGCCGTGTCGAACCTCGCCGACGTCAAGCCGGTGATGACGCTTCGCCACATCCTGCGCGACATGCGCGACACGCTGTCGAACCGCGCCTTCCTGTGGCTGATCTTCGCCGCGCTATTCGGCTTCATCAACCAAGGCATCACCTTTTCGATGAACAATTATCTGCTCGGTTTCTTCTGGCAGTTCACGCAGGGCGAGATGATCGCCTATGTCTTCCTGCTGTTCGCTTCGATGATCGCCGCCTTCGTGCTCGTCGCCCCGGTGTCGGCGCGGCTTGGCAAACGCGACGGCGCGATTTTCGCCGGCGCGATCTCGCTGCTCGTCAACAGCGGCATCTATTTCGCGTGGATCCAGGGATTTTTCCCCGGCCTGCCGGGCAAGCCGAGCGTCGCGACGATGTTCGCGCTTGTTTTCGTCTCCAACAGCTTCTCGATCATCCTGATGATCCTGTCGTCGTCGATGATGGCCGATGTCGTCGAAGCGTCGCAGAGCGAGACCGGGCGGCGGTCCGAGGGGCTGTTCTTCGCGGGCTATTTCTTCATGCAGAAATGCGCGACCGGCATCGGCATCTTCGTCGCCGGGCTGATCCTGTCCTTCGCGGCCTTTCCGGCCAATGCGAAACCCGGCGAAGTCGGGAGCGATGTGCTCGGCAATTTGGCGCTCGGCTATGCGCTTGCGGTGCTCATCATCGGCACGCTGGGGTTGATCGTCATGCGGCGTTTCCCGATCTCGCGCGCCGATCATGAGGCGCGGCTGGCGCTGCTGGGCGACGTCGCACGCGGCGAACCCGACGCGAGCGGCGCCCATCCGTAACGAACATGTCGCGCGGCGGCGGAATGATGTAATTTTCGGGTTGGCGGGACTTGGCAAGGCCGGCGAATCGGTCCAAGGGTTTACGTGAACGTAAAGGGAAAGGACGCGCAGATGGATTTCGACCTCACCGACCGGCAGGTCTATTGGCGCGACCGGGTCCGCGACTTCATCGAGCGCAAGGTTCGCCCGGCGGTCCCCACTTATAACGAGCAGGACAAGGCCGGCGACCGCTGGAAGGTTATCCAGATCGTCGAGGATCTGAAGGCCGAAGCGAAAGAAGCCGGCATCTGGAACCTGTTCATGCCACCCAAGTCGGGCGCGCATCACCATGTTGACGAGACGTTCGAATTCGAGGGGCCCGGCCTTTCGAACCTCGAATATGCGCTGTGCGCCGAGGAAATGGGCCGCGTCGGTTTTGCCAGCGAAGTGTTCAACTGCTCGGCGCCCGACACGGGTAATATGGAGGTGTTCCACCGTTACGGGACGCGCGCGCAGAAGGAAAAATATCTCGGCCGGCTGATGAACGGCGAGATCCGTTCGGCGTTCCTGATGACCGAACCGCGCGTCGCCTCGTCCGACGCGACGAACATCGAAACGCGCATCGAGCGCGACGGCAGTGATTATGTCATCAACGGCACGAAATGGTGGTCGTCGGGCGCGGGCGATCCGCGCTGCGAGGTCGCGATCGTGATGGGCAAGACCGATTTCGCCGCGAAGCGCCACGCGCAGCAGTCGATGGTGCTGATGCCGCTCGATACGCCCGGCGTGAATATCCTCCGCCATCTGCCCGTCTTCGGTTATGACGACGCGCCGCACGGCCATATGGAAATCGAGCTGAAGGACGTCCGCGTCAACGCCGAGGACGCGATGCTGCTCGGCGAAGGGCGCGGCTTCGAGATCGCGCAGGGGCGCCTCGGGCCGGGCCGCATCCATCATTGCATGCGGACGATCGGCGTCGCCGAGGAAGCGATCGCCAAGATGGCGAAGCGGCTGCAGTCGCGCGTCGCGTTCGGCCGCAAGGTCGCCGAATACAGCATCTGGGAACATCGTCTGGCGCGCGCCCGCATCGATATCGAAATGACGCGCCTGCTGTGCCTCAAGGCCGCCGACATGATGGACAAGGTCGGCAATAAATCGGCCGCGGCCGAAATCGCGATGATCAAGGTGCAGGCGCCGAACATGGCGCTGAAGATCATCGACGACGCAATCCAGGCGCATGGTGGCGGCGGCGTGTCCGAGGATTTCGGGCTGGCCAAAGCCTATGCGCATCAGCGCACGCTGCGCCTCGCCGACGGGCCCGACGAAGTACATGAACGCGCGATCGCGCGCATCGAATTCGCCAAGCATAGCGAAGCGAGCGAGCCGGGCTTTTCGTCGGGCGACATCGGGGTATCACGCTAAGGAATAATCCGTTCGTGCTGAGCTGGTCGAAGCACCGTCCTTCTTCACCGCGCAAGAAAGAACGGCCCTTCGACAGGCTCAGGGCAAACGGTCAGAGAGGGTAGTTTACATGACCAAAGCCGCGATTCTGATCGAACCGGGCAAGCCGCTGTCGATCGAGACGGTGCAGATTGCCGACTGCGGCCCGCACGAGGTGCGCATCCGCACCGCCGCGTGCGGGCTCTGCCATTCGGACCTGCATTTCATCGACGGCGCCTATCCGCACCCCCTCCCCGCGATCCCCGGCCATGAAGCCGCGGGCATCGTCGAGGCGATCGGCAGCGAAGTGCGCACGGTGAAGGTCGGCGACGCGGTCGTCACCTGCCTGTCGGCCTTTTGCGGCCACTGCGAATTCTGTGTGTCGGGCCGCATGTCGCTGTGCATGGGCGGCGACACGCGCCGCGCGCCCGGGCAGCCCCCGCGCATCACGCGCTCCGACGGCAGCATCGTCAACCAGATGCTCAACCTGTCGGCCTTTGCCGAGACGATGCTCGTCCACGAACATGCGTGCGTCGCGATCGACCCCGACATGCCGCTCGACCGCGCCGCGGTGATCGGCTGCGCGGTGACGACGGGCGCGGGCACGATCTTCAACGCGTGCAAGGTGACCCCGGGCGAGACCGTCGCGGTCGTCGGCTGCGGCGGCGTCGGCCTCGCGACGATCAACGCCGCAAAGATCGCCGGGGCGGGGCGGATCATCGCCGCCGATCCGGTTCCCGAAAAGCGCGCGCTGGCGGTGAAGCTGGGCGCAACCGATGTCGTCGACGCGCTCGCCGACGATGCCGCGAAGCAGATCGTCGAGATCAGCAAGGGCGGCGTCGATCATGCGATCGAGGCCGTGGGCCGTCCCGCTTCGGCGAGCCTTGCGGTCGCGTCGCTGCGCCGCGGCGGCACCGCGACGATCCTCGGCATGATGCCGCTGTCCGAAAAAGTCGGGCTCAGCGCGATGGACCTGCTTTCGGGCAAGAAATTGCAGGGCGCGATCATGGGCGGCAACCGCTTCCCGGTCGACATCCCGCGCCTCGTCGATTTCTACCTGCGCGGCCTGCTCGACCTCGACAGCATCGTCGCCGAGACGATCCCGCTCGAGCGAATCAACGAAGGCTTCGACAAGATGAAGAAGGGCGACGCCGCGCGGTCGGTGATCGTATTCGACCAATGAGCACCAGCCCCAAGCCAATAAATAGGGACAGTCCCTATTTAATTCAGAACATGGCAAGCCGATCGACGCCGGTGACGCAATTAAATAGGGACTGTCCCTATTTAATTGCGTCCGCACGGTGTGGGCGGAACGAGAGGGGCTTATGACTTTGGATGCGCAAAAGGCCTTCAGCGGCACTGTCGCCCCCGAAGGCGCCGATATCCTCGACGAGGCGAAGCTCACGGTGTGGATGGAAGCGAATGTCGAAGGTTTTACCGGCCCGCTGGCGCAGCATAAATTCGCCGGCGGCCAGTCGAACCCGACGTACAAGATTTCGGCGCCGTCGGGCAATTATGTGCTGCGGCGCAAGCCCTATGGCCCGCTGCTGCCCTCGGCGCACGCGGTCGACCGCGAGTATAAGGTGCAGGCGGGGCTGCATAAGATGGGCTTTCCCGTCGCGCGCCAATATGGCCTGTGCACAGATGACACGGTGGTTGGCAGCTGGTTCTATGTGATGGGCATGGTCGATGGCCATACGATCTGGGACGGCGCGATGCCGGGGTCGACCCCCGAAAATCGCCGCGCGACCTATGAAGCGATGATCGACACGCTCGCGGCGCTGCACAAGGTCGATGTCGAAGCCGCGGGCCTCAGCGATTTCGGCAAGCCGGGCAATTATTTCGGGCGCCAGGTCGACCGCTGGACCAAGCAGTACCGCCTCGCCGAGACCGAAACGATGGACGAGATGGAAAAGCTGATCGCTTTCCTTCCCGCGACCTTGCCCGAACAGACGCGCACCAGCGTCGTCCACGGCGATTACCGTATCGACAATATGATCTATGCCAGGGATCGCCCCGAGGTGCTCGCGGTGCTCGACTGGGAGCTGTCGACCCTGGGCGATCCGCTCGCCGACTTCACCTATGTCGCGATGGCGTGGGTCACCGAAAATGGCGGCCGCTCCGGTGTCATGGATCTCGACCGCAAGGCAATCGGCATTCCTGAACTCGACGAGATGGTCGAGCGTTATTGCGCCGCCACCGGGCGCGACGGGGTGCCCGACATGAACTGGTATTTCGCGTATAATTTCTTCCGCCTCGCGGGGATTATCCAGGGCATCAAAAAGCGCGTGATCGAGGGCACCGCCTCGTCGCAGCACGCCAAGGACATGTCCGAACGCGTCCGTCCGCTCGCCGAACGCGCGTGGGAATTCGCACGAAAGGCCGGCGCATGAACCTGTTCGACATGACCGGCCAGGTCGCGCTGATCACCGGATCGTCGCGCGGCATCGGCAAGGCCACGGCGGAAGCGATGGCCGAACAGGGCGCGAAGGTCGTGATCTCAAGCCGCAAGGCCGACGCCTGCGAGGAAACCGCGGCCGAGATCAACGCGCGCTTCGGCGAGGGCACCGCGCTTCCGGTGCGCGCGAACATCTCGTCGAAGGAGGAGCTGGAGATATTGGTCGCCGAGACGCGCCGCGCCTTTGGCAAGATCACCGCGCTTGTCTGCAACGCCGCGTCGAACCCCTATTATGGCCCCGGGCTCGGGATCAGCGACGACCAGTTCCGCAAGATCATGGACAATAACATATTGTCCAACCACTGGTTGATCACGATGGTCGCGCCCGAGATGCTCGAACGCGGCGAAGGGTCGATCACGATCATCAGCTCGATCGGCGGGCTGAAGGGATCGCCGATCATCGGCGCCTATTGCATATCGAAGGCGGCCGACATGCAGATCGCGCGCAATTTCGCGGTCGAGTTCGGACCGCAGGGAGTGCGCGTCAACTGCATCGCGCCCGGCCTGATCCGCACCGACATGGCGCGCGCTTTGTGGGAAAATGAGGAAAACCTCAAACGATCGACCGCCGCCTCGACGCTGAAGCGCATCGGCGAACCGCACGAGATCGCGGGCGCCGCGGTCTTCCTTGCCAGCAAGGCGGGGGCATTCACCACCGGCCAGACCATCGTGTGCGATGGCGGAGCCACGATTTCGGGAGGCGCATGATGGGCGCGTTGGACGGCAAGGTCGCAATTATCACGGGTGCCGGTTCGGGTATCGGCCGCGCGAGCGCGCTGCGCTTCGCCGCCGAGGGCGCGAAGCTCGTCATCGGCGACAAGAGCGCGGCGGTGCATGAGACGGCCAAGCTGGTGAAGGATGCCGGTGGCGAAGCCGTGGCGATCGAGATCGATGCGGGCGTCGAGGCCGATGTCGCAACGCTCGTTGCGACCGCGAAAGACACCTATGGCGGGCTCGACGTCGCCTTCGCCAACGCCGGCATCATCGGCGACATGGGCGGCATTTTCGATTTCGATCCCATCGCCTGGGCCGAGACTTTGCGCGTCAATTTGATCGGCCCCGCGCTGATGGTGAAGCATGCCGGCAAGGCGATGGTCGATCAGGGCCGCGGCGGCGCGATCGTACTGACCGCGAGCGTCGCGGGCTTGAATTCGGGCGCGGGTCCGGGCGCCTATTCGGCGTCGAAGGCGGGGGTGATCAATCTCGCCAAGGTCGCGGCGCAGCAGCTGTCGACGAGCGGCGTGCGCGTCAATGCGGTGTGCCCCGGCCTCACCGAGACGGGGATGACCAAGCCGACCTTCGACTATGCCAAGGCGAAGGAGGTCACGCACAAGCTCGGCCAGCTCAACCCCTTGCGCCGCGCGGCGCAGCCCGAGGAACTCGCCAATGTCGCGCTGTTCCTCGCGAGCGATCAGGCGAGCTATGTCAACGGACAGGCGATCGCGGTCGACGGCGGGCTGACCAGTTCGCATCCGGTGACACGCCAGTTGCTCGGCCAGACCTCGCACTGATAGATCGATCATCATGGCACATGGATTCGACACCGCGCGGCTCGACCGCATTCCCGCTTTCCTCGCCGCCAAATATGTCGACACCGGCCGGCTGCCGCACGCGGCGACGCTGGTGTCGCGGCGCGGCGAGATCGCGCATCTGTCGTGCATCGGCGAGGCGCGGCCGGGCGAGGCGCTGAAAGAGGATGCGATCTTCCGCATCGCGAGCATGACCAAGCCGATCACCAGCATCGCCTTCATGATGCTGGTCGAGGAGGGCAAGGTCGCGCTGTCGGATCCGCTCACCAAATTCTGCCCCGAGTTCAAGGACACCGGCGTGTTCGTCACGGGCGGCGGCAATGTTCCCTTCCTGACGCGGCCGCCCACATCGCCGATCCGCATGGTCGACCTGCTCCGTCACACCGCGGGGCTGACCTATGGCTTTCAGGAGCGCACTCCGGTCGACGCCGCGTACCGCAAGGCGCGGATCGACGATTTCGACGCCGATTATACGATGGACAGCTTCATCGCCGACCTCGCGAAAATCCCGTTGCAGTTCGATCCCGGCGCGCACTGGAATTATTCGATGGCGACCGACGTGCTCGGCGCGGTGATCGAGCGGATCGAGGGCAAGCCGTTCGGCGAGGTCTTGCAGGAGCGGATTTTCGGTCCGCTCGGGATGGCCGACACCGGGTTCAAGGTGCCCGCGGACCAGCAGCACCGGCTGGCCGACGCCTATGCTTTCCATCCGAAGGACAAGATGCAGAATTTCGACAGCGGCGCGAAAAGCCGCTGGGCGAAGGACCGCAGCTTCCAGTCGGGCGGCGGCGGGCTCGCTTCGACGCTCCACGATTATCACCGCTTCTGCCTGATGCTGCTTGGCGGCGGCAAGCTCGATGACACGCGCATTATCAGCCGCAAGACATTGGAGCTGATGACATCGAACCATTTGCCCGGCGGCGGCGACCTGACGCAGCACAGCGTCGGCATTTTTTCCGAGGCGGAGAATGCCGGGATCGGCTTTGGCCTCGGTTTTGCCGTGAATGAAAGCCCCGCGCAGACGATGACCCCCGGCTCGGTCGGCGACTATTATTGGGGCGGCATGTTCTCGACCGGTTTCTTCGTCGATCCGGTCGAGCAGATCTGCATGGTCTTCATGACCCAGCTCATGCCCTCTTCCACCTATCCCGTGCGGCGCGAGGTCAAGACGTTTGTCCACGCCGCGATCGACGATTGAAAATGCAACCGCCTTGTTTGAAATGAAACTTATATTTCCGTTCGCATCGAGCGAAGTCGAGATGCCCATCGGCCGTGTACGCCTTCAGGGTGTCTCGACTTCGCTCGACACGAACGGGATCTAGATTGAAGGAGCATCCCATGTCCGAAGAGACCCCCGTTTCCGTCACGATGGAAAAGGATGGCGAAATCGCCGTCATCATCGTCAACAACCCGCCGGTCAACGCGCTGAGCTGGCACGTCCGCCAAGGCCTCGAAGACAATTTCGCCGCCGCGCTTGCCGACGATAGCGTCAAGGCGATCGTGCTGCGTTGTGCGGGCGCGACCTTCATCGCGGGCGCCGACATCAGCGAATTCGGCAAGCCGCCGCGCGGTCCCGATTTCAACGCGGTGCTCAATAGCATCGAAGCCGCGAGCAAGCCGGTGGTCGCCGCGATCCACGGGACGGCGCTCGGCGGCGGCTTGGAAACCGCGCTCGTCTGCCATTACCGTATCGCGGTGCCGTCGGCGAAGCTCGGGGTGCCCGAAGTGAAGCTTGGCCTGCTGCCCGGTGCGGGCGGCACGCAGCGCCTGCCGCGCGTCGTCGGGGTCGAAGCGGCGGCGACGATGACTTCGACCGGCGATCCGCTTCCCGCATCGAAGGCGAAGGAGCTCGGCCTTGTCGACGAACTCGCGGGTGAGGACAGCCTCGCCGCCGACGCCATCGCCTTTGCGCGCGCGAAAATCGCCGACGGCCCGCGCCCGACGCGCGCGCGCCCGGTGTTCGGCGACGTCGCGGTGATCGAGCAGCTCAAGACCGCCAACGCCAAGCGCTGGCGCGGGTTCGAGGCGCCTTATGCGAACCTCGCCTGCGTCGAGGCGGCGACGCGGCTTCCTTTCGAAGAGGGTTTGGCGTTCGAGCGTGAGCAGTTCATGAAGCTGATGTTCGGCAGCCAGTCGGCCGCGCAGCGCCACATCTTCTTCGCCGAGCGCCAGGCCGCGAAGATCGACGGCCTGCCCAAGGACACCCAGCTGCGCGACATCAAGAAGGTCGGCGTGATCGGCGCCGGCACGATGGGCGGCGGGATAGCCATGAACTTCCTGCAAAAGGGCATCCCCGTCACGATCGTCGAGATGGCGCAGGACGCGCTCGATCGCGGGCTCGGTGTGATCCGCAAGAATTACGACGCGTCGGCCGCAAAGGGCCGCTTCAAGCCCGAACAGGTCGACCAGATGATGGGGATCCTGACCCCGACGCTCAACCTCGACGATCTCGCCGACTGCGACCTGATCATCGAGGCGGTCTATGAGAATATGGACGTCAAGAAGGACATTTTCGGCAAGCTCGACAAGATCGCCAAGCCCGGCGCGATCCTCGCGTCGAACACCAGCTATCTCGACGTCGACGAGATCGCGGCGGCGACGAGCCGCCCCGGCGACGTGCTCGGCATGCACTTCTTCTCGCCCGCCAATGTCATGAAGCTGCTCGAGGTGGTGCGCGGCGCCAAAACCGCGCCCGACGCGCTGGCGACCGCGATGGCTACGGGTAAGAAAATCGGCAAGGTCGCGGTGGTCGCGGGCGTGTGCGACGGCTTCATCGGCAACCGCATGCTGAAACCGCGCCAGATCGAGGCGATGAAGCTGTTGATGGAAGGCGCGACTCCGGCGCAGGTCGACAAGGTCCATGTCGAATTCGGCATGCCGATGGGGCCGTTCCAGATGAGCGATCTTGCCGGGGTCGACATCGGCTGGCACCGCGACCCGAACCGGATCGAAAGCATCCGCGACGCACTCGCCGCCGAGGGCCGCTGGGGCCAGAAGAAGCAGGCGGGCTTCTATGACTATGACGACAAGCGCAATCCGTCGGAAAGCCCGCGCGTCGCCGAGATCATCGAGGAATTCCGCCAAAAGGCGGGGGTCGAGAAGCGCGAGATCACCGATCAGGAGATCATCGAGCGCACCCTCTATCCGATGGTCAACGAAGGCGCGCTGATCCTCGAGGAAGGCAAGGCGCAGCGCGCGAGCGACATCGATGTCGTGTGGATCTATGGCTATGGCTGGCCGATCTATCGCGGAGGCCCGATGTTCTGGGCGGGAATGGAAGGCACCGACAAGATCGTCGCGGCGCTCGAGAAGCATGGTTTCGCGGTCGCGCCTTTGCTCAAGGAAAAGGCGGAGGCGAAGAGCGGCTTTTGAGAAGGACGTAAATTTCGTGTGTCCCCGCCTTCGCGGGGACACACAGCTTTATAAGGGAGGGCCGTCTGCCCCAGCGGGGGGCAGGCGGCCTTTCTTTTGCTCTGCGAGCACCATAGGTACGACCCGAAAGCTGCGATTCAGGGTTAAAGCGCTGGCAACATCTGCCGTTACGGCAGAATATGAACGCCATGTCCCTCCTCGCCGCCCTTCTGCTTTCCGGCAGCGTGCCGGTATCCGCCCCGGTGGCGGCGCCGAAGGGGACGGCGGTCGGGATTGCGCGGGCGCGCATCCTCTCGCCCGCCGAGGTGCGGCGTGTCGGAGGCCGGATCGAGGTGCGCACCGGACAGCGCGGCGCGCCGACGCAGGTGCATCGCACCGAGCGGCGGGACGGGGGCGAGACGGCGGACTTTTACTGACACCGTCGCCCCCGCCTTCGCGGGGGCGACGGTTAGCCCTGCAGCGTCTTGATGATCGCCGAGAAGTCGCGGCCGTCCTTGTCAGCCGCAACGAATGCTTCATACAGCTCGCGCGCCTTCGACCCCATCGGGACGTCGGCATCGACGCTCGCCGCGGCTTCCATCGCGAGGCGCAAATCCTTGAGCATCAGCGCGGCTGCGAAGCCGCCCTTGTAATCATTGTCGGCGGGGGTCGTCGGGCCGACACCGGGGAGCGGCGCGTAACTGGTCAGAGACCAGCACTGTCCCGACGACACGCTCGCGATGTCGAAGAATTTCTGCGGGTCGAGCCCGAGCTTTTGCGCGAGCGCGAGCGTCTCGCACGTCGCGACCATCGAGGCACCGAGCAGCATGTTGTTGCAAATCTTCGCCGCCTGCCCCGCGCCCGCGTCGCCGGCATGGATCACCGCCTTGCCCATTTTGGCAAGGATCGGTTCGGCGCGCGCGAAGCCTTCATCGGTGCCGCCAACCATGAAGGTCAGCGTGCCGGCGTTGGCGGCCGCGATACCACCCGAGACGGGGGCGTCGACCGCGACGAGACCTTTGGCGGTCGCCGCTTCGATGTTGCTCCGCGCGGTCGCGACGTCGATTGTAGAGCAGTCGAGGAGTAAGGTGCTCGGCGCAGCGTTCGGGAACACATCGGCTTCATAGACCGATGCGACATGCTTGCCCGCGGGGAGCATGGTGACGACGGCCTCGGCGCCGGTGACGGCTTCGGCGGCGGAGGTGGCGCGGCCGCATCCGGCTTCGACCGCGCGGTCAAGCGCCTCTTCGCTGAGGTCGAAGGCACGCACCTCATACCCCGCCTTCGCCAAATTTGCGGCCATGCCGCCGCCCATATTGCCGAGTCCGATAAAAGCGATTTTCATATTCTCTCCCCTCCCGCTTGCGGGAGGGGCCGGGGGAGGGCCTGTCCCGAATATTGATGTTGCGGAGGAGAGACACGCCCTCCCCTAACCCCTCCCGCAAGCGGGAGGGGAACTGGGCTCACCGCCCCTTCCACACGCCTTCGCGTTTCTCGATGAAGGCGGCCATGCCCTCGGCCTTGTCCTCGGTCGCGGCGAGGATCTGGAACAGGCGGCGTTCGTAGAT
>NZ_DATFFD010000192.1:0-3427 GCF_035250425.1 Sphingopyxis sp.
CGGCGTCGTGAAGTCGGTCGAATTCGGCCACATCGTCGTCAACCTCGGCCGCGCCGAAGGCGTGATCCGCCGCGACCAGCAGATTCCGCGCGAACTGATGCGCGTCGGCGATCGCGTCCGCGCGCTGATCCTGTCGGTGCGGAGCGAAACGCGCGGGCCGCAGATTTTCCTCAGCCGCGCGCACCCCGACTTCATGAAGAAGCTGTTCGCGCAGGAAGTCCCCGAAATCTACGACGGCATCATCGAGATCAAGGCCGCCGCCCGCGACCCGGGTTCGCGCGCCAAGATCGGCGTGATCAGCTATGATGGCAGCATCGATCCGGTCGGCGCCTGTGTCGGCATGAAGGGCAGCCGCGTCCAGGCGGTTGTCCAGGAAATGCAGGGCGAAAAGATCGACATCATTCCCTGGTCCGAAGACACCGCGACCTTCGTCGTCAACGCGCTCCAGCCGGCAACGGTCCAGCGCGTCGTGATCGACGAGGATGACAGCCGCATCGAAGTCGTCGTTCCCGACGATCAGCTGTCGCTCGCCATCGGCCGCCGCGGCCAGAATGTCCGTCTCGCCAGCCAGCTCACCGGCAGCCAGATCGACATCATGACCGAGGCCGACGCCAGCGAAAAGCGCCAGCGCGAATTCGTCGAACGCTCGACGATGTTCCAGGAAGAGCTCGACGTCGACGAAACGCTCGCACAGCTGCTCGTCGCCGAAGGCTTCGGCGAACTCGAAGAAGTCGCCTATGTCGGCATCGACGAACTCGCGGGCATCGAAGGCTTCGACGAGGAACTGGCGCAGGAGCTCCAGAGCCGCGCTGCCGAAGGGCTCGAACGCCGCGAGGAAGCGTCGCGCGCCGAACGCCGCGAACTCGGTGTCGAGGATGCGCTCGCCGACATCCCGCACCTGACCGAAGCGATGCTCGTCATCCTCGGCAAGGCCGGGATCAAGACGCTCGACGACCTTGCCGACCTTGCGACCGACGAACTGATCGCCAAGAAGCGTACCGACAACCGCCGCGGCCCGCCGCGCAGCGAACGCGCCGAGGACAAGGGCGGCGTGCTGGGCGAATATGGCCTTAGCGAAGAACAGGGCAACGAAATCATCATGGCGGCGCGCGCGCACTGGTTCGACGACGAGCCGGAAGCCGGAACCGCGGCGGAGCCGCTAACCGGGGAGGCCGCCGATGCGGACCCCGCACAATGATCAGCTGAGCGAACCAGACCGCGCTGGACGGCGCGGCCAGCATGTGCCCGAGCGGCGCTGCGTCATCACCGGCGAGGTTTCGCCGGCCGAACGGCTCGTGCGCCTCGCGCTCGGGCCCGACGGCGCGATTGCGCCCGACGTCCTTGGCAAGGCGCCGGGGCGCGGCGCGTGGATCGGCGTCGACCGCGCGACGCTCGAAGCCGCACAGGCGAAGGGCAAGCTGAAGGGCGGGCTCGCGCGCGCGCTGCAGGACGGCAATTTCACGATCCCCGACGATCTCGGCGCGCGTATCGAGGCGCAGCTTCAGCGCGCGACGCTTGACCGGCTGGGGCTGGAATCGCGGTCGGGCACCTTGCTCAGCGGCAATGAAAAGATCGAGACGGCGGCGCGCAAGGGCCAGGTTCGCCTCCTCCTCCACGCCAGCGATGCGGGCGAGGATGGGCGCAAGAAACTGGCGCAGGCGTGGCGCGTCGGCGAGGACGATGAGGGCTCGGGCCGCGAGGGCCGGGTCTTGCCGGTGGACCGCGGCACCCTATCTATGGCATTGGGGCGCGAGAATGCGGTGCATCTGGCGTTGACCGACGCCCGCGCCGCGGACCGGGTGCTGGCGCATTTGAGCCGCTGGCAGTTTTTCACAGGATGGAGTAGGGACGCGGCCAACCGCGATTCCGATCCGCACGCCCCGCCGTCTGCCGGCGAGGAAAAAATTGGGGCGTTGCCGACCAGCGACGCCGCTTCGGACGCGTTTTGAAGGAATGATAAGTTTCGATGAGTGACGAACAGGACAAACCGACCCTTACCCGCAAGCCCCTGGGGCTGAAGCGGACGGTCGAGGCCGGACAGGTGCAGCAACAATTCAGCCACGGGCGCCGCAACACGGTGGTGGTCGAGGTGAAGCGTCGCCGCGTGCTCGGTCGTCCGGGCGAAGCCGCGCCGGTCGAGGTCGAAGAGGTCGAGGCCGCTCCGGCGCCCGCACCGACGCCCGCTCCGGCACCCGCGCCCGCTCCGAAGCCGGCCGCGCCCCGCGTCAGCGAGAACGACAGCCTGATGTCGCGTCAGGAACGCCAGGCGCAGTTGCTGCGCGAGGCCGAAGAAGCGCGCATGAATGCACTTGAGGACAATCGCCGCCGCGACGAAGCCGCGCGTGCGCGCGCCGCCGAGGAAGAAAAGGCGCGTGCCGAAGCCAAGGTCGAGCAGACGACCGCGAAGGCGGCCGATCCCGCTCCAGCCCCCCCCGCTGCCGAGGCGCCCGCTGCTGTCCCCGCCGCCGAAGCGCCTGCGGCCGATCCGCAGAGCGAAGCCGCACCGACACCCGCACCGCGCAGCACGGCCAGCGTCGCTCCGGCGCCGCGTCGCTTCACGCCGGTCGAGGCACCGAAGCGCCCCGAACCCAAGCGTCCCGAGCCCAAGGCAACCCGTGGCGGCGACAGCCGCCGCCAGTCGGGCAAGCTGACCGTCACGCGCGCGCTCAACGAAGACGAAGGCGCGCGTGCGCGCAGCCTCGCGGCGCTGAAACGCGCCCGCGAAAAGGAAAAGCGTTCGCACACCGCCTCGTCGGGGCCGCGCGAAAAGCAGGTCCGTGAAGTCGTCGTGCCCGAAAGCATCACGGTTCAGGAACTCGCCAACCGCATGGCCGAAAAGACCGGCGACCTGATCAAGGCGCTGTTCAAGATGGGCAGCCCGTCGGCCAGCACCGACACGATCGATCAGGACACCGCCGAACTGCTCGTCACCGAATTCGGGCACGAGATCATCCGCGTCAGCGAAGGCGATATCGATATCCGCCACGACGAGGATGTCGACGATGCCGAACATCTGAAGCCGCGCGCCCCGGTCGTCACGATCATGGGCCATGTCGATCACGGCAAGACCAGCCTGCTCGACGCGCTGCGGGGTGCGAATGTGCAGGCGGGCGAAGCCGGCGGCATTACGCAGCATATCGGTGCCTATCAGGTGAAGACCCCCGACGGCAGCCAAGTCACCTTCCTCGATACGCCGGGCCACGAAGCCTTTACCGAGATGCGTCAGCGCGGTGCGAACGTCACCGACATCGTCATCCTCGTGGTGGCGGCCGACGACGGGCTGAAGCCGCAGTCGATCGAGGCGATCAACCATGCGAAGGCGGCGAACGTGCCGATCATCGTCGCGATCAACAAGGTCGACAAGGAAGGCGCCAATCCGCAGCGCGTCCGCGAACGTCTGCTCGAACATGAGCTGGTGGTCGAGGAA
>NZ_DATFFD010000193.1:0-2791 GCF_035250425.1 Sphingopyxis sp.
GGGCAGCTCGTCGGCGACGGTCGTTCCGGCCAGCCGCACGCGCTCGCTGCCCGTTTCGAGTTCGATCGCGCTCAGGTCGGGCGCGCCGCCCGAAATCCCCGCGAAGACGCGGTCGCCGCCTTCCTCGCAAGTGAAATTCAGCGGCTGGTCGTCGGTGTCGGCGACCTCATAGGCGAGGATCGCGCTCTTGACCGGCCCCTCGTCGTTGATGCGCATCGCCCAGTCATAGCCGTCGTTGACCGCCGGCGCGCCCGCCGCGCTCGCCGCGCCGCCCACAAGCATTGCCAGCGCGCCGCCGACCGAAACCACCGTCCGCATCATCATGTCCGTCCCTCCTATCACATCTGCACCGATTTCAATGCCATGAGAGCGAAACGGCCGGATTCGCTGTGAACGCGATCACTGATAGCGGATCAGCCGAGCGCCTTTTTCAGAAGCTCGTTCACCACCTGCGGGTTCGCCTTGCCCTGCATCGCCTTCATCGTCTGCCCGACGAAGAAGCCGAACAAGGCTTCCTTGCCGCCCTTATACTGCTCGACCTTGTCGGCATTGGCGGTCAGGATTTTGGCGATTTCGGCCTCGATCGCGCCGGTGTCGCTCGTCTGCTTGAGGCCGTCGCGCTCGACGATCACGCCCGCGGTGTCGCCGCTTTCGAGCATTTTTTCGAACACCTGTTTAGCGATCGTCCCCGAAATCGTGCCGTCGGCGACAAGGCCAAGCAGCTCGGCAGCATGCTCGGGCGACACCGGCGAATCCGAAATGTCGCGGCCCATGCGGTTGAGCGCGCCGAACAATTCGCTCGTCACCCAGTTCGCCGCCGCAACCGGCTTCGCGCCCGCGTCGAGCAATGTGTCGAACCAGCGCGCCGCCTCGACCTCGGCGGTCAGCACATCGGCGTTATACGGCGAAATCCCCGCGCTGAGATAGCGCGCGCGCTTGGCGTCGGGCAGTTCGGGCAGGCTTTCGCGGCATTCCGCCAGAAACGCGTCATCGAGTTCGAGCGGCAGCAGGTCGGGATCGGGGAAATAGCGGTAATCATGCGCGTCTTCCTTCGACCGCATCGACCGCGTTTCGTTGCGGTCGGGATCGTAGAGCCGCGTTTCCTGCACCACCGTGCCGCCGCTCTCGATCAGCGCGACCTGACGCTTCGCCTCGCCCTCGATCACCGCCATCACGAAGCGCACCGAATTGACGTTCTTCGTCTCGGTGCGCGTGCCGAATTCATCACCCGGCTTGCGCACGCTGACGTTGACGTCGGCGCGCATCGAGCCTTCTTCCATATTGCCGTCGCACGATCCGACATAGCGCAGGATCGAGCGCAGCTTGCGCACATAGGCCCCGGCCTCGGCGGGCGAGCGCATGTCGGGGCGCGAGACGATCTCCATCAGCGCGACGCCCGAGCGGTTGAGGTCGACGTAGGACATCGTCGGATGCTGGTCGTGCATCAGCTTGCCGGCGTCCTGTTCGACATGGATACGCTCGACCCCGATCGCCTTGTCGGCGGGAATCCCGGCTTTCTCGTCGGCTGCGATCGTCAATGAACCTTCGCCGACAAGCGGATGATAAAGCTGCGAAATCTGGTAACCCTGCGGCAAGTCGGCATAGAAATAATTCTTGCGGTCGAACCGCGACCATTTGTTGATCTGCGCCTCGATCGCCATCCCCGTGCGCACCGCCTGACGGATGCACTCGCGGTTCGGCACCGGCAGCATCCCCGGCATCGCGGCGTCGACCAGCGACACCTGCGTATTCGGCTCCGCCCCGAACGCCGTCGCGGCGCCCGAAAACAGCTTGGCGTTGGTCGTGATCTGCGCGTGGACCTCGAGGCCGATCACGACCTCCCACTCGCCGGTTTCGCCCTTGATGCGATAGTCGCTCATCTTACCACCACTTCTCGGCGCGCGCCGTAAAGCCCGCCCGCTCTTCAATAGCCAGCCCGGCGTTCAGCACGCCCTGCTCGTCGAACGCTTTGCCGATGATCTGCAAGCCCAGCGGCAGCCCTTCGCGGTTCAGCGCCGCGGGGACCGACATCGCGGGCAGCCCCGCAAGGCTCGCGGGCACCGCGAACACGTCGTTGAGATACATCGACAATGGATCGGCGGTCTTTTCGCCCAGCCCGAACGCCGCCGACGGCGCGGTCGGCGCGAGGATCACGTCGCAGCTTGCAAAGGCCGCCTCGAAATCGCGCGCGATCAGCGTCCGCACCTTCTGCGCCTGCGTATAATAGGCGTCATAGAAGCCCGCCGACAGCACATAGGTGCCGATCATGATACGACGCTTGACCTCCGGCCCGAAGCCATCGGCGCGCGTCGCGGCATACATGTCCTGCAGCCCCGCGCCATCGGGCAGGTCGCGCAAACCATAACGCACGCCATCATAGCGCGCGAGGTTCGACGACGCCTCGGCGGGCGCGATGATATAATAGGCCGGCAGCGCATATTTGGTGTGCGGCAGGCTGATCTCGACGACCTCGGCCCCCGCATCCTTCAGCATCGCGATGCCGGCGTCCCACATCGCGTCGATGTCGGGATCGATACCTTCCAGTCGATATTCCTTGGGAATGCCGACCGTCTTACCCTTGAGATCGCTCGACAAAGCCGCTTCCCAATTGGGCACCGCCATATCGAGGCTCGTCGCGTCCTTCGGATCAAAGCCCGCCATATTCTCGAGCATGATCGCGCAGTCGCGCACGTCGCGCGCCATCGGCCCCGCCTGGTCGAGCGAACTCGCGAACGCCACGATGCCCCAGCGCGAGCAGCGGCCATAGGTCGGCTTGATCCCCGAAATGCCG
>NZ_DATFFD010000194.1:0-3711 GCF_035250425.1 Sphingopyxis sp.
GCGTTCTTCTGCATCAGCTTGTAGGCGCGCTGATACCATTCGTTGCCCGGATAGTTGGCGCCGAGCACCGCGGCCGACTTTTTCGCCTCGGACGGGATGCCGAGCGCGAGATAGCATTCGGTCAGGCGGTAGAGCGCCTCGGGCGCGTGGCTGGTCGTTTGATATTTGTCGACGACCTCGCGGAAGCGGATCGAGGCGGCGAGCCAGTTCGAGCTGCGCTGGTAGAAACGGCCGATCTCCATTTCCTTGCCCGCGAGATGGTCCTGCACCAGGTCGATCTTGAGCCGCGCGTCCGACGCATAGCGGCTGTCGGGATAGCGGCGGATCACCTCGCCGAGCGCGGCCGACGCCTGCTGCGTAATCTTTTGGTCGCGGGTGACGTCGCTGATCTGCTCATAATAGCTGAGCGCGATCAGATAATAGGCGTAGGCCGCGTCCTTGTTGCCCGGGTGAATCGCGAGAAAGCGCTGCGCCGCCTCGATCGCCGGGGTATATTCGCGGTCCATATAATAGCTGAACGAGCTCATCAGCTGCGCGCGGCGCGCCCAGGGCGAATAGGGATGCTGGCGCTCGACCTCGTCGAACAGCGCCGCGGCGAGGCCGTACTGTTTGCGGTCGAGCCGGTCCTGCGCCGCGCGGTACAGCGTGTTGACGTCGCGCGCGACGTAGCGCGTATCCTTCTTCACATTGCCGCCCCCGGCACAGGCCGCCAGCATGGGGGTAATCGCAAGTGCGGCGGCGAGCAGGCGCATGGTCGCGCGCGAAGGGGCATGTTGAGTCATGCGCGCGGTATAGCCACAGCGCGGATGAACGCAAAATAAATGATGGGGCGTTTGTCGCCGTTTCCCATCTCGTCACCCCCCGCCTTCGCGGGGGTGACGAGGAAAGGAACGCCATCTTAGCCTTCCTTCACCACACACCCCTTCGGTGCGTCCGCGGGCGCGGGCACGCGGCGCGCGGTCTTGATCGTCACTTGCGGGTCGAGCATCTGGCCGACCATCACGCCCTCGCCCGCGGTCGGCGAGATCGGGGCGTTGAAGATCGCCTCGGCGATGTCGGCGCCGCCGACGATCTCGCCGAACACCGCGAAACCCGCGCCGTCGCCGCCGGGCGCATCGGCGTTGAAACCCTTGATGTCGGACAAGAGCAGGAAAAAGTCGCTCGTCGCGTCGCCTGGGTTGAGCCGCGCCATCGACAACGCGCCCTTGCAGTTGGTCAGCCCCGTCTTCGTCGTCGGCTCGTGCGCGATCGGCGGGAAATTCTTGCGGGCATCGCCGCGGTTGCCCGCCTGGATTAGCTGGTTCGCCGGACCCCAGCTTTTCGTCGAACGATAGAATTTGAACCCGTCCATCCGCTTCGCATCGACGTAGCGGAGGAAATTCCCGGCGGTGATCGGCGCGCGCCTATTCTCGATCCGCACGGTGATCGTCCCGAGATCGGTGGCGAGCGCGACATAAGGCCGCGTATCGCGGGGGTGCGCCTCGACGGGCGTAGGCACGGGCAGCGGCGGCGGGGGTGGCGGCGGCGCCATCATTGGCCGAACCGTTTCGGGGCGCGGCGGAGGCGGCGGGACGACGGCGGGCGCCATCTGGGCGGCCGACAGGGCAAGGGCGGAAAGGATCGTCAGCATTCGCCAATCTTAAGCGCAAAGCGGCGCCGAGGGCGAGCCTTTTCGGGGCCGCCATGACTGCCCGCATCACCTCAATTTCGTCGACATCAGATCACGAATTGCGCCTTCGTGATCAAGCAGCCAGCGTTTGCGAGGCAGCCCGCCCCCGTAGCCGGTCATCGATCCGTCCGCCCCGATGACACGATGACAGGGGATGACGATGGCCACGGGATTGGCTCCATTGGCGAGCCCGACGGCGCGTGTCGCTGTCGGGTGGCCGAGCCGCGCCGCCAGTACGCCATAGGAGAGGGGGGTCCCCGGCGGGATGTTTCTGAGCGCCGCCCAGACGCCCTGCTGAAACGGTGTGCCGCCGGTGGCGCAGGCCAGTTCGCCGAGAGCCGGGAATCGACCTGCAAGATAGGCGCCAAGCGCCGCGTCGATGTCCGGCGGAACGGTCCCGGCGATCAACGACGCGTCGCCATGATAGCGTTTCAGCAGCCGCATTATTCGTGGCCGATAATCTTCGAAATCGAGCGCGCACAGTCGATCCTGATGGTCGGTTGCGATCAGCATTGTACCGATCGGCGACGCCCGGCGGGCGAGTATCAGGCGTTCGGGGGGTCATCGCAGGCTCAGCCCCATCGTGTCGGTGCCAAGCTGCAAATAGGCCGCAGCATAAGCGCGCCATGGCCGACTCGCAATGCCCCGCCGACTGCCCGCTCTATGACGAAGATGCCGCGGAGCAGTTCGCTGGCCCGTCCGAAAAAGCGCAATAGAATTTTTATTCAACCAATAGGTTGACAATCATATCGGACCGATCAATATTCAACCACATGGTTGAATATGATTCGCACACGCTCGATACCATCTTTCACGCGCTCGGCGACGCGACGCGCCGGGCGATGCTGGGCGAGCTGGCTGCCGGCGAACGGACGGTCGGGGAACTCGCGGAGCCCTTCGCGATGTCGCTCGCCGCGGCGTCGAAGCATATCAAGGTGCTCGAAAATGCCGGAATGGTCCGCCGCGACGTGCGCGGGCGCACCCATGTCTGCAGCCTCGATCCGGTGCCGCTGATGAGCGCCGACCAGTGGCTTGGCATGTATCGCCGCTTCTGGACCGACCGGCTCGACGCCCTCGAACGGATATTGCGTGCAGAGGATGCCCCGCCCCCTCCCCCCAAGAAACCCCTCCCTGGGAAAGAAGGAGAATGACGATGACGACGATGCTTACCGAAGGCAATTATGGTGTGCTAACCGAACCCGCGACGCTGACGATCGAGCGCCTGCTGCCCGGTCCGGTCGAGCGCATCTGGTCGTATTTGACCGACAGCGACCTGCGCCGGCAATGGATGGCGGCGGGCGCGATGGAGGAAAAGGTCGGCGCGGCGGTCGAATTCACCTGGCGCAACGACGAACTGACCGACCCGCCGGGCACGCGCCCCGAAGGCTTTGGCGCCGAGCACAGCATGATTTGCGAGGTCGTCGCGATCGACGCGCCCAACCTGCTGTCGATCAGCTGGGGCAGCACCGGCGGCGTCACCTTCACGCTTCAGGAAAAGGGCGACGAGGTGCTGCTGACCGTCGTGCATCGCCGGATCGAGGATCCGTCGGTGCGGCTCAATATCAGCGCGGGCTGGCACGCGCATATCGACGTGCTCGAAGCGCGGCTGCGCGGCCGCACGCCGAAGCCCCACTGGGATAATTGGGCGCAGCTGCGCACCGATTACGCCGAGCGCCTGTTCGGCTGATCCTGCCGGTTTCGGACGAGGAAGGGGCTGCGAGAGCGGCCCCTTCTTTTTTGATCGCATGAGCCGCAAAGCGCACCGGCTGCGCACTGGGATCAAGGGCACCGCAGACATCACAAGGGACATCCGAAGCGCCGCAAATCCTTTCTGGAAGAGCTTTTCGACTGATCTGCCGCGCGGGGCCGGCCTTGGCGGTCCCGCCCGTCCTCCCGCACACAAAAAAGGGGCCGCTGTCGCGGCCCCTTTTCTTATTCGGCAATTCGAAGGCTTAGTCCTTCAGGAAGTCAGGCACATGGCCCTGGTCTTCCGGACCTTCGTTGCGTTCGCGACGGGGGCCGCGGTCGCCGCCTTCGCGGCG
>NZ_DATFFD010000195.1:0-3726 GCF_035250425.1 Sphingopyxis sp.
CGGCGTCGTCAACGCACCCTCGGGCGCGCCGACGCTGGCGCTCACCGGCGGCGCCGCGGCACGCCTCGCGCAGATGATCCCATCGGGGCACACCGCGCATATCCATTTGACGCTGACCGACGATCATCCATGGGCGCAGGCCTTCGTGATCATCGAAGCAATCAAGGACTGAAAACCAAAATGGCGAAGAAGAACGCAAAGGACGACGGCGGCTGGGGCAAGCTGATCCGCGACGTCGTGGTGATTTTGCTCCTCGTGCTCGGCATCCACAGCTGCGTCGCCAAGCCTTTCTATATCCCGTCCGATTCGATGATGCCGGTGCTGCGCAACGGCGACCGGCTGATCGTCAGCAAATATCCCTATGGCTGGTCCTATTCCTCGGTCAGCTTTCATTTGGCGCCCAAGGTCGCGGGCCGGCTGTTCGGCAGGCTGCCCGAGCGCGGCGATATTGTCGTGCTCGAACATCCGGTGACTCGCATCGACTATATCAAGCGCGTCATCGGCCTGCCCGGAGATACGATCCAGCTCACCAACGGCGAACTCAGCATCAACGGCAAGCCGGTGAAGCGCGAGGTCCAGCCGATGCTGGCGATTCCGGTCGATCCCAATTTGCCTGGCCCCGACAGCAGCCTGTTCCGCTTCGTGAACCGCGGCGCCGACGGAAAGCAAGTCCTCGAGCTGCCGATCGTCCGCGAAACGCTGCCCGGCGGCGCGACCTTCGACACGATCGACATGGGACCCGGCTATGCGACCGACGATTATGGCCCGGTCACCGTGCCCGCCGATCACGTCTTCCTGATGGGCGACAACCGCGACGGCAGCGCCGACAGCCGCGTCGGCACGGACCAGAAAGGCCTTGGCGGCCCCGTCCCCTTCGACGCGATCGCCGGGCGCGCCGAGATCGTCAGCTTTTCGACCGACGGAACCGCCGAGTGGTATAACCCATTGAGCTGGTTTAATGCCTTGCGTTCGGCGCGTGCGGGAACCGACCTGCGGCCCGAGCGTCAGGGCAACTAAACAAAACGGGGAACAAGATATGGCGGCGACAAGGAAGACAAGCGGAACGCGCGCCGCCAGCGCCGCCGCGAAGGCCGACGCGCACCGGGAAGCCCCCGGCCCCACCGAGATTCGCAGCCAGCTCGTCCGCACCGAGCTGTTGAAAGCCGGCGTCTGGATCGGCCTCGCGCTGCTCATCGGCCTGTGCATCGTCCTGATCCAGCCGATCCTGCTGATCTTTGCCGGCATCGTGATGGCGTCGATGCTCGATGGCGGGGCGCGTCTGCTCGGCCGCGTGCTGCCGATCGCGCGCGGCTGGCGGCTGCTCATCGTCTGCCTGTCGCTGCTCGCCTTCCTTGGCTGGACGATCCTGTTCGCGGGGTCGCAGATCGCCGACCAGGCGGCGACCTTGCAAACGGTCGTGATGGCGCAGATCGAGCGTATCGCCGCCTGGGCGAGCGACCATGGCATGGGCAATTTCCAGCTCGATACAAAGACGATCACCGACAATCTCGCCGGCACATTCGGCCGCGTCACCGCGGCGGTTGGCACCGTGCTCGGCGGGCTGACCAGCCTGATCATGATCCTCGTGCTCGGCATCTTCATCGCGATCGAGCCGCGGCTTTACGAACGCGGCGTCGCGTGGATGCTGCCGATGAAGAGCCGCGAGAATTTCTACATCACCACCGCGCGCATGGGCTTCACGCTGCGCCGCCTGATGGCGGGGCGCCTGCTCGGCATGCTCGTCGAGGGCATCGGGACATGGCTCGCCTGCCTTGCCGTCGGCATCCCGATGGCGGCGCTGATGGGGCTGCTCACCGGCCTGCTCGCCTTCATCCCCAATATCGGCGCGATCGTGTCGGGCGTACTGCTCGTCCTCGTCGGCTTCTCGGCGGGGACCGACACCGGCTTCTATGCAATCCTGATCTATTTCGTCGTCCAGACGGTCGACGGCTATCTGATCGTCCCGATGGTTGCCAAGAAGACCGTCGACCTTGCCCCCGCGCTCGTGCTTGGCGCACAGATATTGTTCGGCGCGCTGCTCGGCCTCATGGGATTGTTCCTCGCCGACCCGATCGTCGCGATGATCAAGGTTGCGCTGGAGCGCGAGGCCGAGCGCAATGCCGGCGCGGCCAATACGAAAACGGCGGCGGGCACCTGAGCCCACCGCCGCTTTAATTTCGTCGAGACCGCTCGCTTATTGCTGCGGCGGCATGCCCGGCGGCGGACCGGCCGGACCACTCGGAGCACCGCCGGGGCCGCCCTGCATCATCTGTTGCTGCTGCATCATCTGCTGCTGTTGCTGCATCTGCTGCTGCATCGCGCGAACCTCGGCCTCCGAGCGGAAGTCGAGCAAGGTCACGGTGAAATGCAGCGTACTGCCCGCCGGGATCGGCCCGGTGGCGCGGTCGCCATAGCCGAGCTGCGCGGGAATCGTGATCTTGTACTCGCCGCCCTTTTTCATCCGTGTCAGTGCTTCGGAGAAACCGGGAACAACCTGCGCAACCTGCATCGGCGCCTGTTCGTTGGCGTCGAAGACGGTGCCATCGTCGAGCTTGCCTTCATATTTCACGAGGACGACGTCGGCCTTGGTCGGGCTCGCGCCCGTGCCTTCCTTCACGACTTCGAACCCGATGCGCGGAGTCATATGCCAGGCAAAGGCCGCGCCCGCCACGAGCAGCGCCGCGAGGCCGAACCACATCAGCCAGAGGCCGCCCTTGCTCACCGGGCGCAATGGAACCGTCGTTACGCTCATCTTGCAGTCCTTTACCTGCCCCGTTTTTCGGGGACGAAATGTCGGGCACGCCTATAGGCGGAGCGGCGCGGAACGGTCCAGAGGCAATTATGCACGATAGCCATATACGCGAATGTCGGCTTTGAGGCAGGAAGCTGCCATCGCCTCACTTTCTTTCGTCATCCCGGACTTGATCCGGGATCCCGCTTTTTGAGGCACCGACTGACTGCGACTTCAGAGCGGAACCCCGGATCAAGTCCGGGGTGACGATGATGGATAGTCCGCAAACCAGTCACAAGCTCCTCCAAACCAACGAAAAAGGGCGCCGCGTTGCCGCAGCGCCCTTTTCACGATCAGGATCCCGAACGGGAGACGGTCTTACTTGATCCCGTCGCGCTCCATCCGCTTGCGCTCCATCTTGCGGGCGCGGCGGACGGCGGCGGCGTGCTCGCGCGCGCGCTTTTCGCTGGGCTTCTCGTAGTGACGGCGCAGCTTCATTTCGCGATACACGCCCTCACGCTGCAGCTTCTTCTTGAGCGCGCGAAGGGCCTGGTCGACATTATTGTCGCGAACGATGATTTGCATGTGCCGTGTCGTCTCCTGTTCGTCAAAACGATTTGGGGCCACCGGGCAACCCGGTTTGCCGTAAATCGCCGATATTCGGGCAATAAAAAGAGCGCCGCGATCACGCGACGTTCCGATGAAGCGCCAACTAGAGGGATTCGCGCCGAAATGCAAGCCCCCGCGCGGTGAACCGCGTCCGCCGCGCTCCCGGACCGCCCTGCCCGCTTGCGGGATTGTGCCGGACCCTCGCCTTATGGCATAGGTAGCAAGACGAAACTAACATCATAATGAGGGACAGGCCATGGCGACCCAGCTCAAGCGCAACAGCAAATATAGCGAAGCCGAATGGACGGCGCGGCAGGAGCTTGCCGCCTGCTATCGCATCTTCGCGATGATGGGCTGGGACGAGATGATCTTCAACCATATCACGG
>NZ_DATFFD010000196.1:0-9641 GCF_035250425.1 Sphingopyxis sp.
CGCACGGCGCATGTCCCAGAGCCGCCGCGGCGACAGTTCGAGCCCGACGAGGAAGAGCAGGAAGGCGATGCCGAGCTCGGCAAAGGCGAGCTTCGATTCGCCGCCGCCGACCAGCCCCAGCCCGTGCGGCCCGACGACCGCTCCCGCGATCAAATAGCCGAGCACAGCGCCGAGACCGAGCCGGCGAAAAATCAGCACGAACAATGTCGCAACGCCGAGCAGGATCGCGCCCTCGACCAGTGCGGTGTCGGTCGCGGTTTCGGCCACCCTTTCGGCGGCCTCCGAGGCGGCCGCGGTTAGCGCGAGCAAATTCATGCCGCCGCCGCCCGCTCCTCAAGCGCGGCGATCGCGGCGTCGAAGGGCAGCAGGATCGCACCGTGGCGCGCGGGATAACCCTGCGCCGGCGCGAGCAGGTCGAACCCCGGCCAGTCTGGCCGGTCGCCCGCGCCCGCGAACCAGCTGGCAATCCCGTCGCGCGCGGCGCGCAGTTCGGTTAGGCCGAGTCCCGGCGCGTGGCGCGCAAGCAATGCCGCCGATGCCTGACCCAGCGCGCACGCCTCGACGTGCATACCGATGCGTGCAATGCGCCCGGCGTCATCGGTATCGAGATCGAGGATGATCGCGCTGCCGCACAGCGGCGCACGCCTACTCACCCGGTGGCGCGCATCGACGAGCGGCAGATAGTCGGCGGTCGCGACCGCCAGCGCCAATATGTCGCGATTATAGAGCGGCGCGCTCATGGCTTGCCGGCCCTGGCGGTTTCGGCCTCGGTCTCGCGCGCCTCGGCGCGGCGCTCGGCAATGACCTTGCTCATCGCGCTACTCGTCGCGTTGAGCGCCGGATAGGTGCGGCTGTCGGTCATCCACGCGGGGCGCTGCATAACGCCATACCCTATATCATAAAGCAAAGTGATCAGCATGAAGCCGATCGACGCGATCAGCAGGCCTTTGACCGCGCCGAAACCAGCGCCCAGCCCGCGGTCGAACCCGCCGACCAGCGACGCGCGGCTGCGCTGCCCCATCGCGCGCGATCCCCATTTGGCGAGCGCGAACACGCCGCCGAACAGCAGCACGAAAGCGAGCGCCGCGGCGCCGCCTTCGGTCCCGACCCAGCCCGCGAGCAGGTCGGTCACGAGCGGGTGAAAGAAGCGCACCGCCGCGATCGCGAGGATCCACGCGAGCAGCGTCGTCACTTCCTGCACGAGGCCGCGCGAGAAACCGAGCACCGCGCCGCCGCCAACCAGCACCAGCACGACGATATCCAGAGCCGTCAGACTTCCCATTCGCCGGTCGCTAGTCGCGCCCGAGCATCAGGTCAACGAGTTCGCCGAGACGTTCGAAACCGGTCACCGAAATCCCGCCGACCGCTTTCATGCCCTTCGGCCCCCAGCCGCGCGAGAAACCGAGCTTCGCCGCTTCGCGGAGGCGCAATCCGTCGTGCGAAACCTGCCGCACCTCGCCCGACAGCGACAGCTCGCCGAATATGATTGCGTCGGCGGGCACCGGCCGCTCGCTGAACGCCGAAATGAGCGCCGCCGCGACCGCAAGATCGGCGGCGGGATCGGTGAGCCGGTAGCCCCCCGCGATGTTGAGATAGACTTCGGCCGCGCCCATCTGGAGCCCGCAGCGCGCCTCCAGCACCGCGAGCACCATCGCAAGCCGCCCGCTATCCCAGCCGACCACCGCCCGACGGGGTGTGGCGCCGCTTGCCAGCCGCACGGTCAGCGCCTGCACCTCGACGAGCACCGGCCGGGTGCCTTCGAGCGCAGGGAACACCACCGACCCCGGCACATCTCGCGACCGGTCGGTCAGGAACAGGCTCGACGGGTTCGATACCTCGCCCAGCCCCTCCTCGCCCATCGCGAACACCCCGATCTCGTCGGTGCCGCCAAAGCGGTTCTTCACCGCGCGCAGGATGCGATATTGATGGCTGCGCTCGCCCTCGAACGCCAGCACCGTGTCGACCATATGTTCGAGCACCCGCGGCCCCGCGATCGTCCCGTCCTTGGTGACATGCCCGACGAGCACGATCGCGGCATCGCTGTCCTTGGCATAGCGGATCAGTTCCTGCGCGCTCGCGCGCACCTGGCTCACCGTCCCCGGCGCGCTGTCGATCAGGTCGCTGTGCATCGTCTGGATCGAATCGATCACGACGAAATCGGCCGTCTGCTTGTCGAGCGTCGCGAGGATATCGCGCACCGACGTCGCGCTCGCAAGCGCGACCGGCGCATCGCCCAGCCCGAGCCGCTGCGCGCGCAGCCGCACCTGCGCCGCGGCCTCCTCGCCGCTGATATAGACGACCGACTTGCCCGCCTTCGCGAGCCGCCCCGCCGCCTGCAACAGCAGGGTCGATTTGCCGATCCCCGGATCGCCGCCGATCAGCGTCGCCGACGCCGCGACGAAGCCGCCACCCAGCGCGCGGTCGAACTCGGCAATCCCGCACAGCATGCGGTCGGGCATCTTGCTCTCGGCATCGAGCGTTTCGAGCGACAGCGTTCGCCCACCACGGCTGAGGTCGTGCTTGGCCGAAAAGACGGTTTCGCCCGCCTCCTCGACCAGTGTGTTCCACTCGCCGCAATCAGCGCATTGCCCCTGCCAGCGATAGGTGGCGGAGCCGCAATTCTGGCAAACATATTGACGTTTCGCTTTGGCCATGCGGTTCGCTTAGCGGGAACATATATGGAACGCCAGTGGTTTCAAAACCTTCGTCACCCCGGACCTGATCCGGGGTCTATGCCACGCCGCCGAAATGGATACCGGATCGAGTCCGGCATGACGAAGGAGGCTTGAACAGTTCATATTTCGAGCGCGTTGTTCTAGGGCGGACGCAATTCCGAATCACCTTCCCACAGGAAAGCCCCGCGCCATGAAATTCTTCGCCGACACCGCCGATATCGCCGACATCCAGGAACTCGCCGCGACCGGCCTGCTCGACGGGGTCACCACCAACCCGTCGCTGATCGCCAAGTCGGGCCGCGATTTCAAGGAAGTGACCAAGGAAATCTGCGCGCTGACCACCGGCCCCGTCTCGGCCGAGGTTGTCGCGCTCGACCATGAAACGATGATGAAAGAGGCCGAGATTCTCCGCAAGATCGCGCCGAACGTCTGCATCAAGGTGCCGCTGACCATTGACGGGCTCAAGACGTGCAAGGCGCTGACCGGCGACGGCACGATGGTCAATGTCACGCTCTGCTTCTCGGCCGCGCAAGCGCTGCTCGCCGCCAAGGCGGGTGCGACCTTCGTTTCGCCCTTCGTCGGCCGCCACGACGACAATGGCTTCGACGGGATGCAGCTCATTTCCGACATCCGGCTGATCTACGACAATTACGGCTATGAGACCGAAATCCTCGTCGCGAGCGTGCGCCACGGCATCCATGTGCTCGAAGCCGCGAAGATCGGCGCCGACGTGATGACCGCGCCTCCGTCGGTGATCAAGGGACTGTTCAAGCATATCCTGACCGAAAAGGGCATCGAAGGCTTCCTCGCCGACTGGGCGAAGACCGGGCAGTCGATCTGACAACAAGATCCTCCCCATGGCGAAGCCAAGGGGAGGTGGCAGCGGCGTAGCCGCTGACGGAGGGGTAATGGCGCTGTCATCGAAACCCCTCCACCACCCGCTTCGCGGGCAGTCCCCCTCCCCGCCGCTTCGCGGCAGGGAGGAGCTTTCCAGTTGACGTAAACGTCAACTCACCGCGATACTCCCCCGAAAGGGAGAGATTCGCGATGACCGACACCACCATCCTCACCGAACGCCGCGGCCATATCCTGATCGTCACGATCAACCGGCCCGAGGCGCGCAACGCGGTCAACGCCGCCGTTCATGCCGGCGTCGGCACCGCGCTCGAAGAGGCCGAAAACGACCCTGAAATCCGCGTCGTCGTCATCACCGGCGCGGGCGAGAAAAGCTTTTGTGCCGGCGCCGACCTTGTCGCACTATCGCGCGGCGAAAGCCTCTACCCCGACGATCCGGCGCAGCAGGCATGGGGTTTCGCGGGCATGGTATCGCACCCGATCTCGAAACCGGTCATCGCCGCGGTCAACGGCTTCGCCTTTGGCGGCGGCTGCGAGATCGCACTGATGAGCGACATCATCGTTGCCGCCGATCATGCGCAATTCGGCCTGCCCGAGGTCAAGGTCGGGCTGTTCGCCGCGGCGGGCGGCGCGTTCCGGCTTGCGCAGCAGCTGCCGCGCAAGCTCGCAATGGAATATATGCTGACCGGCGACCCGATCCCCGCCGCGCGCGCCGCCGAATTCGGCCTCGTCAACCATGTCGTCCCGCTCGCCGAGCTGCTGCCCACCGCGCTCGCACTCGCCGAAAAGATCGCCGCCAACGCCCCGCTCTCGGTGCAGGCGTCGAAGCGCGTTGCGCTCGGCATCGACGACGGCCGCATCGCCGCCGACGCGCCGTTTTGGGAGCATAACACCCGCGAACGCGGTGTGCTGATGCGCAGCGAGGACGCCCGCGAAGGCCCGCGCGCCTTCGCCGAAAAGCGCAAGCCGGTGTGGAAGGCGCGCTGATATGACGATGACCGACCCCGAACGTATTCCCGTCATCATCGGGGTCGGACAGATCAACGACCGGCCCGAAGACCCCGACCAGGGGCTCGATTCGCTCGGGTTGATGGTCGCAGCGCTGAAGATCGCCGACGCCGATGCGGGCGGCGGCTTGCTGACCGACCTCGACAGCCTCGCGATCGTCGACCAGATCAGCTTCCACAGCCTCGGCAAACTCCCCGAACCGCTCGCCGCCGCGATCGGCGCAACGCCCGCGATCAACTATCAGTCCGCCGCCCCGCACGGCGACACGCCCGTCCGCCTGCTCAACGAAGCCGCGAACAGGATCGGCGCGGGCGAGGTCAAACTTGCCGCCATCGTCGGCGCCGAGGCGCTCCGCACCGCCGCGGGCCGCGCCGCCAAGGCCGCGAGCGGCGAGGACAAAAGCTATAATGCGATCCGCGAGGTCGCGACGCGGCGCGAGCCCAATTACGCGCAAAAGCACGGCCTCGCCGCGCCGGTCGACGTCTACCCGCTCTACGAGAACGCGACCCGCGCCGCGTGGGGCCAGAGCCTTGCCGAAGCGCAGTTCGAAAGCGCCGAAATCTGGTCGCGCTTTTCCGAAGTCGCCGCCGCGAACGACGGCGCGTGGATTCGCAAGCCCGCGAGCCCCGAGGACATCCTCAAAGTCGACGAACGCAACCGCCCGATCGCCTTTCCCTATTCGAAGCTGATGGTCGCCAATTCGTCGGTCAACCAGGGCGCGGGCTTTATCGTCGCGAGCCTCGCCGAGGCATGGCGCCGCGGCGTCCCCGAAAACCGCCTGATCCATATCGGCATGGGCGCGGCGGCGAAGGAACCGCCAAGCATCCTCCACCGCGACCGCTACGATGGCAGCGTCAGCATGGAGACCTCGATCACGCGCACACTCGAACTGAACGCGATGACGGCCGAGGACTTCGATTTCGTCGAACTCTACAGCTGCTTCCCCTGCGTTCCCAAGATGGCGCGGCGCATCCTCGGCTGGCCTTGGGATCGCCCCGCGACGGTGTTCGGCGGGCTGACCTTCGGCGGCGGCCCAATCGCCAATTATATGAGCCACGCAATCGTCTCGATGGTCGAGAAATTGCGGAGCGAGGGCCGTTATGGCTTCCTGTTCGCCAATGGCGGCTTCGCGACCGACAATCATTGCATCGTGCTGGGTAAACAACCGATTGCCGCAGCGAGCTTCCCGCATGATTTTGATTATCAGACCGAGGCCGAAGCAAAGCGCGGCCCGGTGCCCGAGCTGGTGGAGGATTATGCGGGGCCGGCAACGATCGAGAGCTACACGGTGTTTTACGGCCGCGACGGGGCGCCAAAAGCCGGCGTTGTCGTCGCGCGCACGCCCGAGAACAAGCGCACGCTGGCGCATGTCGATGTGAGCGACGCAGCGATGCTGGCCTTTCTGACCAACGGCACGCAGGAACCGGTCGGAACTGCGGGTCAGGTCGTCGCCCTCGAAACAGGCTTCGGCTGGCGCGCCTAAGCCTCTTCCCTCCCGCTTGCGGGAGGGGATACGTCAAATCTCGAACGAAACCCCCTGCGCCAGCGGCAGCACATCCGAATAATTCAGCGTGTTCGTCGCGCGCCGCATATAAGCCTTCCAGCTGTCCGAACCGCTTTCGCGCCCGCCGCCGGTCTCCTTCTCGCCGCCGAACGCCCCGCCGATCTCGGCCCCCGAGGTGCCGAGATTGACGTTCGCGATGCCGCAGTCGCTCGCGGCCAGAAACCGCTCAGCCTCGCGCATATCGGTGGTGAAGATCGCCGACGACAGCCCCGCCGCGACATCATTGTGCAGCGCGATCACCGCATCGAGGTCGTAATAACGCATCACGTAGAGGATCGGCGCGAAGGTCTCTTCGAGCACCGGCCCGACCTGCCCCGGCATCTCGACGAGCGCGGGCTTCACATAGAAGCTCGCCCCTTCGCCAACACGGTCGCCGCCGTGCACGACGCCGCCTGCGTTGCGGGCGGCGGCCAGTGCGTCCTGCATCATCTCATAGGCCGCGCGGTCGATCAACGGCCCGACGAGCACCTCGCTTGTCAGCGGATTGCCGACGCCGACGCTCGCATAGGCGGCCTTCAGCTTGGCAACGAAACCGTCGTAAATGCTGTCGTGCACGAACAATCGCCGCGTCGTCGTGCAGCGCTGCCCCGCCGTCCCCATCGCGCCGAACGCCACGCCGCGCAGCGCGAGGCCCAAATCGGCCGACGGCGCGACGATCACGCCATTATTGCCGCCCAGCTCGAGGATCGCGCGCGCAAAGCGCTGCGCCAGCCGCGGCGCCACCGCGCGGCCCATTCGCGTCGATCCGGTCGCGGACACCAGCGCGACGCGCTTGTCGTCGACCAGCGCCTCGCCCGCCTCGCGCCCGCCGATCAGCAGTTGCGACAAGCCTTCGGGCGCATCGCCGAAGCGCGCCACCGCGCGCGCGAAAATCGCCTGCGTCGCGAGCGCGGTCAGCGGCGTCTTTTCCGACGGCTTCCACACGACGCTATTGCCGCACACCAGCGCGACCGCCGCATTCCACGCCCACACCGCGACCGGAAAGTTGAACGCCGAGATCACCCCGACGACGCCCAGCGGGTGCCAGACCTCCATCATCCGGTGCCCCGGCCGCTCGGTCGCGATTGTCAGCCCGTATAATTGCCGCGAAAGCCCGACCGCAAAGTCGCAGATGTCGATCATCTCCTGCACCTCGCCCGCGCCCTCGGACGCGATCTTGCCCGCCTCGATCGTCACCAGCTTGGCCAGATCGTCCTTTGCCGCGCGCAATTCCTCGCCGAACAGCCGCACCAGTTCGCCGCGGCGCGGCGCGGGCACGCCGCGCCAGGCGCGAAAGGCCGCGGCCGCGCCGTCCAGCGCGGCGTCGATCATCGCAGCATCGGCGACCTGCACCATACCGAGCTGTTCGCCGGTCAGCGGCGTCACCGACGGCATCGATCCCTCGACCCAGGCGCGCCGGTCGACGCCCAGTCCGTCGAGCAGTTGCCCAACCTCTTCGCCGATCCCGGCCATTATCGATCCTTTCCAAATCGCTGTCGCGCGCGGTCTACTCTCCCCTCCCCGTTCGTGTCGAGCGAAGTCGAGACACCCATCGATGCAGCGCCTAGCCCGATGGGCATCTCGACTTCGCTCGATGCGAACGGCTAAGGGAGACCATAATCAGAGGAGAGTCGTCCGTGTCCGAATTGCCGCCGTCCGAGCCCTTCGTCCCCGTCCCTGCCGACGCTGCGGCGAACACGCATTGCACCGCCGCCGATTACGACCGGCTCTATGCCCAGAGCATCGCCGATCCCGACAGCTTCTGGGCCGAACAGGCGAAGCGCATCGACTGGATCACACCGCCGACGAAGATCGCGGGCTGGTCCTTCGACCCCGTCGAGATCAATTGGTATGAGGATGGCGTCCTCAACCTCTGCCACAACGCCGTCGATCGCCACGTCGCCGCGGGGCATGGGACACGCACCGCGATCATCTTCGAACCCGACGCCCCCGACGGCGAGACGCGGACGATCAGCTATGCCGCGCTGCTCGCCGACATCATCCGCTTCGCCAATACGCTGAAAAAGATGGGCGTCCAAAAGGGCGACCGCGTCACCATCTATATGCCGATGATCCCCGAGGGCGCGGTCGCGATGCTCGCCTGCGCGCGCATCGGCGCGGTCCACAGCGTCGTCTTCGGCGGCTTCTCGCCCGAAGCGATCCACGGCCGCATCGAGGATTGCGGCAGCGATTGGGTGATCTGCGCCGACGAAGGGCTGCGCGGCGGCAAGACTGTTCCCCTGAAAGCCAATGTCGACAAGGCATTGGAGCGCGTGGACGTCAAAGCCGTGCTCGTCATCGCGCACACCGGCGGCGACGTCGCGATGAAGGAAGGCCGCGACCATTGGTACGACGCGTTGTCGGCCGACGTCGACACGACATGCCCATGCGAGCCGATGAACGCCGAGGACCCGCTGTTCATCCTCTACACCTCGGGATCGACCGGCAAACCCAAGGGCGTGCTCCATACCGTCGGCGGTTACAGCGTCTGGACGGCATCGACCTTCTGGTACGGCTTCGACTATCGCCCCGGCGAAATCTTCTGGTGCAGCGCCGACATCGGCTGGGTCACCGGCCACAGCTATGTCGTCTATGGCCCGCTGCAGAATGGCGCGACGACGCTAATGTTCGAGGGCGTGCCCAACTACCCCGACCACGACCGCTTCTGGCAGGTCGTCGACAAGCATCAGGTCAACATCCTCTACACCGCGCCGACCGCGATTCGCGCGCTGATGCGCGAGGGTGACGAATATGTGACGCGCCACGATTTGAGCTCGCTCCGCCTGCTCGGCAGCGTCGGCGAGCCGATCAATCCCGAGGCGTGGCGCTGGTATCACCAGATCGTCGGCAAGGGCCGCGTGCCCGTGGTCGACACATGGTGGCAGACCGAAACCGGCGGGATCATGATCACCACCCTTCCCGGCGCGCATCCGATGCAACCGGGCAGCGCCGGCAAGCCCTTCTTCGGCATTCGCCCGCAGCTGGTGGACGCCGACGGCGGCGTGCTCGTCGACGAACAGCAGGGCGGCGCCACCGAAGGCAATCTCTGCATCACGCACAGCTGGCCCGGACAGGCGCGCACGATCTATGGCGACCACCAGCGCTTCGCCGAAACCTATTTCTCGACCTACAAGGGCAAATATTTCACCGGCGACGGCTGCCGCCGCGACGCCGACGGTTATTGGCGGATCACCGGCCGCGTCGACGATGTCATCAACGTCTCGGGCCACCGCATGGGCACCGCCGAGGTCGAAAGCGCGCTCGTGCTGCACGACCTTGTCGCCGAGGCCGCGGTCGTCGGCTTCCCGCACGACATCAAGGGCCAGGGCATCTACGCCTATGTGACGCTCAACGCCGGGGTCGAGCCGAGCGACGAGATCGTCGCGAGCCTCAAGCAGCAGGTGCGCAAGGAAATCGGCCCGATCGCGACCCCCGACCATATCCACCTGACCCCCGGCCTGCCCAAGACGCGCTCGGGCAAGATCATGCGCCGCATCCTGCGCAAGATCGCGGAGAATGACTTCGGGTCATTGGGCGACACATCGACGCTGGCCGACCCA
>NZ_DATFFD010000197.1:0-7369 GCF_035250425.1 Sphingopyxis sp.
GCTCGAGGGCGGCGTTCGCGTCGGCTACAAGACCGATCGCTTCGACATCGCGGGCTTCGTGCGCAACATCACCAACGATGAATCGCCGACTGGCGGCATCGATTTCAACAACCTGACGAGCTACGTCAACGAACCCCGCATCTACGGCATCGAGGCGGGCTTCAAATTCTAAAAGCCTTCGATCCGCGCGGGGTTTCGCTCCGCGCGGATCGGGCCATCGGCCCGACGCCGAAAAGCGCTTTCCAATAATATTCCGCTATGCGACCGGCCCGACGCGCGGGTCGGGTTCGAGCCGAACCAGCGGCCGCGGCCGCCCCGTTGCCTTCGCGAAGAGCCGCGGCACCAGCGCATGCGCCTGCGCCCAGTTCCAATAGGCCTGATACGCCGGATCGGCGAGGAGATGCTTCTCCTCGGTCTTGGCGCGCCAGTAATAGACCCCGCTGACCAGCCCGAGCAGAATGACGTTGCGCGCCCCCTCGACCCAGCCGCCGGCGGTGACGAGGAAGGGCAAAGAGCCGATCCACCAGCTCAGATTCTTCGAAATATAGGCCGGATGGCGGGTGAAGGCATAAGGCCCATGGGTGATGATGCCGCGGTGGGTCAGGTTCGAAAAGCGGATACCGAACGCCATCGTCGCCCAGCTGTAGATCGCGGTGAGCAGCACCAGCACAACGCCCCAGACGATCAGCAGGCCTTCGTGGCCCTGAAGCCAATAGCCCCAGTCGGAGCCATGGACCTGATAATCGAGCGGACCGCCGCTCATCAGGATGAAGGGCGGATAACAGACCAGCGCCGCGACCCACGCCATGCCATAGGGATTGGCGGTGCGGATATGCGCGTCGAGCGGCTTCAGCGTCAGGATATAGCCCACCGTCGCGACATGGACGTCGATCAGATAGAGGAAATTGATCGCCCAGATCCCGGTCATATAGGGGTTGGCGAGCACCTCGCTCATCGGCACCGTGACCAGCGCCGAAAAGTTTCCCGGCACGATCGACAGCATGAAGGCGGTGAAAAAGCCCTTCACCGCCCAGGCGCGCAGATGATGGCCGATCGCGCGCCCGTCGACTGGTTGCCCCGGTGCGATCAACCAGCGCCCGAACTGATAACAACCGTCGCGCGGTTCGATCATGCGGCGGTCGAGCCACAGCATATAGGGCACCGAGACGAGCAACAGCCACGGCGCGACGGTTTCGAGCAGGTTCATCGAAAAGGCGTAATTGCCCTCCCAATAATAGCGCATCGTCGCATAGATCAGCGCGATCAGCCCCCATGTCGCCCACATTCCGGCGAGCTTGGTCAGGCTGATGTCGATCGTCTCGCGCCATGGGCGGCGCTGCGCCCAGTCGATCCCCGTCGACGGATTGCGGTGTACCTTGTCGACGAAAACCGACCACAAAACCATCGGGAGCCCGCAGGCGAGCACGCTCGCGACGGCCGAATTGGGGCCGTTCATCGCCCCGCGGGTCCCCCAGTCGATCCCGAGGAAGGCCGCGATGTCGGGCGCGAACCGCGCAATCAGCAAATAACTCACCAGACCGGCGAGCCCAACGATGCCCACGCCCGCACTGACCGCCGAACGCGGCCGGACGCCATCCGGCGCGGTCGGAGCGCTTGCCGATTCGCGAGCATCGGATGGAGCAGATTTCGCCATGATATTCACCCGCTTAGCGTTACCCGAAAATGGTAAGCAAGCCGTCAATGCAATCGCCCGATTCGCAGGGCGTTTTCCTGCCAAAATGGCGGCATTCCTACCCTTTGACACCGTTCACCGCGCGATGGTTTCGACTCGGCCCGACTCGGGCCGCAAAGATTCGCGCCCGTGCCACCGGCCTGATACAGCGCGCATCAATCGGGGCGGAGGGCTCCAATAAAACACAAGATGGGGTCGCCACTTGTCATCGAAAACAACGGGCCTGCGCGATTTGCGCCAGCGTTTTTCTGCGCTGTTTCAGGACCATGAAATCTTTGTTCGCACGCACGGCCATGTTCGTTTCGTGCGCGTCAGCGCCGTTTGGCAAAAGCGCGTGGCGCTGATCGCCGGCATCGTGCTGCTCGCATGGGCCGGCGCGACGCTGGCGGTGCTCGTCAACCAGCTGCTCAGCTCGGGCGAACGCGCCGCGGTCGCGCAGCAACAGGCCGCCGCCGCCGCGTCCGAAGCGCGCATCGCCAAATATCGCAACAATGTCGCCGAAACCGCCGCCGACCTCGAAGACCGTCAGGAACAGCTCGAGGAATGGTCGAAGGTCCACTTCGGCGTCGAGCCCGCGGCCGTGACACCCGAAGCCCATGCGGCGGGCGCCGCGCCGGCCGCCGGACAGGCGCCCCTTAAAACCAGCGCGCTGATCGACCCGAACCTGCCGCCCGAGGCGCAGATCCTCGCCCGCCTCGAAGCGCGGCAGGAAGATTTCGCGACACGCCTGCTCACCGCGGTCAACGAACGCGCGGCGAAGGCCGAAGGCGCCGTCGCCAAGCTCGGCATGAATCCCGCCATGCTGGTCCGCAATGCCGCGGCCGGCCGCGGTGGTCCGTTCATTCCCTATCGCGGCCGTGCCGGCCGCGCGAGTTCGCTCGGCAAATCCTTCGCCGCGCTCGAAAGCGCGTTGTTTCGGATGGAAGTGCTCGAACGCACACTCGTCGCGATCCCGTCGGGGCAGCCCGCGAATGTGCTGATGCTCTCGTCGAGCTACGGCTATCGCAGCGACCCCTTCACCGGCGCCGGTGCGATGCACTCGGGACTCGATTTCCCCGGACCGATGGGCTCGCCGATCCTCGCCGCCGCCCCCGGCCGCGTCGTCTATGTCGGGCAGAAGTCGGGTTACGGCAATGTCGTCGAGGTCGATCACGGCCAGGGCATATTGACCCGCTACGCCCACTTGTCAGGCTTTACCTCAACCGTCGGAGCGCAGGTTGCCGCGGGGCAGCAGATCGCCAAAATGGGCTCGACCGGCCGTTCGACCGGCAGCCACCTGCATTTCGAAGTCCGTTTGAACGGCGTCGCGGTCAACCCGCGCCGCTTCCTGGAGGCCAAAGCCGATGTTCTCGAAGTCAAAGACGACGCCCGCCAGCGAGTCGGTTCCGTCGCTGCCGCCCGTGGTGCCCGCTAAGATGGCGACGGGCGCGCGCAACACGACCTTCTCGATCCTCGGGGCGGACGTCGTCGTCACCGGCAATGTGGCCGCCAGCGTCGACCTGCACGTCGACGGCAAGATCGACGGTGACCTCAAATGCGCCAACCTCGTCCAGGGCGAGGCGAGCGAGATCAAGGGCGCGGTCGCCGCCGAAACCGCAAAGATCGCGGGCCTGCTCGACGGGTCGATCGAGGCGAAGACGCTGATCGTCCACGCGACCGCGCGGATCACCGGCGACGTCGTCTATGAAACGATCACGATCGAAAATGGCGGCAAGGTCGAAGGCAAGCTGAGCCACCGCCGCCACGGCGCCGCCGCGGCAAAGGCGCCACCGCCGCTCGAAGTCGTCGAAAACAAGTCGGCGTCGGCCGGCTTCTGATCGGGGCCGCGTCCGCGCGCGGCCTTCAATTCGATCTCGCCACCTCGCGGGCGGACGCGCGCGCCGGCATGTCATAGTGCCGCTGGACGATCACCTTGTTGCGCCCCCCGCGCTTCGCATCATAGAGCGCTTCGTCGGCGAGGCGATATAATTGCTGGAAATCGCACGCCGGCCGCACCTCGGCGACCCCGACGCTGGCGGTGACCGGCCGCTCGCCGACCGTCTCGCTGTGATCGCAGGCGGCGATCCCGCGCCGGATGCTTTCGGCGAAACGGCCGAGGATGATCCCTTCCATCCCGATCGTCAGCAACCCGAATTCCTCGCCGCCGAGCCGGGCGACGGTACACATCGGCCCCTCCCAGCGCTCGATCCGGTGCGCGATACCGCACAGCACCACGTCACCCGCATCATGCCCGTAAATATCGTTGATCGATTTGAACCGATCGATGTCGACGACCAGCAGCGCCGCGGGCAAATTGTCCGCGCGCGCGTTCGAGCAGTGGCGTCACGCTCTCGACGAAACCGCGGCGATTGGGCAGGCCGGTCAGCGGGTCGCGCCGCGCGAGCTGCTGCGCCTTTGCTTCGGCGCGGCGCGCATGATCGCGTTCGATGCGCAGATGGCCGAGCCGCCGCGTCGCCGCCGCCGCCAGCCACAGCGCCTGCCAGGTCGCGGCGGCAAGGACCAGCAGCTTCGATCCGCCGCCCCAGAAGCTATCCTCGACATCGATCACATGGATGAGCGCGAGAACCGCCATTGGCAGCCCCCACGCCGCTAGGAAATCGCGTGCCTCGACCGATCCGCGTCGCCATGCCCAGCCGAGATAGGCTGTCACCGCCAGCAGATCGGCGAGGACGACCAGCCCCAGCAGGTCGGCGAGCAAGCCCAGACTGCCGCCGCGTATCAGCGCCAACGGCATACCGGCGAGCCCGACACCCAGCCCCAGGACGAGCGCGCCGGTACGAAGCCACCTCGGCACGCGGCCGCGGCCGACCGCCGTCACCACGCTGAGCGTCGCGAGCGCAATGGCGAGGCACGCAAGGAAGGTGCAGATCTGGGTCGTCACCGTCCCCGCCAATCCGGGCACGAGCGCCAGATGAACCTGCGACCAGAGCGCGCCCCACAGCAGCATCGTGCCCGACCAACCCGCCTGCCACGCCAGATATTGACGGCGCACCGCAAAGGCGAGCGACAGGCTGTAGATGCAGCTGATAAGCAGCAGCGTGAGCGCCGCGCCGATGGCGGCCGCCATGCCCGCCGACTGCATCGCCGCCTCGGCTTTCGGGATGATCCGCGCGTGGATGAACTGGTGGCCGGACAGGCGATCGAAACGCATCGTCACCGCGGTCAACGCCGCGGCGCGTTCGGGCGCTTCGAACAATATCTGCCCGCCGGTGCGCCAATGCGATCCGAAATCGCCTGCCCGCACCTGCTGCCAGCGCGTCGCGCCGTCGGCGTAGGAAAAGGCGACAGCGAGCCGGTCGAAGCGCGACTGATGGACCATCAGCGTAACATCGCCGCGCTGCGCGCCCCGCCCCTCAAGCCGCGCACGAAGCCAAAGGCTGCCCTGCTGATAGTCCGCTGGCGATCCACTGCACGAAAAGCGAAGTGCGGACAGGCTGCTATCGCGCGCCGCGACACCGCTTTGCGCGTGGCAAAGGTCGCGATCGACGTCGAGCGTCATCGCCGCCGCCGGCCCCGCCCACAGCGCGAGCACGAGGACGGCCAAGCCAAGCCTCAGCCGGCCGCACAGGTGCGCCAGAAGATGTCGCGCCGCGATCATCCCTACCCCATCGCATCAATATGTTCGAAAATCTTTACCACCATCGGGGGAAGCCGCGCGAGTCAGGATCCAGGGCGGCCGACGCGCATCCGGACGATAATCCGATCGCCGAGACCCACGGCTTCACACTTCTGGACCGCGACCTTGATCGGCAGCAGATAGGTTCCGTCCCGAGGGAAAAGCGACGTTGCGAAATCCGTTTCGCCGACCCTTGCCACCACCGGCACGACGCCCCAACCATAGCTTTCGGTCATTGCGGCGTAGCGGACGGCGCCGACATGTTCGTCCGGAACCGGCGCGAAAAGAAAGGGTGCCGGCCCGCGCCATTCGATGATCGCGGCTTCGAAGACAATCTTCTCCATCAGTTCCTCGGCGCCTGCCGCCGATAACTGAGCGCCTCGGCGATATGGATGCGGCCGATGTCCGCGGCGCCCGCCAGATCGGCGATCGTCCGCGCGACGCGCAGGATTCGGGTGTAGCCGCGCGCCGACAGCCGCATCGCCTCCGCCGCCTGCGCGAGCAGCTTGCGGCCTGCTTCGTCAGGAGTGGCGACCGCTTCCAACAGCTCGCCGTCGATTTCGGCATTGGTCCGCGCCTTGCGATCGGCATAGCGCGCGGTCTGGACATCGCGTGCCGCCGCGACGCGCGCCGCGACCTCGACGCTGCCTTCGGCGGGCGGCGGCAGGACGAGGTCGGCGGCGCTCACCGCCTGCACCTCGACATGCAGGTCGATGCGGTCGAGTAGCGGCCCCGACAGCTTCGCCTGATAATCGGCGGCGCAGCGCGGCGCGCGGCTGCATGCGAGCGACGCATCGCCGAGATGGCCGCATCGGCACGGGTTCATCGCCGCGACGAGCTGGACGCGCGCCGGGAAGGTCACATGCGCGTTGGCGCGCGCGACGCTGACCTCGCCGGTCTCGAGCGGCTGGCGCAGCGAATCGAGCACCCCGCGCTGGAATTCGGGCAGCTCGTCGAGGAAGAGCACACCCAAATGCGCGAGGCTGACCTCACCCGGCCGCACGCGCAGCCCGCCGCCGACGAGCGCGGGCATCGATGCGGAATGATGGGGGCTGCGAAACGGCCGCGCCCGCACAAGGCGCCCGCCCTCGAGGCTCCCCGCGACCGAGGCGATCATCGACACCTCGAGCGCTTCGGCGGGGGTGAGATCGGGTAGAATGCCGGGCATGCACGCCGCCATCAGCGACTTGCCCGCGCCCGGCGGGCCCGACATCATCAGATTATGCGCGCCGGCGGCGGCGATTTCGAGCGCGCGCTTCGCGGTCTCCTGCCCCTTCACCTGGCGCAGGTCGACCGTGCGCACCGGCGTCTCGACCTCGCCCGGCACCGGCGGTGCGAGCAGCGCATTGCCCCTGAAATGATTGAGCAGCGACAGGAGGTCGGGGGCGCCGAGCACCTCGACATTGCCCGCCCACGCCGCCTCGGGTCCCTGCGCCGCGGGGCAGATCAGCCCGAGCCCGGCGCTGCCCGCGTGGATCGCGGCGAGCAGCACGCCGGGCGACGCCGCGACGCGCCCGTCGAGCCCGAGTTCGCCGACGACCACATAGGAAGCGAGCGTCTCGGGATCGATCACCCCCATCGCGCCGAGCAGCGCCAGCGCGATCGGCAGGTCGTAGTGCGAGCCTTCTTTCGGCAGGTCGGCGGGCGACAGGTTGACGGTGATGACCTTGGGCGGGAGCGACAGGCCGATCGCGGCGATCACGGCGCGGACGCGCTCGCGGCTTTCGCCCACCGCCTTGTCGGGCAGGCCGACGACGACGAAGCGCGGCACACCGGGCGTGATCTGGCATTGCACCTCGACCCCGCGCGCGTCGATGCCGAGATACGCAACAGTGGAAACGACTGCGACCATATTCCCCCCGGAACAGCACCGATGTGCCCCCTTTGTTCCGATGCCCTGTTTAGGCGAAGTGGCGGGAAGGTCGAGTCTTTTCGCAACTTCTCGATCATTGCGCACATCGTGGATGTTTGCGCCGATTTGACAACATACCAACTAGTCGGTATGTCGATTCGCATGACGACCAATCAGCCCCCCTCGATCCCCGCAGCCGCCGCCCGCG
>NZ_DATFFD010000198.1:0-16059 GCF_035250425.1 Sphingopyxis sp.
GGCCGATGGCCGGCGCGTCGATGTCGGGGCGGGTTGGGCGGGAACGCGCGACCGGAGCTGGGGTATCCGCCCCGTCGGCGCCGCCGAACCCCAGCCGCCGCCACAGGGCAATTTCAGCCAGTTCTTCTGGCTATGGACGCCATGCAATTTCGCCGACCGTTCGCTGTTCTTCCACAGCAACGACGATGGCGAGGGGTTCCCGTGGAACCGCCGCGCGGTGCTGGTCGATGGCGCGTCAAGCGATGGGGGCGGCGAACGCCACTTTGCCGATCCCGCTTTTGCTGCCGAATGGCAGCCGGGCACGCGGCGCCTGAGCAAGCTGACCGCCGATTTCGACGGCAGCACGCGCCTCACGCTGACCCCGGCCGGACCCGTGTTCGCGATGAGCGGGCTCGGTTATACGCACCCCGTCTGGGGGCATGGCTTCGACCACGGCGATCTGGAGGTTACGCACGATACCCTGTCAGAAGCCGAACGGACATGGGGTAACCCGCTCGCGATGCACGTACAGGCGCTCGTCCATGCCGAACTCAGCGACGGCGACCGCAGCGAAAGCGGCACCGGTGTCCTCGAGCAATTGTTCGTCGGCCCGCACGCACCGACCGGCCTCACCGGGCTGCTGGACCCCGCCGCATGAGCTTCCCGACCTCGCCCGAGGCGATCGAGGCGCCGTGGCTCGGCGCGGTGCTCGGGCAGCCCGGAAAGCTCAAAGGCTTCACATCCACCAAGGTGGGCACCGGCCAAATGTGCGACAGTTATCGCCTGACGCTCGACTGGGCCGAAGGCGTCGATGCCCCCGCGACGGCCATCGCCAAATGCCCGAGCCACGACGAGGCAAGCCGCAACATCGCCAAGCTCACCGGCACCTATGTCAAGGAAGTCAGCTGGTATCGCCACCTCGCCGACGCGAGCGGGGTTCCGGCGCCGCGGTGCCACTACTGCGACATCGCGGACGACGAGATCGATTTCATCCTTATCCTGTCGGACCTTGCGCCGGCACAGCCGGGCGACCAGCTTGCGGGGCTTGGCCTCGCGCGCCTCATCCCGTGCATCGAGGCGGCGGCGAAACTCCACGCCCATCTGTGGAACGATGCCGGGCTGGCGAACATGTCCTGGCTCTCGCGCGACAATGGCGACCTGATCCGCGCGCTCTTCCCGCAGCTTTACCTCGGATTTCGCGAGCGGTATTCGGCAAGGCTCGCACCCGAGGTGCTAGACCTCGGCGCCGGGCTGGTCGCAAAGCTCGATGCCTTTCTGACCCGCGAGCCCGCAGCACGGACGATGGTTCACGGCGACCTCAGGATCGACAACATTCTTTTCGCACCCGACGGCGATGCCTGCTGGCTCGTCGACTGGCAGACACTGGGGCGCGGCAGCGGGGCCGCCGACCTTGCCTATCTGGTCGGCACGAGTATCGCTGACCCCTCCGAACGCGCCGCCGCCGACCGGCCGGCGTTCGACCATTGGATCGCGGCATTGACCGCCGCGGGCGTTGCGCCCGATACCGAAGCGCTGTGGACCGATTACCGCGTCGGCGCCTTGAGCGGTTATTTCATGGCGGTCTTTGCCTCGATGAGCGTCGAACGCACGACGCGCGGCGACGAGATGTTCGCTGTGATGGCCGAACGGCCCGCACGGCAGGCGCTGATGCTCGGGAGTCTGGAATTGCTGTAGGCAAGCGCCGGCTGTGGCCGGAAGCGGCCATATTCTTCCCTCCCGCTTGCGGGAGGGGTTGGGGGTGGGCAGCGGCGTCACGATGGCCCACCCCGCTGCGACTAACGAACAAAATTCGTAAGTCTCGCTGCCCCTCCCGCAGGCGGGAGGGAAAACAGTTCAACACCTCAACGGCAGCTCCCCACCCCAAAGCCGACATGAAAAAGGGCGGCCCGTTGCCGGACCGCCCTTCACTTCTCCGTCCGTCGACGGAAAACTTGTTAGCGCTTCGAGAACTGGAAGCTGCGGCGGGCCTTGGCCTTGCCGTACTTCTTACGCTCGACGGTGCGGCTGTCGCGGGTCAGGAAGCCGGCCGTCTTCACAACGCCGCGGAGCGCGGGTTCGAAGCGGGTCAGCGCCTGCGCGATGCCGTGCAGCACGGCACCCGCCTGGCCCGACAGGCCGCCGCCCTTGACGGTTGCGATCACGTCATACTGGCCAACGCGTTCGGTCAGACCGAAGGGCTGGTTGATGACGAGACGCAGCGTCGGACGTGCGAAATAGACTTCCTGGTCGCGGCCGTTGACGGTGATCTTGCCCGTGCCGGGCTTGACCCACACGCGGGCGACGGCGTCCTTGCGGCGGCCGGTCGCATAGGCGCGGCCCTGCTTGTCGACGATCTTTTCGCGCAGCGGCGTGGTCGAGATCGGAGCGGCGACGGTGCCTTCGACGGCGCCGGCGAGATCCTTGAGATCGGTCATGGTCTGTTCGTCAGCCATTATGCACCCACCTTGTTCTTGCGGTTCATCGACGCAACGTCGATCACTTCGGGGCTCTGCCCTTCATGCGGATGTTCAGCGCCGGCGAAGATGCGCAGGTTGCGCATCTGCTGACGGCCGAGCGGGCCACGCGGGATCATGCGTTCGACAGCCTTTTCGAGCACGCGCTCGGGGAAACGGCCTTCGAGGATCTTCGCGGGGCTCGTTTCCTTGATGCCGCCGGCATAGCCGGTGTGCTTGTAGTAACGCTTGTCCTGCAGCTTCTTGCCCGTGAACGCCACCTTCTCGGCGTTGATGACGATGACATTGTCACCGCAATCGACGTGCGGGGTGAACGACGGCTTGTGCTTGCCGCGCAGGATGTTGGCGATGATCGAAGCAACGCGGCCCACAACGAGACCCTCGGCGTCGATCAGCACCCATTTCTTTTCGACCGTCGCGGCATTCGCCGATACAGTCGTCTTGGTCAGCGCCTTCATCATGGCGACCTCCTTGACAGATATGGACCAGGACAGCAGCCATGCCGCCGCCCGAAAACAAACCGCGCCGCCTGATCCTTGAAGGGACGCAGCGGCGCTTCGGAGCGGGCCAATGGCGCCAAGCGGGCGGAAAGTCAAGCAGATCGCGGCTTTGCTGACAGGTATTATAATACCTTCGCCTTCAGAGAACAAGCTCCAGCGCCCGAACCCGCTCTTCGACGAGGGTCCGTCCATCGCTGTCCGCATCGACGATCCAGCTCTGCCGCTGCTCGCGCATCACCAGCCCCGTGGCGGTGTCGACGGCCCACAGATTGTCAATTTCCAGCGGTTTGGCCGTGCCGGCGACGGGCGTGGAATCGCGCTCGACCCTGGCGATCGTCTGCAACGCGCCGTCGTGCATGATCGACACGCTCGCGCCATCCGCCTCTGCCGAAACCGGAATGGCATTGTTCGCAGGCGCAATCAGCGCGCGAATATCGGCGGTCGCCAGCCGGTCGCGTTCGGCCGCGGGCAACGCCGCAATCAACTGCGCGAGTTGCCTGGCTTCGGGCCGTCCCGCCTTGCCCCCCACCGCCTCGATCCGCGCGGTCACCCGCGCCCACAATCCTTCGGGATCGACAAGGTCGATCCGGCTGCCGTCGGGCGCGACAAGATAGGCCATCGCTTCGCCGACCAGCGGCTCGAGCATCAACGACAGCGCGCGGGTCACTTCGGGACGGGCATCCGAATCGATGCGCTGCAGCGCCGCCTCGAGCCGGTAACCGCGCCCGACACGCTGCCATTGCAGCGCATAGGTGAGCGAGAAATTGATCAGCGATCCTTCGCGGCCAATCCGGCGTGTGGTCACGCGATAGGTCATCGGCTGGCCCACCGGGGGAGCGAACTGGAAATGCGTGGTTGCGGCGGCCGGAACGTCGCCCGGAGCCGAAGACGGAAGCGGCTGGCCCACCAGCAGCAATAATGCGCCGCCGAGGCTGCCGGCCGACATCATGCGGGGCGGCGACCCAGCCGGTGGAGCGCCGCCGCGGCGATGGCGACGAGGACCGCGCCGGTCACCTGATGCCACACGGCAACCCACATCGAAACGCCCGACACGACGGTCCAGATGCCGAGCAGCATCTGCGCCGCGACGACCGCGACCAGCAGCCGTGCCTCGATAGGCGCACCGCGCCGCGACAAGGTGCGCGCGAGGAGGAACAACGCGATCGCCGCGACCCACGACCACCAGCGGTGAAGGAAGTGGATCAGGAAGGGATCGTTGGTCAGCGCCAGCCACGCGCCGCCCGCCCAATCGATGCCCTCGGGCACGAAATGATCGTTCATGAGCGGCCATGTGCTCGCCACAGAACCGGCGTTGAGCCCCGCGACCCACGCGCCGAGCAGCAGCTGGACGAAGAGGATCGCGATGACGCCGATCGCGGGTCCGGTCAGACGCGCGGGCCGCGCGGCGGGATCGCGCGCCAGCCTGTCCAGGTCACGCGCCGTCCACACCAGCCCGCCAAGCAGGAACAGCGCGGTCAGCAAATGCGTCGCGAGGCGGAAATGGCTGACGTCGGTCCGATATTCGAGGCCCGAGGCAACCATCCACCAGCCGATCGCACCCTGCAGGCCGACGAGCGCGGCGAGCGCGAGCAGGCGCCAACCATAACCCGCAGGGATCGCGCGGCGCCAAGCGTACCAGGCGAGCGGCACTACCAGCGCCATGCCGACAAGGCGGCCGAGGATGCGGTGCAGCCACTCCCAGAAAAAGATCGCCTTGAACCCCGCCAGCGTCATGCCGAGGTTGACCTCTCTATATTCGGGGATCCGCTTATACTTCTCGAATTCCGCGATCCATCCCGCATCGCTGAGCGGCGGCAGCACGCCCGAAACGGGACGCCATTCGGTGATCGAAAGCCCCGATTCGGTGAGACGCGTAATACCGCCGACCCCTACCACGATGATCACCAGCAGTGCGACCGCCCACAGCCAGCGCGCGAGCGCCGCGGGGCGGGGTTGGCGGGCGGCGGGCGCCGGCAGGACAGTGGCGTGCGTCATGGCCCGCCCTATCGGCGCTTGCCGGGCGATAGGCAAGAGGTCGGGCACCCGGCACCCGGGGGAAATTCATGGCCCCGACAGGTGCGACTTGATAGGGGACGGCGATGCCGCACCGCGCCCGATCGATCCTTGCCGCCCTGTCATTGTCGATGACGGCGCCCGCGCTGGCAGCGGCACCCGCCGAACAATCGGGATATACGGCGCTGGCGGCGACGGAGGCGCGCGTCGCGGCGATCGGTTTCCGGCTGACGACCGCCAATGCCGCCTGGTGCCCTGCGCGCCAGCCGCAGTTCGGATGGATCTGGGGCGATCCGCGCCTTTATGACAAGGCGCGGCGACCCGCGGCCCTCGCCGCTTATCGGGCGGGCGACCTAGATGCGGTCTTTGTCGCTGCGGTCGCGCCGGGCTCGCCCGCCGATCGGACGGGCCTGCATGTCGGCGACGGTATCGCCTGGATCGACATGGCGCCGGTCGCGAATGGCATCGGCGATCATCCCTTCGCACGCATCACCGCGCTCGAACAAAGACTGGCCGCGCTGTCGACCGACGCGGCGATTTGGCTGGGGGTTACCGACGGACGGACCGTCCCGCTGACCCCCATGGCTGGCTGCGTCAGCGACTTTCGCGTCGAGGCCAATGAAAGGCCCGCCGCCGTCGCCGACGGACGGATGGTCCTCGTCAATCAGGGTCTTGCCGATTTCGCCGCCGATGACGAGGAACTTGCGGCCGCGATCGCGCACGAACTGGCGCATAATATATTGCGTCACCGCGCGCGGCTCGACGCCGCGGGGGTCGACCGCGGGATCGGCAAGCAATTCGGCCGCAACGCCCGCCTGTTCAAGCAGACCGAGGTCGAAGCCGATCGGCTGTCGGTGTGGCTGCTCGCCGGAGCGGGCTATGATCCCGCCGCGGCGGCGCGTTTTTGGGCGCGCTTCGGCCAGCGCAAGGGGCGACCGATGTTCCAGGCCGGCACGCATCCGAACTGGCGCGACCGCGCCCAGTCGCTCGAAGCCGAGGCGTCAACGATCGCTTCGCTGCGCAAGGCGGGCCAGCCGCTGCACCCCCCGCTCGTCGGCGCCCCACCGCCCTTGGAATAGGCGCGCGCACATCCTATTTCGGGAGCATTCCAATTCCTCCCAGCAAGGATCGACGCCCATGACCCAAGAGACCGCCATTTTCGCCGGAGGCTGCTTCTGGTGCACCGAAGCCGTGTTCCAGTCGCTGAGCGGCGTCGAGGGCGTCGAGAGCGGCTACATCGGCGGAACGGTCGAAAATCCGACCTACAAGCAGGTTTGCGGCGGCGACACCGGCCACGCCGAAGCGATCCGCATTACCTTCGATCCCGCCGTCATTTCTTACGACGACCTGCTCGACGTCCATTTTGCGACGCACGATCCGACGACGCTCAACCGCCAGGGCAACGACATCGGCACCCAGTATCGCAGCGCCCTCTTTCCCCTCGATGCCGCGCAGGGCGACGCCGCGCGCGCCGGAATCGCCCGCGCCGCCGCCGATTGGCCCGCACCCATCGTCACGACGATCGAGAGCGCGTCCAAATGGTATCCGGCCGAAGACTATCACCAGGCCTATTGGGACGGCGAAGGCCAGCGCAATCCCTATTGCATGGCAGTGATCCCGCCAAAGCTGGCTAAATTGCGCAAGGGATTCAGTGATCGTTTGCGCGTCGAATAGACGAATGTGAATCGACGCGGCGGCTGTTGCAATATGGCCGCATGACGTCACTTTTCATTGACTTTCCAATTGTTTTGTCTAGCGGACGCGCCTTCGCTGGGGCAGGATGCCCCTGAAACGCAATTGGGGGCGCGGCCAGGTGCTGGCATCACTGTTTCTGATCGGCGCGCTAGTGACGACGCCGCAGATGTCGGTTCAGGCCGCAAGCCAGACGGTCGTCGAAGACGACTCGGGCGGGATGGCCCGCGCCGTCAACCGGATGGTGGGCGGCATCGTCAGCTATGCGCGCTGGCCCGATGGGTCGGCCGGCGCCGCCCGGACGATGTGCGTCGTCGGCGCGCCGCGGCTGACCGATCGCATGGCGCCCGATGTTCCGGGACCCGGCTCGGTCAGGATCCGCCGGACGACCACCGCCACCGTCACCCCGGCGTGCGACATCCTGTTCCTCGGCCGAATGCCCGTCGCGGATCGCCGGCAGCTCATCGCCTGGGTGCGCGGGCGTCCGGTCCTGACCATCACCGACGATGATGCCGCCTGCATCTATGGCGCGATGTTCTGCCTCAGCAACAGGGTGGCGGGCATCAGCTTTTCGGTCAATATCGACGCGATCGGGCGCGGCCCGCTGCGCATCGATCCGCGCGTCCTGCGGATCGGCGGCGGCGAAGGGGGGACGTCATGACCGCCCCGCCGCCCACGCCTCCGGCCGAACGCATCGGCGCGCGCACGACGCTGCAAAAGCTGCTGTCGCGCTTTCATTTCGGTATCACGCTGTTCGCGGTCGCGCTTTCGGGCCTGACCATCCTGCTCGCCGGCGTCACCGCGCTGCGCGGCTATGCCGACCGCAATATGGAACTCGCGGCCCAGCTCGGTGCCTATGGCGTCGAACCCGCGCTCGTGTTTAACGATCCGCAGGCGGTCCGCGAAGGGCTGGAACCCTTGAGGCGCATTCCCGGTATCGCGCGCTTGCGCGTGCTCAACGACGTCGGCCGGCCGATCACCGAATGGACCTCGCCCAACGCCGACCCGGCGCCGATTCTGACCCGTATCTTCTTCCCCCGCCCGTTCGCCGTCACCGTCCAGCGCAACGGGTCGGCGATCGGCAGAATCGAGGTGTGGGGCGACAGTTCGACATTGGTCGACTATGTGCGGCTCGGCATGCTGGCCGGTCTGGGCTGTCTGCTGATCACGGCGTTCGGCACCATCTTCCTTGCGCGCCGCTTCGAATATGAGCTGGTCAAGCCGTTGAACGAAATTGCGACCGTCGCGCACGATGTGCGCCTGCACCGGCGGTTCGACAAGCGGGTCAAGCCGCTCGGCATTGCCGAGCTCGACCGGTTGGGCGGCGATATCAATGCGCTGCTCGACGAATTGCAGGGCTGGCAGGGGCATATGGAGAGCGAGCGCGCGATGCTCGCGCACCGCGCATCGCACGACACGCTGACCGCGATGCCGAACCGCGCCGCGTTCGACGAGCAACTGGCGGAGCGTATCCGTTCCGCCGAGGGTCGCGGCGACCGCTTTGCCCTGCTGTTCATCGACGCCGATAACTTCAAGGCGGCGAACGACAATTTCGGCCATGCGGCGGGCGACACTGTGCTCGTCGCGCTGTCGGCATGCATCAAGGGAACGCTTCGCAAGGACGATTTCGCCGCGCGGATCGGCGGGGACGAATTCATCGTCATCATCGACCCGCTGGGCGCCGACACCATCCCCGACGATCTGGCGAACCGGATCCGCGCCTGCGTATCCCAGCCCATCGCGCTGCCGGGCGGCGAATCCTATCGCGCGGCGGTCAGCGTCGGCGTCGCGATCTTCCCCGACGATGGTATCAACGCCACCGCGCTGCTCACCGCCGCCGACGCCGCCATGTATGCCGACAAACTGACCAACCGTTCCCGATGATGACCAGCGGAGTGATGCCGTGACACTTGATTTCCCCCGATCGATCCGGACCCTTTGCCTCATCGGCTTCGCCGCGTTGCTCGCGGCGTGCCAAAGCGTGCCGCCAACGGCCGGCTTCAGCGCCGCGCAGATTGCCGTTCTCCAGTCGCAGGGGTTCGTCGAAGACGGCCCCGGATGGATGCTGAGCATGCCCGAGCGGCTGCTTTTCGCGTCGAACGAAAGCAGCGTATCGCCCGACCAGCAGCAGCGGATCAGCGATATCGCCGCCAAGCTCGTGTCGGTGGGCATCGCGACCGCGCGGATCGAGGGTCATACCGATTCGACCGGCGCCCCGGCCTATAATCTGACGCTATCGCAGGCGCGCGCGGAGGCCGTCGCGGCGCCGATGCAGGCGGGCGGCATGCGGTTTACTGCGGACCAGATCGTCGGCCGGGGCGAGACGCTGCCGCTGTCGAGCAACGCGACGGCGGAGGGACGGCAGGACAACCGGCGCGTGGTCGTGATCGTCACGCCGCAGTGACGCGGCGATTGGCGCGCGCCGGACGCTTTCATTGACCAAATTTCGCGGCTAAGCCCTCGCGCATGAAACCGATCCGCAAAGCCGTCTTCCCCGTTGCCGGCCTCGGCACCCGATTCCTCCCCGCGACCAAGGCGATCCCCAAGGAAATGCTGCCCGTCGTCGACCGGCCGCTGATCCAATATGCGGTCGACGAAGCGCGCGAGGCGGGGATCGAGCAGATGATCTTCGTCACCGGCCGCGGCAAGAGCGCGATCGAGGATCATTTCGACGTCGCCTTCGAACTCGAAAAGACGATGTCGGAGCGCGGCAAGGATCTGTCGGTGCTTGGACCGACGCGGCTCGGCCCCGGCGCCTGCGCCTATGTCCGGCAACAGGAACCGCTGGGCCTGGGCCATGCGATCTGGTGCGCGCGCGATATCGTCGGCGACGAACCCTTCGCGATCTTCCTCCCCGACGAATTCATGCACGGATCGCCCGGTTGCATGAAGCAGATGGTCGATGCGTATCAAAAGGTCGGCGGCAATCTGATCTCGGTGCTCGAAGTGCCGCCCGAACAGGTGTCCGCCTATGGCGTCATCGCGCCCGGCGCGCGCGACGGGGCACTGACCGAAGTGACCGGCCTCGTTGAAAAACCGCGGGTCGCCGATGCGCCGTCGAACCTGATCATTTCGGGCCGCTATATTCTGCAGCCCGAGGTGATGCGCGTGCTCGAAAGACAGGAAAAGGGCGCGGGCGGCGAAATTCAGCTGACCGATGCGATGGCGACGATGATCGGCAACCAGCCCTTCCACGCCGTCACCTTCGACGGCGCGCGCTACGACTGCGGATCGAAGGCCGGATATATCCAGGCCAATCTGGCGGTCGCGCTCGAACGGCCCGACATGGCGGATGAAGTTCGCGCCTTTGCGATCGACCTGCTGAAATGACCATTAATAGGGACAGTCCCTATTTAATTCCCGCCGATGATCGGCGACCGACTGAGCGCGGTTAATTAGGGACTGTCCCTATTTAACCACGCTCCAGGCGCCCATTCTTATTCGCCTTCGATATTCGGCTTCGGGAAGCTGTCGGCCCCAAGCGTCTTGTAGAGCAGGCCGCCAATCGCCCCGCCGATCAGCGGCGCGATCCAGAACAGCCACAATTGCTGCAGCGCGATGCCGCCCACGACGAGCGCGGGGCCGGTGCTGCGCGCCGGGTTGACCGAGGTGTTGGTCACCGGGATCGAGATGAGGTGGATCAAGGTCAGCGCAAGGCCGATCGCGATCGGCGCAAAGCCCGCGGGCGCCCGCCCGTCGGTCGACCCCATGATGATCCACAAGAAAAAAGCGGTCAGCAATATTTCGATGATGAAGGCCGACCAGATGTCATAATGCCCCGGCGAGCCCGCATCGAAGCCGTTGGCCGCAAGGCCGTTCGCAGCGAGATCATAGGCCGGATTACCGCTGGCGACGTAGAACAGCAGGAACGCCGCGACGATCGCGCCGAGTATCTGCGCGATGACATAGAGCGGAATGTCGCGCGCATCGAAACGCCCGCCCGCCCACAGCCCGACGGTGACCGCCGGGTTGAGGTGACAGCCCGAAATATGGCCGATCGCATAGGCCATGGTGACGACCGTCAGACCGAAAGCCAGCGAGACGCCGAGCAGTCCGATCCCGACATCGGGAAATGCCGCGGCCAGAACCGCGCTGCCGCAGCCCCCGAAGACAAGCCAGAATGTGCCGATGAACTCGGCAAGACCCTTTTGGATATTCGTCATGATGACCCTCCTCCGCGCCGGCCGCCTCTGACGCCCCCGGCGCGAGCAGCATCCTATCAGGGCTGGGCGAACGGGCAAGCCCTTGTCGAATCGAGACGAATCAGGCGGCCGCAACCGCCTCGACGAAGTGGCGGGCGCGCTGGTGGAGCGACAGCGCCGCCTCGGTCAGCCCGGCGGACAATTTGCCCAGCGCCTGCGCGCCATCGCCGACGGCAGTCGCACCGTGCCCGATCTCGCGGACGCGCGCGTCGATTTCCCGGCCGGCAAATACCGCCTGCTCGACATAGCTCGCGATCGTGAGCGTCGTCGCGCTCTGCCCGTCGACCGCGCGGTCGATTGCGTCGGAAAAACCGTTGTTCGCGTCGATCGCCTTCTCGACCTCTTCAAATCCCGCCGCGACCTGTTCCACGATGTCGCGGATCCGGTCGACATATTGCGCGATGTCGCCCGCTGCCGACCGTGTCTGGCTGGCCAGCGTTTTCACCTCCGACGCGACGACGGCAAAGCCGCGGCCGGCATCGCCTGCGCGCGCCGCCTCGATCCCCGCATTGAGCGCGAGCATGTTGGTCCGGCTCGCCATGTCGATGATCAGCGCGAGCATCTGTTCGATCGACTGACTCGCCGCTTTCAATGCGATCGATCGATCGCTGGCCTGCTTGATCTTGCGATGCGCGTCGCCGCGGACCGTGCGTGCGCGCGATCCGTCGTCGACGATCTTCGCCATCGTCGCGGCGAGTGCATGGCCGCGATCGCCGAGATCCTGCAGTCCGGCAAGCGTCTGCGCCGTCGCGCCGGCGACGGTGACCGCGTCGCGCCCCGTTTGCTGCGCGCGTTCGGACAGGGTGCAGGCGACCGCTTCGACCTTGCGCGCCATGTCGGACAGCGTCGCGGTGAGCGTCGTGATGTCGTGCTGGAACCGCCGCCCGGCATCGTCGATCTGCGTCGTGCGCGCTGCCCGCTCCTGTGCCAGTTCGACCTCGCGCAGCATCGCCAGCTTGGCGAGCTGGCTGCTGTCGAGCGTCTCGACGAACCGCCCGGCGCGGACGAGGATCAGTTCCTGCTGCCCCGGCGACTGCGCGACGATGCGCAGCAAATCGGTCGTCGATCGCGCGACATCGGCGGTCGGGCAAGGTTCGATCATCGACGCGATCGAGCCGCCGATGGTCGGATTCTGCATCAGCGAAAACCAGAAGGGGCAGAAGAGCAATTCGCGCACCCGCTGCTCGCGGATGATGCCCACCGGACAGTCGTCGCCATCGAGCACAGCGAGCGCGCGGAGCTGTGGATTGCCGCGAAACAGGTCGATGACCTCCGACATATGCGCGTCGGCGCCGATCGCGGATGCATGACCCGGCGATGGCGTAAAGGCATATCCGGTGGCGTTCATCACTCTCTCTTCAGTCTGCGGCCTTGTTCGCGCCCCGACCTAGAGGCTCTTAGTAAACAGCAATTTAACCATTTATTTCAGTGATGTGACACACCAGCCGCGCGCGGGGCCGATCCGTCGCAATATCCTGTTCAGATCGCACCGGTTATGCGATGGGGCGTCATCGGCGAGGAGAAGAATATGCGCGTTTTAATCCTGGCGGTCATGGCGGCGCCCCTGCTCGCCGGCTGCATCAGCGCGGTCAAGACGGTCGTCACCGCGCCGGTCAAAGCCGTCGGCCAGGTCGCCGACTGGTCGACGACCAGCCAGGACGAATCGGATCGCAACCGCGGCCGCGAAATGCGCAAGCGCGAGGAACAGCTCGGCAAGCTGTCGCGCCAGCGCGACAAGGCGGCCGAAAAGTGCCGCGACGGCAGGGCAGACCAGTGCCAGCGCGCCGAAGTTCTGGAACATGAGATTGAAGCATTGATGGCGGCGCCGCGCTAATATCCTCCCCATCGCTTCGCGACAGGGAGGATCAAAACTACCTCACCCGCCGGCCCGTCCACACGACGCGGCCGACCAGTTGCACCGACGCCATCGGCAGGTCGTCCCAGCTGCGATAATGCGGATTGTCGCTGATCACCGAAATCCGCCCCTGCCCCGGCGCGCGCGCGACGCGCTTCACCATCAGCACATCGTCCATGCGCAGCACATAGATGCCATCGCGCAGCCGCGCCGCGGCATCGCCGCCGTCGACCAAAATATCGTCGCCATCGTCGAGCGTCGGCGCCATCGAATCGCCCTCGACGCGAATGATGCTGAGCGCGCGCGGATCGGCACCCAGGTCGCGCAGCCATTTTGGGTCGAACGCAACCTCGCCCTCGACGGCTTCACCATCGACGCTGGCGCCCGCGCCCGCCGAGGCGCCGATCGCGAGTTTCGGCACCAATATCATTCCCGGCCCGCGCACCCGCGCCGGGGTCGCGACACGCTGTAGCGGCCCGCCCAGCATCGCTTCGGACACGCCAAGATAGGCGGCGATGCGCGCGCGATCCTGCTCGGCCAGCCGCCGCGGCGAACCGCGTTTGATATATTGCTGGATATAGGCGGGGTTGCGCCCGATCACTTGCGATATGCGTGCATAGTCGATCCCCCTTTCAGCCAGGAGGCGGTCGAGCGCGGCGCGCGGATCCTGATCGAAATCGGCCATCGGTCGGGCTGGTCCTTCCTATTTCGTCTCTAGCAAACGGATTTTTCCTAGACAAGTAGGAAAATGAGCATCAAATAGGAAATATCCTATCGGGTGATTCGCCCGGTTTCAGCGCGATCAGGGAGGAAAATATGGAGCGCAGCCTGCTGCAACGGATCGAGGCCTTCCTGAAGGAATCGGCGATGCCGCCCAGCGTGTTCGGTCGCGCCGCGGTGCACGACCCGCGCCTCGTCAGCGACTTGCGCGGCGGGCGCGAGCCAGGACGCGCCGTGATATGCCGTGTGGAACATTTCATGAACAAATGGCGTGCTGACCGTCGTTCGGGAACTGTCGTTCCCCGCGGCGACCGGCGGACACGCGCCGTGCGTCACCTCGAAACTGGAGCACGGGCATGATGCGCTGGTCGCCCGCGCAGCCGCCGCGACCCGGCTGCCCGCATCGTCGGCTCCGCTTTCTGCTGATTCGTGAACTTCCGCACGGTCTGTCGGCTGGCGCCTCGACATTCCGCCCCTGGGCGAGCGCGAGCTTCGTCGGCGCGCGTCACCTGTTTCCGTGCGTGCTCGCAGCCGGCGACAGCGAGGCGGTGCGCCACTCGCTGCACGATCGGCTGAACGCGACCGAATGGACGCTCCCCGGACATATCGTCGCCGATGTCGTGGTGGAATGCGGAGCCGATCCGCAGATGCTGCGGATCGAAATATTGACGGTCGAGGATTAGGGTCCGCGGACCCTAACCGACCGACTGGCGCGTCATCCGCTGCAAGGTGCTGAGCGCGGCTTCGAGTGCGAAGTCGACTTCGGCTTCGCCTTCGGCCCCGACATCGTCGGGCACCGGGATCGCCGCGGTCGGCGCCGGGGCAGCCCGCTGGCGGCGCGTCAGCCCCGCCTCGAAGCGAGCAACCATGGCTCCAAGCGATTTGTCGGCGGGATCGGGCATCGGCGGCGGCGAGGTCATCGCAGCGGGTTGCAGCCACGGCGCATCGCCATCGAACTCCTCTTCGGGCGCCAGATCGGCGAGTACCAGTTCGCCCGCATCATCGGCCTCGGCTTCACCCAACCACAAGGCGGGCGCAACCGGTTCAGCGATAGCGCTTCCATCCAGTCCGCCCGCTGGCAGATCGCGCCCCGCGCGGATCGGCGGACGCGGCGGGTCATCGGGATGCAGGTCGACGCGGCGGCGGCGCGTCAGAATCTCTTCGCTATCGTCACTCTCCGCCTCATGCGGCGCACGGCGGAAAAGCTCGCGCAACGAAGACAAGCCGGCCGCTTCAGGCTTGGCTATCAGCACCGCAACGAGGCCCGCGATCAATGCGGCGAACGCCGACATGCCGAACGCGAGCGCAAGCCGCCCGCCATTGCCGATCGGCGGCACGAACAAATCCGAGAGGCGGTCGAGATAGAGATTCCAGCTGATCCCCGCGACCCAAGAAAAGGGCATCACCGCGGCGAACAGGAAGGTCAGCGCCGCAGCGCCGATCACCGCCGGAATCGCGGGCTGGAGCGCGCGCAGCAGCGCGGTCGCTATCCCCTTGGCCCGATTTTCGCTGGTCACTTCCATATCGTCCCAATTCCATCGGCCCATCGAGCCATCCCTGTCATCATATCGGGCGGCCACCGTCAGGCGCTGCGCAGCAATCGCTGGTAAACCGGTTCGTAACGTAAAATGTTTGACGACCAGTTACGATGACTTTCCACAAATATACGTGCTGTCCGCCGTCGCTCGGGCCACATCTCGCGATTTTCCAGAAGCTTGGCGAGCGCGCCGGTGATCGCGGCGGGGTCATCGGGCGCGAACAGCGTGCCCGTGACGCCATCCTCGATCAGCTCGCGATGCCCGCCAACGCCGGACGCGGCGACCAGCTTGCCCTGCGCCATCGCCTCGAGCGGTTTCAGCGGCGTGACGAGATCGGTCAGCCGCATCTTTTTGCGCGGGTAGGCGAGAATATCGATCAGCGAATAATAGCGCTCGACCTCCTGGTGCGGGACACGGCCGACAAAATGGATGTGTGCCGCGGCGGGCGATGCCGCCGCCTGCACCTTCAGCGCCGCCTCCATCGGCCCACCGCCGACGAGCAGCAGCCGCGCCTTCGGCTGCGCCGCGACCAGCGCGGGCATCGCCGCGATCAGATCGTCGATCCCCTCATAATCATAGAAGCTGCCGATATAGCCGATCACCGCGTCGTCGGGCGCCAGGCCCAGCGTGTCGGCAAGCGCGTCGTCGCGCGGGGTCGGATCGCCGAACAGCTCGAGGTCGACGCCGTTCGGCGACACGGTGATCTTGGCGGGGTCGATGCCGCGCGCGATCAGATCGCCGCGCAGCCCTTCGCAGATCACCGCGACCGCATCGGCCGATTTCACCGCATGCGTTTCGAGCTGCCTCGTCAGCCAATAGCGCAAACTGCCCTCGCGCCCGGTGCCATTGCCAACCGACGCATCCTCCCAAAAGGCGCGAATTTCATAGATCACCGGGATACCGAGTTTCTTGCCGACGCGCAGCGCCGCGAGCCCGTCGAGCACCGGCGAATGCGCATGCAGAAGGTCCGGTTTCCATTGCTGAACCAGTGTTTCAACGCGCTTCGCCAATGCCCCGATCTCGCGCCACTCGCGGATCGGCGCGCGCGCGGGTGCGATCGGCAGGGTGCGATAGAAGGTCAGCCCG